>CALJLV010000220.1 GCA_937982505.1 uncultured Desulfobacteraceae bacterium | reverse complement strand
GAGGAAGATCCGGCGGATCGCATCATCCAGGATCTTGAGAAGGCCAGAGATGAGTATTGACGGGAAAAGGCAGGCACTCGCGCGTCTTGTCACTTGCCTTTCACCGCCACCGCCATCAGCCCCCCGCCGGCTACGGCGATCCCGGCGCTGACCAGAAACAGCGGCCGTGCGCCGAGCATCTCGAAAAGATAGCCGTTGAGAAAGAACCCCACCATCAGCCCCAGCCCGTAGGTCACGGCGTTGTTGAGGGCCTGGCCGAGGGTCTTGGCCTCGGCGGGCATCCGGGTGTCGATATAGAGGATGCTGGCCATGTGGAAGGCCCCGTAGGTCAGGGCGTGCAGGAGCTGGGTGGCCATGACGGCCGCCGGGGCGCTCACGGTCCAGACCAGGATCCAGCGCAGGGCGGCCGCGGCAAACGAGAAGACCAGTACCTGGTTGAGGGAAAAGCGCGCGAAGAGCCGCTCGGAGCGCAGCATGGCCGCGATCTCGGCCACCGAGGCCAGGGCCCAGGTCGCGGCGATGAAAGAGGGGCTGTGGCCGCCCTGCTCCAGGTGAATCGAAAAAAAGCCGTAGTAGGCCCCGTGGCTCACGAGCATGAGAAAGGCGCCGCCCAGAAAGAGCCACAGTCGCGGCTGGCGCAGCGGCCGGCCGCCGTGCCACGCCGGTCTGCGCGGGCCGACGGCAGACCGCGGCAGGGCCATGGCCGAGAGGGCCTGGAGGACCGAACCCGCCAGAATCAGCGGCACGATGACCTGCACCGGGTGCCGGGACAGCACCTGCCCCATGGCCAGCACCACCGCGATGAAGCCGATGGAGCCCCAGGCCCGCAAGGTGCCGTAGCGCCGCCTGCGCGGGCCCAGGGCATCCATGCTGAAGGCTTCGAGAAATGAGATCAGCGGCGCGTAGAAGATCCCATAGGCCAGGGTGACCAGGAGCATGGGCGCGAAGCGGTCCGTGCTCAGGTAGAAGGACCACGCCACGGTGCTGGCCAGGCTGCAGCCGATGAAAATGGCGCGCCGGCACTGGAAGCGGTCAGCCAGAACCGACCAGGCCAGGGCGAAGACCACCAGCACCACCGAACGCAGGGCCGAAATGAAGCCGATCTGCGGCCCGGAAAAGCCGATGTGGTAGCAATAGAGGTTGAAATACGGCAGGTAGACGCCGAAAACACCGAAGTAGAGCAGGTATTGGAGCCCCACCAGGGCCAGGTGCCGCCGGGATCCGACCGTGTCCATGGGGTGCATGATACCCTGAATGCCCTGCGCGGGCAAAGGGTATCCGCCCGCCACGGATCAATCGATGGCGATGGGGATTTTGCGCACCGTTTCGCTATCGGGCCGGGGGATGCGAATCTCCAGGACCCCGTCCTTGAAGCGGGCCGTCACCAAGGCGGGGTCCAGGGCCGTCTGCATGCGAAACGCACGCCGGAACGTGCCGCAGCCACGCTCCCTGCGCACGTAGTACTCGCTGGAAACAAGGGCCTCATCGGGGCGTTGACCGCTCACGGTGAGCATGTCGTTCTTGATTTCCAGGGTGATCTGGTCCTTGGGCACCCCGGGCAAATCGACCATCACCACCGTTCCGGCCTCGTCCTCGTAGATGTCGACACTCGGTTTCCAGTCGCAGGTGGACGGCTCGCCTTCCAGCCGCGAGGTTCCGTCGAAGGCCTCTTCGAACATGCGGTTGATGCGGTCCTGCAGTCTGAAGAGATTGTTGAAAGGTTCCCACCGCACAATGGCCATCTGCGCCTCCCCCGGCTTTGTTTTTCCAATGCCCTAAAGTTGACACGTTCGTAAAAAAGCCGAAAACAACCGTTGTTATTCCGAGGAGCTTGCGACGAGGAATCTCAACCATCTGCTATTATTATACATTTTGTTTTACAAAAAGATCCCTCGCTGCGCTCGGGATGACAATTCGGAACTTTTTACGAATGCATCGAAGTTAAGCACCCCGCTGGTCAAGTCAAGATTCAGGCAGAGACCCGGACCGGGAAAATTCCATACAATTTCAATCCCCTGCCGACTCGCCCACCTTTACAAGGCCACCACTTGATGTTAGATTTAAAGCCGTCGGCCGCCGATGCGGCGGCCACGTGTCGCCCCGGGCGGCAGACGCCGCATCCCTTACAGGATGCGGCCGTTGTTTGCCGTACGCCATCGATCAACCAGCAGGAGCCGATCATGGACTACATCAAGATTCGCTTTGGCAAGGATTTCGACCCGTTGGGATCTGGCTTCGAGCGAACCCTGGAGGACATCTTCCGCCCGCGCCCGGTCAACCCGATGTTCAGCAGTACCGGCAGTTGGACCCCGCCCATGGACATCTGCGAAACGCCGGAGGAAATCGTCCTGCGGGCCGAGATCGCCGGTGTCGCCAAGGAGGATCTGGAGGTGGAAATCAACAGCCGGGCGGTGCGCATCCACGGCCAGCGCAGCGAGCCGCCGCGCAGCCAGAATGCCACCTATCGGCTGGCGGAAATCCAGTACGGCCGTTTCGAACGCATTCTCTACCTGCCGGCCCCCATCGATACCGAGGTGGTTTCTTCATCCTACGCCAACGGTTTCCTGCAGATCCGGCTGGCCAAGCTGCACCAGGACAAGCCGCACCGGATCGAGATCATGGACGGATGAGATCCGTTCGTCGGCCGCCGGAACCGTTACCGCTATTTTGAGCCTTTCGCTCATCCTCTGGAGGTCCCCATGACAGAGCCACAAACGCCGGCCGCGATAGACCCGGAAAATCTGCCCGACGTGATCCCGATTCTGCCCCTTTTCGATGCCACGCTCTTTCCCAAGATGGTGCTTCCCCTGGTGGTGATGGAAGGGGCCTCGGTGCGCCTGGTGGACGAGGCCATGGCCGCCAAACGGATCGTCGGGCTGCTGGTATCCAAAAAGCCCCCCAAGGAAAACCAGCCCATCAAGGCCCTTACGGAAAACATGGCCGAGGTCGGCACGGCCGCCATCATTCTCAAGATGGCCAAGACCGAGGACAACAAGGCCCAGATGCTGGTGCAGGGAATGGGGCGCTTTCGGGTCGAGGCCTTCGTGGAGGGAAAACCCTACCTCCAGGCCCGGGTGTCCCACCTCAAGGACATCGAGCACCACGACACCGAGATCGAGGCCCTCAAAGCCAACCTGCAAAACCTCCTGGTACGCATCGTGGAGCTCTCGCCCGGGCTGCCCCAGGAGATCGGCGTCATGGGCAAGTCGATCCAGGAACCGGGGATCCTGGCCGACATGGTGGCCTCCACCATCAACACCACCGTGGCGGAAAAACAGCAGGTCCTCGAATCCATCGACATCAAGGAGCGGTTGCGCACCGTGACGCGCGTCGCCACCCAGCAGCTGGAAATCCTCGAACTGGGCAACAAGATCCAGAGCCAGGTCAAGGGAGACATGGAGCGCAGCCAGCGCGAGTACTACCTGCGCCAGCAGCTCAAGGCCATCAAGGAGGAGCTGGGGGAAAAGGACGAAAGCCAGGTGGAGGTGGAAGACTACCGCGCCCGCATCCAGGCGGCCAACCTGCCGCCCGAGGCCAAAAAGGAGGCCGAGCGCGAAATCGGCCGCTTGGCGCGCATGCACCCCTCCTCGGCCGAGTACACCGTGGCGGCCACATACCTGGACTGGATCACCGCCCTGCCCTGGCACGCCACCACCGAGGACAACCTGGACATCAACAAGGCCCAGCAGGTCCTCGACGAGGACCACTACGGCCTGGAGAAGGTCAAAAAGCGCATCATCGAATACCTGGCGGTGCGCAAGCTCAAACCCGATTCCAAGGGGCCCATCCTCTGCTTCGTGGGCCCCCCCGGCACGGGCAAGACCTCCCTGGGCCGCAGCATCGCCCGGGCCCTGGGCCGCAAGTTTCACCGCATCGCCCTGGGCGGGGTGCGCGACGAGGCCGAGATCCGGGGCCACCGCCGCACTTACGTGGGCGCCCTGCCCGGCCGGATCATCCAGGGGCTGCGAAGGGCCGAATCCAAGAACCCCATCTTCATGCTCGACGAGATCGACAAGGTGGGGAGCGACTTTCGCGGCGATCCATCCTCGGCCCTCCTCGAGGTTTTGGACCCGGAGCAGAATTTTTCCTTCTCCGACCACTACCTGGACGTGCCCTTTGATCTGTCCAAGGTGATGTTCATCACCACCGCCAACATGCTCGACACCATCCCGCCGGCCCTGCGCGACCGCATGGAGGTGCTCGAACTGGTGGGCTATACCGAGGACGAGAAGATCAAGATCGCCCAGCGCTACCTTGTGCCGCGCCAGCGCGAGGCCCATGGCCTCAACGCCGGCCAGATCAAGTTCACCGAAGGGGCCCTGCGGCGCATCATCAACGGCTATACCCGAGAGGCGGGGCTGCGCAACCTGGAGCGGGAAATCGCCACCATCTGCCGCGGCGTGGCCACCCGCATCGCCCAGGAAAAGGCCACCGCGGTGACCGTTCGCATGAGCGACCTGCACGCCTTTCTGGGTCCCGAGAAGCTGGTTCCCGAAGCCGCCGAACGCACCCTGACGCCGGGGGTGGCCATGGGCCTGGCCTGGACGCCGGTGGGCGGCAGCCTCCTTTTTATCGAGGCCACCGCCATGAAGGGGGGCAAGGGCCTGACCCTCACCGGCCAGCTCGGCGACGTGATGAAGGAATCGGCCACCGCGGCCCTGAGCTTCGTGCGGGCCAACGCCAAATCCCTCGGGGTGGACGAAAAATTCTACGAAACCCACGATCTGCACATTCATGTACCCGCCGGCGCGGTTCCCAAGGACGGCCCCTCGGCCGGGGTGACCATGCTCACGGCCCTGGCCTCGCTGCTCACCGGCCGCAAGGTCAAGAAAAACCTGGCCATGACCGGCGAGATCACCCTGCGCGGCCAGGTCCTGCCGGTGGGGGGGATCAAGGAAAAGGTCCTGGCGGCCCATCGCGCCGGTATTCGCGAGATCATCCTGCCGCGGCGCAACCAAAAGGACCTGGAGGACGTGCCGGGCCCCGTCCAGGAGCAGATCACCTTCCATTTCGTGGAAAAGATGCGCGACGTGATCCAGATCGCGCTCGACACGTGATCCCCGGGGCCTTCCGGGGCCGGGCGGCCGTTTCGCGGACCGGCGCCCTGATCCTTGCAGGCTGGCTGCTGGCGGCGTGGATTCTGGCCGCATGCGCACCCGGTGTTCGGCCGGCGCCCCCCGTGCCGCCGGTGCCCGAACCGGCGCCGCGCCCCGCCGAGCCGGTGCCGGCTCCAGCCTCGCCCCCAGCGCCCAGACCCTACGCCATCGACGGCCGGTGGTATCAGCCGCTGGCCAGCTCCCACGGTTATGTGGAGCAGGGGCTGGCCTCCTGGTACGGAAAACAGTTTCACGGCCGGCCCACCGCCAGCGGCGAACCCTATGACATGTACGCCGTCAGCGCGGCCCACAAGACCCTTCCCCTGGGCACCTGGGTGCGGGTGCAGAACCTGGAAAACGGTCGCCGCATGGATCTGCGCATCAACGATCGCGGCCCCTTCGTCGAGGGGCGGATCATCGATCTGTCCTACGGGGCGGCGCGGGATCTGGGGGTGGTGGAACCGGGAACGGCCCGGGTGGAAGTGGTGGCCCTGGGGCGGCGTTCGGTCGAAGGGCGGGCGGGCCAGCCGCCGGTCTACACCCCCATGGACTACGACCACGGCAACTTCACCTTCCAGGTGGGGGCGTTCAAGGATCCGGCCAACGCTTACCGACTGCGCGACCGGCTGGCAGCCACCTATCGCAATGTGCATGTGACGGCCTATTTTCATGCCGACCACGGCCAGCTCTACGGTGTGCGTCTGGGGCGCGCCACGACCCTCTCGGAGGCGGACCGCTTCAAGACTGAACTGCGGGCCGCCGGCTTCGAAGGGGCCTTTACCATCGCCGAATGAACTCGGGATCGGAAAGCAGATGAGCCAGCCGGTGGTGTTTCTCGATCGCGACGGGGTGATCAACCATGATTCGGACGCCTACATCAAAAGCTGGGCCGAGTTTAGGTTCATCCCGAAAAGCCGCGAGGCCCTGGGGCGGCTTACGGCGGCCGGTTTCGCCCTGGTGGTGGTCACCAACCAGTCGGCCATCGGCCGGGGTCTGATCACCCCCCAGGGCCTGGATGAGATCCACGGCCGCATGACCGAGGCCGTGGCGCGCCGGGGGGGGCGGATCCTGGACGTCTTCTTTTGTCCCCACCGGCCCGAAGAGGGCTGCGCCTGCCGCAAACCGCGTCCCGGCCTGATCGCGGCCGCCTGCCGGCGCCACGGTCTGGATCCGGCCGCCGCCGTGATGGTGGGCGACAGCGCCCGGGACATCCGCTGCGGCCGCCGTGCCGGATGCCGTGCCGCGTTGCTGGTGCGCACCGGGCGGCACGCGCAGGCCCTGGCCGAACTGCAGCGCGACGGCGAAACCCCCGACGCGGTCTTGGACGATCTGGCCGCCGCCGCCGATTGGATCGTCCGTCTTTTCAAGCCGACGGCGGCCGCATGAGCCTCCGCCGGTCCCCCGCAGCCCGCGAAAACCCTGCACCGGTGGTCATCGAAGGGGCCATCGTCCACGTGACCTTTCAGAATCCCGAAACCCAGTACACCGTGGCCCGCTTTCGTCCCCGGGAAGGGGGGCAGATCACCGTCGTGGGCCATCTGGTGGGTTTGCGCAGCGGGGAGCGCCTGCGCCTGGAGGGGAGCTGGGAGCGGCATCGGCGCTTCGGGCCGCAGTTTGCGGTGTCGTGCTTCCAGGTGCTGCGGCCGGCCGACGTGGAAGGGATCCGGGCCTATCTGGCCGGTGGGACCATCACCAGCCTGGGGCCGGCCATGGCCGAACGGCTGGTGGCCTTTTTCGGCGCCGACACCCTGGCGGTTCTGGATGCCGGGGCCCAGGATCGGCTCCGGGCGGTGCCGGGCATCGGCCCCAGGCGCGCGGCGGCCATTTGCGAAGCCTGGGCCGCCCACCATGAACTGCGCGGGCTGATGCGGTTTTTGCAGTCCCACGGGGTCAGTCCGGCCTACACGGCCCGGATTCACCGGTGCTATGGCACCGAGGCCGAGGCCCTGCTGCGCCGGGATCCGTATCGGCTGGCCCAGGATCTTCCCGGGATCGGCTTTGTCCTGGCCGACACGCTGGCCACGAGCCTCGGCCTGGCCGCTGATGCCCCGGCCCGGGTGGCCGCCTGTCTGCATTACCTGGTGGATGCCAGTTGCCGCGAGGGGCATGTCTGGACGCCCCGCGAGGCGCTCCTGGGCGCCGCCGAGCAGCGCTTCGGCATCGATCGGATAGACGCCGAGGTCGGTCTGGCCGAGCAGCTTGCGGCCGGCACCCTGGTGGAAGCGCCGATTCCCGATGAACCGGACGACACGGCCATCTATCCGGCCATGCTCCACGCGGCCGAACGGGCCATCGCCCGGCGCCTGGCCGCCTGCATGGCCGTCCCCCCTCCCGAGGCCCCGCCGGCGGCCGAAGAAATTTCCCGGCGGGTCTTTGCCGCCTTGGCCATCGCTCCGTCTCCGGAACAGCTTGAGGTGCTGGAAGCCAGCCTGGCCCAGCGCGTGGCCATCGTCACCGGCGGCCCCGGAACCGGCAAGACCACCTTGATCCGGGCCTACGGCGCCCTGGCCGGGGCCGCTGGCCGCCGGGTCCTGCTGGCCGCCCCCACCGGCCGGGCCGCCCGCCGCCTGGCCCAAGTCACTGGTCGGCCGGCGTCCACGGTGCATCGGCTTCTCGGCCTGAATCCCTCGGACGGCGGATTTTTCCACGGCGCGGACAACCCTCTGGACGTCGACGCCTTGATCGTGGACGAGGCCTCGATGCTCGACACCGAGATCGCTCACCACCTGATCCAGGCCCTGCCCCTGAGCGCGCGCCTCCTGCTGGTGGGAGACGCCTTTCAGCTTCCCTCGGTGGGGCCGGGCAGCGTGCTGGCCGATCTGGTCGCCTCCCAACGGCTGCCGGTCTACGAATTGACCGCCATCTTTCGCCAGGCGGCCGCCAGCCCCATCGTGGTCAATGCCCACCGGCTGCGCCAGGGACGCATGCCGGATCTGGCGGCCGCCGCGGCCCGGGATGCCGAATTCCGGTTCATCGAGGTCGAGGATCCGGCCGCAGTGGTTGACACGGTGGTGGACCTGTGCGGGTCCTTGGCCAGGGAACTCGACTGCGATCCGATCCGCGAGGTCCAGGTGCTCACCCCCATGCACCGGGGAGAGGTCGGCACGGTCAACCTCAACGCCGTGCTGCAAAAGGCCCTCAATCCCGATAGCGGCGGGGGCGCGCGCTTCCAGCCCGGAGACAAGCTCATGCACCTGAAAAACAACTACGCCAAGGAGATCTTCAACGGGGATATCGGCATCGTCACCGGCCCGGCGGACAAGGGGGGCCTGGCGGTCGAATTCGATGGCCGCCGTGTTGTCTATGCGTCCGGGGAAGAAGACGATCTGGCCCTGGCCTATGCCATCACGGTCCACAAGAGCCAGGGATCGGAATACCCGGCGGTGATCGTGCCCCTGCTCACCCAGCACTATCCCCTGCTGCAGCGCAACTTGCTTTACACCGCGCTCACTCGGGGCCGGGAGCGGGTCGTGGTCATCGGTACCCGCAAGGCCCTGGCCGTCGCCGTGCACAACGACCGGCCCAGCCGGCGGCGCACCGGCCTGATGCACCGGCTGGTGGAGCGGCTGGACCGGTGATCCCCGTTTTCCAGGCAGAAGAACCGGTCACCCGTGCGCCAAAACCCAAAAAGGCAGCGCCCCGAAGGGCGCTGCCTTTTTATCTCGAACGGTTGCCCGTTTGTTTATCGAAGCGCTGCCTTGAATCAGCCGGCCACGTCAATGCCCGGATCGCAGCCCAGGTTGGGGTCGGGGCGCTCGCACTCGTGATTGCGCGCCCGGGTGTCCACGTGTCCTTCTTCGCGTTCGCGTTCGGTCTCGATGTAATTCTGGGTATCGGCCATGATCCACCTCCCGGTGTGTTGGGTTGTCGGTTGGGACGTTCGCTTTCCTGGCAATAAAGATAGGACCTGCCGCACAAGAGGCAAGCCTGGGCGAAAAGGGGGAAAATAAGGGGTAAAAACTATCATATACAGGGCCCGCCCAGACTTGAACCCCGACCGGTTTTCCGCTAATCTGGCTCGCAACCTGAACCGGCCCGCCGCGCCACGGCGGGCCGCCTTTTTTATCGACAGCAAGAGGCCTTTTGGCATGCACCACCTGCTCAACCCACCGCAATGGAAACGCCTGCTGGCCGCCAGCATCACCCGGCCGGCGGCCCTCGACCGGCTTTGGCCGGTGGACCGCCACGCCCTGGATGCGGTGGCGGCCCGCTATCCCATGCGCATCAATCCTTACTGGAAGGCGTTGATCCAGAGGCCCGGCGATCCTTTCTGGCGCCAAGCCGTGCCGGATCCGATGGAACTAAAAGATGACGGGCAGGCCTCCGACCCGCTGGCCGAGGAGGCCCAGTCGCCGGTCCCCGGGCTGATCCACCGCTATCCGGACCGGGTGGTGTTCCTGGTGTCGGACCGCTGCGCCCTGTACTGCCGCCACTGCATGCGCAAGCGGCGCGTGGGCCGGTCCCCGGCAGCGCGCGCGGCCGATCTTGAGGCCGGGATCGCCTACATCCGGCGCACCCCGGCGGTGCGCGAGGTGATCCTCTCGGGCGGCGATCCGCTGATGCTCGACGACGCGGCCCTCGAAGACCTGCTGGCCCGGCTCAAGGCCATCGCGCATGTGGATCTGCTGCGGATCCACACGCGCATGCCCTGCACCTTGCCCCGGCGCATCACGGCGGCCCTGGCGCGCATCCTGGCGCGGCACCATCCGTTGTATGTCAACACCCAGTTCAATCATCCGGCCGAGATGACCCCGGCGGCCGCGGCTGCCTGCCGTCGCCTGGCGCAGGCCGGAATTCCCCTGGGCTGCCAGACCGTCCTGCTCAAGGGGATCAACGATGATGCCGCCGTCATGGAGGCGTTGATGCGGACCCTGCTCGCCCACCGGGTGCGGCCCTACTACCTGCACCAGATGGACCCGGTGGCCGGCGCGGGCCATTTTCGAACCCCCATCGAGACGGGGCTGGAGATCATGGCGGCCCTGCGCGGCCGGATTCCCGGCACCGGTGTGCCCCAGTTCATGATCGACCTGCCCGGCGGGGGCGGCAAGGTGCCTCTGCTGCCCGAACAGATAGCGGACCGCAGCGGTTCGGTCTGGAAGATCCGCGGCTTCGACGGCCGGATCCACGACTACCCGGTCGAGGATCGGCCGGTGCCCGCCGAAGAGGGCCAGGCGCCATGACCGCCGCTTCCCGAAAGGCCTTCTCCCCTCGCGGCTCGCGGCCCATCACCGCCCTGGCGGCCGACGCCCGCGGGCAGATCATCGAGATGCCCGGATACCAGGCCGCGGGGATGGCCGGCAGCGAGGTGATTCCCCTGACCACGGCCGACACCCTGCCGATGCCCCACGGCGGCGAGCTGATGATGCTGCCCCAGCGCGCACCCCTGCTGTTTTCCCTGGAGACCGGGCGGATCGAGGTCGTGGATCGCAACCCCTGGGCGCCCGCGGAGCCGCTTTTTGCCGTGGCGGCCTTTAACTCTCCGGGATATGTCAACACCCGGCTGAGCGCCTTCGTGGAAAACCCGGAAGCCCGTATTTTGCCGCTTTTCAGCTACGGGGCCGTGGGCTGGCACGGCGGGGCCTTTCGCACCGCCCTGATTCGGGTGGACCGCGAACCGCGCCAGGACCTGCGGCGCATGCCCCGGGAGCGGGTCGCGGCCGGAGTGGCCCGGATGCGCCGACGGCTGCCCCACAACCGGCTTTGCCGCCACCTGGAGCGCTGCGCCCTGGAGTACGGGTGCCCGGCGGGGAAAAATTTCTTCCTCGGCCGCTACGAGGCCCCCCTGCCCACGTCCCGGGCCTGCAATGCCCACTGTCTGGGGTGCATTTCGCTGCAAACCGACCCGAAGCTTTGCAGCAGTCAGCACCGCATCGATTTTACGCCGACCCCCGAGGAGATCGCCCAAGTGGCCCTGTATCACATCCGGCGCGTGCCCCGGCCGGTGGTTTCCTTCGGCCAGGGATGCGAGGGCGACCCTTTGCTGGCCGCCGAGGCCATCGGCCCGGCCATTCGCCTCATCCGCCGGCAAACCGACCAGGGGACCATCAACCTGAACACCAACGCCAGCCGGCCGGCGGTTCTGGCCGAACTTTTCGACGCCGGTCTGGACAGCATCCGCGTCAGCCTCAACAGCGTGCGTCCGGCCTGCTATGCGGCCTATTTCAGGCCCCGGGACTACGGCTTCGCCGATGTCACCGCCAGTATCGACCTGGCCCGGGCCAGGGGACGCTTCGTGGCCGTGAACTACCTCAACTGCCCCGGCGTCACCGATGCCCCCGAGGAGGCCGAGGCGCTGGTCGACTTTGTACGCCGCCACCGCATCGACATGATCCAGTGGCGCAACCTCAACTACGATCCCCTGCGCTACCACGGGGCCATGAGGGCCGCGGCCCCCCTGGGGCCGCCCCTGGGCATGGGCCGCCTGATCGAGGCGCTGCGGCGGGAATTTCCGCGCCTCCTGCACGGCTATTTCAATCCGCCCCGGGAGCGCTGGAAGCGATGATTTCGGCCCTCGGGCCTTGAGGCAGACCCATGGAGTGGCTTGAGCTGAAGGTGATTTTCCAGAGCCGGGACCCGAACCTGGCCGCCGACCTCATCGCCGACCGGTTCTACGAGATCGGGGTGGCCGGGGTGGTGATGGAAGCCCCGGAAAAGGATCCCCACGCCGACTGGGGCGCCGATGCCGTGCCGCCACCGGCCCATCACGCCGTGACCGGGTATCTGCCGGTGGACGCGACCCTGGACCAGCGGCGCCAGGCCCTGGCCGACGGGCTGGCCGGGCTGGCGGACCGGGTGGGCGTGCAGTCCGAAATCCTGGCCCGTCCGGTACGCGACGAAGACTGGGCCGAGTCCTGGAAGGCGTTCTTTCACCCGTTGCGGGTAGGCCGGCGCCTGGTGGTCAAGCCCACCTGGCACGCATACAACCCCGGCCCGGAGGACATCGTGCTGGAAATCGATCCGGGGATGGCCTTCGGCAGCGGCACCCATCCCACCACCCGCCTTTGCCTGGAACTGTTGGAGGCGGCCTTGCCGGCCTGCGGGCGGGTCCTGGATGTGGGCACCGGGTCGGGGATCCTCCTGCTGGCGGCCGCCCGGTTGGGGGCCGGACAGATGACCGGGCTGGACATCGACGCGGTGGCGGTGGCGGTGGCCGCCGAAAACCTGCGCGCCAACCGGATTCCCGCCGAGCGCTGGCGCATTCAGCAGGGCACGATTCACCAGGCGGCCGACGGGGCCTACGACCTGGTGGTGGCCAACATCCTCTCCGAGGTCATCATCCCCATCCTTCCCGAGGCGGTGCGGGTTCTGGCCGCAGACGGGTGCGTGATCGCCTCGGGAATCGTGGCGCAGAACGCGGCCCGGGTCGAGGCGGCCATGGTGGCGGCCGGTCTGACCGTCGTGGAGATCCGCCGCCTGGAGGACTGGGTCGCCCTGGTGGCGGTGCCTGCCGGCCGCCGGTCAGATCAGGGGACGGGCCATCTCTGAGGCCGGCACCAGTTCCACCCGCTGGCGGATGGCCGGCAAACGCTCGCGCAGCACTTCCAGGGTGACCGGGTGGGGATGGCCGATCCCGATGGCCTCGCCGTGCTTTTCCGCCTGGCGCACCAGTTCGTCCAGCTGCCGGCGGACAAAGTCCGGATCCTGGACATGGTCGAGGAATACGTCGCGCTGGGCGAAGGGGACGTTCAAGAGACGGGCCGACTGGTAGGCCAGACTCTTTCCGGTGGTGCGGCTGTCGACAAAGAACAGGCCGCGCTCCTTGAGTACCGAAAAGACCTGGTTCATCCGGTCCGAATCCTGGGTCAGGCGGGACCCCATGTGATTGTTGACCCCCACGGCCTCGGGCACCTGTTCCAGGTTGAGACGCAGCTGGTCGAGGAGCCGGTTCGGCGTCATCTGCGTCAGCAGGGCGCCGGGGCCGGGATCGACGCGGGGATACTCTTCGGGCTCCATGGGCAGGTGAAGCATGACCTGGCGGCCGCTGCGCCGGGCGGCTGCGGCGATGCGCTGGCCATGGGGGCTGAAGGGCAGCACGGCCACGGTGAGGGGGGCGTCCAGGGCCAGGAAGGCTTCGTCCAGGGACCGCTGGTAGCCCATGTCATCTATCACCAGGGCCACCCGGGGGCGTTCCGCGACGGGTCCGGCCGGCGCCGCGAGCGCCGGTGGCGGAAGCTCCTCGGCCGGCGGAAAGACCTCGTAGGCGGGCGGCGCCGCCGCTGCCGGGACCGTGGCGGCCGGAGGCGGGCCCTGGGCGGCCGGCGGTCTGGGAGCGGTCTTGGGGGCTTCGACCGGGGCGGAAGGTGGCGGGGCCGGCGCCTTGCGGATGACCCTGGGGGCCTCGGCCACCGGCCGGGAGGACGGATGGGGCGGCAGGAAAAGGCGCACCCCGATGACGGCGGCCACCACCACGGTCAGCAGCAGCGCCAGGGCCCACCAGACCTTGGGGTAGGGGGTGGGCTTTTTTCTGCGCCGGGCGGAAACGGGACGACCCGCCCCGGCCTTGGGCCGCAGCGGGGCTTTCTTTTGGGCCATGGATCGCCTTTTGCGCGCCTGGTCCGCCCAGGGGCGGACGCGCCGGTCGATTTTTTGACGGTCTGGAGCGTTGGGAAGGGGTCTCAGCCCTGCTTGCGGCTGAGAATCTCGTAGCCCATCAGAATGTCCAGGGCCCGCATGACCTGGTTGTCGCCGGCGAGCCGTTCGACGCTCAGGGGGCCCACCCGCGGGGGCATGGCCCCCGGCCGGCGCCTTCGGGGTTTGGGCTTGCCGGGATCGGGGGGCGCGCCGCCGTCCTCGGGCACCAGTTCAGGCGCATCCTCCGGGGACTCGGGCGCCTGCTCGTGGCCCTCGGCCTCGAGGTGATTGCGCAGGTCCTTTTCCGAGATGTGGCGTTCGTCCGCGGCCCCGTCGGGTCCCGGTTCAGGAGACCATGCGGCCACCTCGATGTCCGGTTCGATGCCCTTGGCCTGAATGCTGCGGCCGCTGGGGGTATAATACCGGGCGATGGTCAGCTTGAGCCCGTATCCGTCGCGCAGGTTTTCCACCGTCTGAACCGACCCCTTGCCGAAGGTGGTGGTGCCCAGAATAAGGGCCCGGTGGTGGTCCTGGAGGGCGCCGGCGACGATCTCCGAGGCGCTGGCGCTGCCGCCGTTGATCAATACCACGATGGGGTATCGGGGAGGGCTGGCGTCCGGTTTGGCGTCGAAAATCTTGGTGTGGCGTTTGAGGCGGCCCTTGATGGAGAGGATGGTCCCTTTTTCCAGAAAGAGATCGGACACTTCGATGGCCTGGGGCAACAGTCCGCCGGGGTTGTCGCGCAGATCGAGGATCAGCCCCCTGAGCGGGGCTTCCGGCCGGTCGAGTTCCGCCAGGGCCTTGCGCAGGTCGTCGGCGGTCTGATCCCGGAAATGGGTGATCCAGACGTAGCCGTAGCCGGGGCGCAGCGACAGACTGCGCACGCTTTCGATGGGGATCACGTCCCGGACCAGGTTGAAATCGATGGGATCGGGCTCTCCTTCCCGCAGGACGGTCACCTTCACGGGCGTACCCAGCGGTCCGCGCATCATCTTGACCGCTTCGCGCAGGTCCCGGGTGGCCTTGCCGTCCACTTCGACGATGCGGTCTCCGGCTTGGATCCCCGCCTTCCAGGCCGGGGTCCCCTCGATGGGGGCCACCACGGTGATAAAACCGTCCTTGAGGCTGATGCTGATCCCGATACCGGTGAACTCGCCGCGCGTATCGATTTTCAGATCCTCGAAGGCCTCGGGCGGCAGCAGGGCCGAGTGGGGATCGAGGCTGCTCACCATTCCCTGGATGGCCTTTTGGATCAGGTCCTTGGTGTCCACCTCGTCGACATAGCTCTTTTCGATAATCTCGATGACGTCGGTGAAGGTTTTCAGCCCCTTGTAGATGTCTTCCCCGCTGGCGTGCAGATGCTGCAAGAATCCGGATCCCGCGGTCCAGAGCAGCAGCGCGGCGAGCATTGCAATCCAGACGCGCGTCCGGGTGGGTGAATGGGCCATCTGACAATCTCCTCGTGTGGCGCGCAGGGCGCGTCAACCCGCCTTGAGCCATCCCGACGGGTCTATGGGTTTACCGTGATGGCGGATCTCAAAATGGAGCAGGGTGCCCTCCAGGGAGCCGTTGTCGCCCACGGTGGCGATGACTTCACCGCCGTCCACGGCGGCGCCGCTTTCCTTGAACAGGGCGTCGAGATGGGCATAGACGGTGTGGTAGGCATCCCCGTGGTCGATGATGATCATGTTGCCATAGCCGCTGAACCACTCGGCATAGACGATGCGGCCCGGGTGGACGGCCCGGATCGGCTCGCCCCGTTCGGCCCGAATGTCGATTCCGCCGCGAAAATTCATCACGTTGAACTGCGGGTGGCGATACGGACCGAAAGAGTGGATGATTTTACCGCCGACGGGCAGGCTTAGCAACCCCTTGCGTGTTTCGAAGGTCTGGCCGCGCGCCGGGACCCCGGGGGGCGCCGGGATGGCCAGTCGGTCCATGGCCTTGTCCAGCCGCGCGGCCGCCTGCGTCAGGGCTTCGATGGCCGCCAGTTGAAAGGATTTCTGGCCGCGGATCGCGCTGAGAAGCTGCTGGCGTTCTTTCCTTTCCCGGGCTTCGGCCTCCAGGCGGGCCTGGATCTCGGCGGCCAGCGCCGCATGGGACTGCTGCTGGGCCGTCTGAGTGGCGGTCAGGGCCTCGAGGTCGGCGCGATGTCGGGCCAGCATGTCCAGGTTTTCGGCGTCGGCCGCCAGGATATGGCGCAGCGCGTCTTCGCGCTGGAGCCAGTCGTGGAGGGTCGGTGCGGCGGCCAGCACCTGGATCTGGCCCAGCCAGTACATCTTGTAGAGGGCCGCCAGGCGCCGGCCCGTCCGGCTCGCCAGCATCTGCCGCGCCTGCCGCATGTCGGCCAGCTGCTGGCGGGTGGCGGCCATGCGGGCTTCCAGTTCGGCCAAGTCCCCGTTCAGGCCGGCCAGCCGCCGGCGGGCATCATCCAGGCGCCGCTCGATCTCTTCCAATTGCGCCACCGCGGTGCGCTCCCGCTGTCCCATGGCGGCCACCTCGGCCTTGCCGGCGGCGATCTGGCGTTCGATGGCCGCGGCCTGCCGCCGCAGGTGGTCGAGCGGGGCTTCGGGCGCCGGATCTTTCAGGGGTGCCACCAGGGCCACATAATCTGCCTGGTCGGCCACGAAACCGGCGGCTTTTCCGAAGGCCACCTGAATCCAGCCGGGGCGGCGATCCAGGACCGGGGCCCGGTCCCCCCGGGAAAGGGTGCCGAGGATCTCCGCCTCCAGGCTGGGCCTGGCCCGGACATTGAGCCGCTCCACCTTGACCAGGGCCTGGCGCTCTTCGGCCCAGGCGGTGGCGCTCAGAATCGCCAGGGCCGCCAGCAGGCTCAGGCCGTTTTGATAAACTGTCGCAGGGATACGAAACACCCCAGCCACCCGATGAACATGCTGGCGGCGACCACCGCCAGGCCGCTGTACCATGGCAGAAAACGCCAGGCGAAACCGAATCCGACCAAGCTGGCGCTCAAGTTGGCCTGGGCCGCCAGATAGATGCCATAGAGGATGCCCAGGCCTGCCGTCCCGCCGGCGGCCCCCTGGATCAGGGCCTCCAGGTAGAAGGGGGTGCGGATGAAGCGCTCGCTGGCCCCCACCAGCCGCATGATGGTCAACTCCTCCTGCCGGTTGTAGAGGATCAGGCGGATCGTGTTGGCCACGAAAAAGAGGGCCGCCAGGAAAAAGAGGCCCCCCAGGCCGTAAACGGCCAGGCGCACCAGAGCCAGCAGCCCGCCGAAACGCTCGAGCCACTGCCGGCCGTAGGAGACCTCCTCGACGCCCGCCAGATCGGCGATTTGTCCGGCCAGGGCGGCGACCCGGTCCGCATCCACAGCCTCGGGCTGGAGATCCACCTCGAAGGCGTCGGGCAGGGGATTTTCCTCCAGGCCGTCCAGTAGGGAGGCCTGGGGCCCCATCTGGCCGCGCAGCCGCGCCATGGCCTGGGCGCGCCCCACAAACCGGGTCTGGCCCACCTCGGCCATCTGCTCCAGGCGGTACTTGATTTCCAGGCGCCGGGCCTCTGTCAGGTCCGATTCCAGGTAGACCATCAGCCGGATTCCCCGGCGCCAGGAATCGAGCAGATCCCCGGCATTGATGAAAAAGAGCCCGAAGGCCCCCGTGATGACCACCGCCAGGGCGATGGTCATCACGGTAACGGCGTTGAGGAATCTATTGGCGGCGATATCTTGAAGCGCCTTGCGCAGGTACAGGGGCATGTCAACCCTCCACGCTCCGACCGTCCACCAGACGGATCACCCGGGCCGGGATGCTCTGGATCAACTGGCGGTCGTGGGTGGCCAGCACCACCGTGCCGCCGCGCTGGTGAAAGCGCCGGATCAGCTCGAGCACCACCGCGGCCGACTCGCTGTCCAGGCTTCCGGTGGGCTCGTCGGCCAGCAGGATCAGCGGATCGCCCACCACGGCCCGGGCCACCGCCACCCGCTGCTGCTCGCCGCCGGAAAGGCTCGGCGGCAGGGCCTCTCGCCGGTGAGCCATGTTCACCGTCTGCAGGACGCGATGCACCTTCTGTTCCAGAACCCGCCGCGGCACTCCGGCGGCCTCCAGGACCAGGGCCACGTTTTCGAATACCGTGCGGGTGGGGATCAGTTTGTAGTCCTGGAAAACGATCCCCAGTTTGCGGCGCAGCAGGGGAATCCGGCGCCGGCCGATGCGCGCCAGGTTCATGCCGTCCACCAGGACCTGGCCCTGGCTGGCACGGACTCCCAGATAGATCAGCTTGAGCAGGGTGGTCTTGCCCGCGCCGCTGGGGCCGGTGACAAAAACGAACGCGTTTCGGGCGATGGCCAGGGTCACGTTGTCCAGGGCCTTGTGGGCCCCGTAGCTGCGGGTGGCGCCATAGATGCGGATGACGGCGTTTTTGTCCGTCGCCGGCTGGCCGTCAGGAGGCCATCGGGGTGCGACGGTCGTCATGGAAAGACTCCGTAAGGGCATGGCGCCGCAGGGTGCCGGTCCTTCGGGCCAGGTCTTTGGGCAGGGTTCAAGGTCGTTGATTCACGCCGTCGGTCGCTTGGGGATTGACCGGTGCAAGATTCGTTGATATGCGGGAGGCGAGTTCAGGGAGTGCTGTCACCAGTTTTCCCTGCTCGGAGCCTCCACTGAGTCCCGCAGACCCGCTTCTTCCGTTTCAGTGGAGGCTTTCTAATATCAAATCAGACAGTTAATATCAACCCTGGCTTTGCCTCCCACCCAGATCCCGGACAGCGCCGCCCATGAACCGCGAACTGATCGATCTGCTGTGCCAGAAGTCTTTCAAGTACAGCCAGACCCCCTGTTTTCGCCTCGTTTCCGGCCGGACGAGCCATTTTTACGTCAACTGCAAACCCACCACCCTCCATCCCCGGGGGATGTTTCTCGTGGGGCATCTGGTTTTTGACGCCCTCAAGGACCTGAACCTGGACGCGGTGGGCGGGTTGACCTTCGGCGCCGATCCCATCGCCGTGGCCACGGCCTTCGCCTCCCAGCTGCGGGGCTGCCCCATGAAGGCCTTTTCCATTCGCAAGCACCAGAAGGACCACGGAATCGTCAAGTGGATCGAAGGGGATCTGGCCCCCGGCCAGCGGGTGGCGGTGGTGGATGATGTGGCCACCACCGGCGGATCGACCCTCACCGCCGTCGAACGGGCCCGGCAGGAGGGGCTCGAGGTGGTTCGGGCGGTGGTGCTGGTGGATCGGCAGGAAGGCGGGCTGGAAAACATCCGCCGGGCGGTGCCGGACACGGTGGCCATCGTGACCCGGGACCAGTTGATGGCCCACCTGGGGATCGACGGCGGCTGAACGGCCGCCCTGGGGCGCGCCGGACTTCCCCTGCCTCAGGGATAGTAGGTGGCGCAGGCGTCGTCCGATTCCCAGGCCGAGACCCGCGAAACACGCACCCCGGTCGACTCGAGGCGCTGCTGGAGGCGCTGGGCCACGAATCGGGCGATATGCTCCGAAGACGGCGGCGTCTCCTCGGTGAACCATTCCAGTTCGTTGAGAAAACGGTGGTCGACAAGCCCCATGATGTCGCGTACGTGGCTTTTGATCCGGCCGAAATCGAGCAGCACCCCGCCCTTGTCGAGATCTTCGCCGGTCACGCAGGCCTCGATCTTCCAGTTGTGGCCGTGCAGATGTTCACATTTCTCGCCCACCATCGTCAGGCGATGGGCCGCGGCAAAGCGGGTGACCACTTTCAGTTCGTACATGCGAGCTTCCCCGTCCGGGTCCGGTTCCCGGGATCCGGCCTGACGCGCGGCCGCTTTTACGCCCGAGGCCGTCAAGTGTGCGGCGGCTTCAGTTGGCGGCCTTGGCGCTGCCTTTGAGAATGTGCTTGAGTTTGCTGCTCAGCTTGCCCGATTCCAGGCTGGCGAATTCGGCCAGCAGCTTTTCCTGCTTGCGGTTGAGATGGGTGGGGGTGCGCACCAGGACCTGAATGATCTGATCGCCCCGGGATCCGTTACGCAGCGACGGAATCCCTTCGCCGTGCAGACGAAAGACATCGCCGAACTGGGTTCCCTTGGGAATCTCCAGGGTCTTTTCCCCGTTGAGGGTCGGCACCGGGATTTCGGCGCCCAGGGCCGCCTGGATCATGGAGACGGGCACCTGGCAGACGACATGGTTGCCGTCGCGCTTGAAAAAGTCGTGCTCCGCCACATGCACCACCACGTAGAGATCCCCCGGGGGGCCGCCGTTGACCCCCGACTCGCCCTCGCCGGACAGACGCAGGCGGCTGCCGGTATCCACTCCGCCGGGAATCTTCACCGATACGCGCTTGGTGGCCATCACCTGTCCGTTGCCGCGGCACTGGCGGCACGGCTGGCTGATGGTCTGGCCCCGGCCTCCGCAGCGCGGGCAGTTGGTGCGCACGGTGAAAAAGCCTTGGCTGCGCTGGACCTGGCCAATTCCGTGGCACTGGCTGCAGGTTTCCGGGCCCGTTCCCGGGGCGCAGCCGTTGCCGCCGCATTCGGAGCACCGCTCCCGCTTTTCCAGCTCGATGGCCCGCTCCACCCCGAAGGCCGCTTCCATGAAGGAAAGCTTCAGATCGTAGCGCAGGTCGGCGCCGCGCTGGACCCGGCTGCGTCCGGACCGGCGGCCGCCGAAACCGAACAGGTCTTCGAAGATGCTGCCGAAGCTGGAAAAAATATCCTCGAAGCCGCCAAAACCGGTAAACCCGCTTCCTTCGAGCCCGGCATGGCCGTACTGGTCGTAGATCTGCCGCTTCTGGGGGTCGCGCAGGACTTCGTAGGCTTCGGCGGCTTCCTTGAATTTTTCTTCGGCGGCCCGGTCCCCGGGATTGCGGTCCGGATGGTACTGGAGGGCCAGTTTGCGATAAGCGCTTTTCAACTCGGCATCGGAGGCCTGGCGCCCGACGCCCAGGACCTCGTAATAGTCGCGCTTGGTGCTCATTGTCCTACCCGCTGGGTTGCGCATCCAATTGGATCGGTGAATTCAAAAAATGGCGGCAAGGTCACACGTATCGGTTTAATTTAAGATGCCGGTTGCCCTTGTCAACCGACCTGGGCCCGGCGCAGCACCGTGTCCTTGAGCCAGCGCCGGTCGTCGCGCCGGGGGTATTCGATGTTGTAGTGCAGTCCGCGGCTCTCCTTGCGGTGCAGGGCGCAGCGCACGATCAGTTCGGCCACCGTGGCGATGTTGCGCAGTTCGATCAGATACGGCTCCACCTTGAAATCCCAGTAGTATTCGCGGATTTCGTTCTGGATGTTCTCCATGCGGCGCCGGGCGCGGTCCAGACGCTTGTCCGAGCGCACGATACCGACGTAGTTCCACATGCAGCGGCGGATTTCGTCCCAGTTGTGGGAGACCACGATCCGCTCGTCGCTGTCGCTGGTGCCCACCTCGTCCCAGGGCGCCGGCCCAGGGGCGGCGGAAAAGTCGAGCGTCGCCAAATCCTGGCAGGCCTGACGGGCCGCCTGATCGGCATACACCAGTGCTTCGATGAGCGAGTTGCTCGCCAGACGGTTGGCCCCGTGAAGTCCGGTGCAGGCGGTCTCGCCCACGGCGTAGAGCCGCTGGATGTCGGTCTTTCCCAGCATGTCGGTGACCACGCCGCCGCACATGTAATGGGCGGCCGGCACCACCGGCAGGGGCTGGCGGGTCATGTCGAAGCCGAACTCCAGGCAGCGTCGGTGCAGATTGGGAAAGCGCTGCCGGACAAAGTCCGCCGGCCGGTGGGAAATGTCCAGGTAGACGGCCTCGTTTCCGCTTTGCTTCAGCTCGGTGTCGATGGCCCGGGCCACCACGTCCCGGCAGGCCAGGTCCTTGCGCGGATCGTACTTGTGCATGAAGGGCCGGCCGGCGGCGTCCACCAGCACGCCGCCTTCGCCCCGCACGGCCTCCGAGATGAGGAAATTCTTGGCTTCCGGATGATAGAGGCAGGTGGGATGAAACTGGACGAATTCGAGGTTGGCCACCGTGGCCCCGGCCCGGTAGGCCATGGCGATGCCGTCGCCGGTGGCCACATCCGGATTGCTGGTGTAAAGGTAGACCTTGCCGGCGCCGCCGGTGGCCAGCAGGGTGATCTTGGCCGCCACGGTCTTGACCTGCCCGGTGCGCCGGTCCAGCACGTAGGCCCCCAGGCACACATTTTCGTACCCGGTGGTCACCATTCCGCGCTTCATGCGTGTCGAGCAGGTGATCAAATCGATGGCGATATGCTCTTCGTACAGGTCGATGCGCGGTTCGGCGCGTACGTGGCTCACCAGGACCCGCTCCAATTCCAGGCCGGTCATGTCCTGGGCGTGGACGATGCGCTTCTGGCTGTGTCCGCCCTCCTGGCCCAGATCCAGGTCGGCGCTCTGGGCCTCGCCCTGCCGGGACTGGTCGAGGTTGAACTTGACCCCCAGTTCGATCAGTTCCCGGATCCGCGCCGGCCCGGTGCGCACCACCAGCTCCACCACGTCCCGATGGCAGAGCCCGTCTCCGGCATCCAGGGTGTCGCGGATGTGCAGGTCGAAGGAATCCAGCTGCCCGAAGACCGAGGCGATGCCGCCCTGGGCGTGGGTGGTGTTGCTTTCCATGACGTCTCGTTTGGTCACCAGGGCCACACGGCCGTGGGGAGCCGCCTTCAGGGCGAAGGCCAGTCCGGCCACTCCACTGCCGATGACCAGAAAATCGGTGCTGATAATCGTGTCGGTTGCGTGCATGGGCCGTTTTTTCCGTCCTTTTAATAGAGTTTCGAAGTGCGCCGGCGTCCCATGGCCAAACCAATGAGCAGGCCGGCCAGCAGCACCATGGCGCCGGCCAGAAACCACCCCAGGGTTTTTTCCCGCTGCGTCTCGGCCGCCGCGCGGCGGCACTGGGCCAGGGCTTCAGCCTGGCGGTCCAGCTGCTGGCGCGCGCTGGCCAGATCCTGGTCCGCCTGGGGATCCGGCCCCCCCTGCTTTTCCAGTTCGGCGTAGGCCTGGCGCAGGGCCTCCAGCTCGAAGCGCACTTCGGCCAGGGTGTTTTGCAGCTGCAATTTTTCCTCCACCAGGGCGGCCAGATCCTCGCCCGTGGGACCGCCGCGGCCTTGAATGGCCTCCAGCTGCTGCTCCAGATGCCGCAATTTGAGGGCATTGGGGGTTTTTTCGGTCAAGAGGCGGGCCAGGACCCAGCCCTGGCTACCGTCGGGGGCTTTGACCCGGGACCAGTCGCCGCCCTTTTCCAGGACGTCCACCCGATCGCCGGAACGCAGTACCGTGACCGTCTTGTGGTCGTATCCTGGACCGGCGCGCAGGGTGACGTGGACCACGTCGTTGATGTAGAGCGCCTGAGCGGACGCTGCCGCCGCCGCGACCAGCACCGCCGCCAACACGAGTCCCGCGATTTTCATGGCTCTTCCTCGATCCTGTCCGCCAGGCGCGTCCGGCCGGTTCGTTCCGGCCTAATGCGCCATTGCCAAAGCCCATGGGCAGTTCGGGCTCTTGTATCGGAAAAAAGGGCCGCTGGTGTCAACAAATTCTTTGAATGGCCCCGGAGCTGTGATATTTTCAATATGTCAGCACAGTTGTCCTCGTATCGACCCATGCGAGGCGCCCCGCCGCCGCGACGGCGGGGCGCCCTGAACGCCGGGCTTCACGGCCCGCAGCGACGCCGGACGCCATGATTGCCTACGACCTGCAATGCGCCCAGGGGCACGCCTTCGAAGGCTGGTTTGACGACGAAAAGGCCTTTCGACAACAACAGGAAAACGGGCTGGTGACCTGCCCTGTCTGCAATGATGCCACGGTGGAGCGGATTCCCTCGACCTTTGCCATCCGCGCCTCGTCTCCCGCTGCCGGCCCGCGAAATGTCCAGGTGCTGGAGGACATGCAGCGGCGCATGGCCGCCTTTGTGCGGGAGCACTTCGACGACGTGGGCAGCGATTTCGCCAAAGAAGCCCTCAAGATCCATTACGGGGTGGCCGAGGCGCGCAATATCCGCGGGGTCAGCACGATTCAGGAAGAAGCGCTGCTGCGCGAGGAAGGGGTCCGTTTTCTCAAGGTGCCGATTCCGGCCAAGACCGAATCCGATGCCTGAACCGGCTGGCGCCGGCAGTCGGTTTGGCCGCCTGAAAGCCCCTACCCGGCGCCGGCATGCCGGGCCTTTCCGTTCCCAGGGGGGCGATTCCAAAAGCGTTTATCCCTTGCGCAGGTGGCGTACGAGGTGACCCAGTTCCGGGAAGATCAGTTCCCGGCAGGCAAGCTGGCAGGCCTTGAGGCTTCCCGGCATGCAAAAGACCACCGCACCGGCGAGGGTCCCGGCGGTGGCCCGGGACAGCATGGCGGCGCTGTCCACCTGGTCGAAGCTCAGCTGGGTGAAGAGGATTCCGAATCCGGTCAATTCCTTGTCGAAAAGGGGGCGCAGGGCCTCGATGGTGACATCGGCCTGGGCCAGGCCCGTGCCGCCGTTGACCAGCAGCGCGTCCAGGCGGTGGACCGCGATGGCCTCGGCGGCGCTGCGGGCGATAACGGCGCGATCGTCGGGCACCACCTGGTGAAAAGCCACCGTATGTCCCTCGCGGCCGGCGTTCTGGGCGATCCATCGGCCGCTGTGATCCTCGTCCAGCCCCCGGGTGGTCGAGACGGTCAAGACGCCCAGCCTTACCTGGAGCGGGGCGTCAGCCTTGTGGGCACGGGTACTCACATCCGATTCCTTTCTGGCCGCAGGGAGATCAGAAGGCTTGCTCCCGCGACACCTCCACGCGATCCTGGCCGTCTTTTTCCTTGAGCAGGACGTTGACCGTTTCGCTGCGCCGGGTTTCCACCACCTTGCCCACGTAGTTGGCCATGATCGGCAGCTCGCGGTGGCCACGGTCCACCAGCACCACCAGTTCGATGCGGTCCGGGCGGCCGAAATCCATCAGGGCGTCCATGGCGGCGCGAATCGTCCGGCCGGTAAAGAGCACATCATCCACCAGGATCACCTGGCGGCCGTCCACGGAAAAGGGGATCTGCGTTGCCTGGACCACCGGCTGGTGGGTGATGCGGGTCCAGTCGTCCCGGTACAGGGTGATGTCCATGGTGCCGCTGGGAACCCTGGAGCCGTCGATGCGGGCAATCAGCTCCTGAAGCCGAGTGGCCAGAAACACCCCCCGGGTCTGGATGCCCACCAGGGCCAGGTCCTGGGATCCTTTGTGGACTTCGATGATGTTGTGGGCGATGCGCTTGAGAATGCGGTCGATGTCCTGTGCGTCCAAAATCGTGTGGGCGGCCGTCATGTCTGCTCCTTGTCGCAGCGATCGTTGAATCCGAACCCCCGCAAGGCAAACCCCTTGCAGGCAAGGTATACCAAGGCCGCAAGATCTGTCCAGCGGTTCTCGGCGGCCCAGCCTTCTCCCGAGGGGGGCGGCCGGCAAGCCATTCGGCGCCGGCAGGGGCGTCGGTCCGATGTAAAAGCGGTTGATTTCAGCCGACCCATTGGCCTATGCTGCGGCGCAGAACGGGTCCCGGTGGGGAGCCGGCAACGCCTCCAGGAGCTTTCCGAAAATGCCATGGAAGACAGCTGCACCGGCGTGATTCTGGCCGGCGGGCTCAACCGTCGCCTCGGCGGACGGCCCAAGGCCCAACTCAAGGTCGGCGGAAAGCGGATCCTCGAGCGGGTGATGGATGTATTCGCCGGGATTTTTCCCCGGATCCTGCTCGTCACCAACGAGCCCGAAGGCTACCTCGACTGGGACCTGACCCTGGTGACCGACATTCATCCGGTGCGTGCCTCGTTGACCGGGCTGCACGCCGGCCTGTTCTACACCCGGACCCCGTACGCCTTTTTTTCGGCCTGCGATGCGCCTTTTTTGAATCCCTCGCTGGTGCGAGCCGTGCTGGCACACATCCGGCCGACGGTGGACGTGGTGCTGCCGGTCACCGCCAAGGGCCGTGAACCGCTGGTGGCGGCCTATTCGCGGCGCTGCCTGGGGCCCATCGAAAGGCAGCTGGCGTGCGGAGATCTGAAAATCGATCACTTCTTTCGCAAGGTTCGGGTCAGCCCGGTGACGGAATCCCAGCTGAGGCAAGTCGATCCGGAACTGGCCTCTTTTTTCAACGTCAACACCCCCCAGGACCTGAAAGCCGCCTGCCACCGGGCCGGCGCCGGGACCGCAGGGGATGAAATCGGAGCCTGCCATGGATCTGGCCGTTTTGCTGGACCGCGTCAAGCACCATCCCCACTATGAACGGGTGGGCATGGTGCTGTGCCACAACGGTGTGGTGCGGGGCACCTCCCGCGACGGTCGCGCGGTGCGCGGTCTGCGCGTGGCGGTGGACCGCCGGCGCCTGGCTGAAATTCTGGATGCATGCCGCGCCCGGCCTGGAATCGTGGATGTCCAGGTGGAAATCGCCGCCGATCGGGATCTGGCCGTGGGTGACGACGTCATGCTGCTGGTCGTGGCCGGAGACGTGCGGGAGAACGTGATCCGAACCCTGGAGGCGGCGCTCAACGAGATCAAGGGCACCGTCACCCGGAAAACCGAGTATTTCGTTTCCTGAACGACCCGGTCTGCCCCTGGCGCCATCCTCTCAACCCCAAAAAACCGGAAGCCGTCCAGATGAGCCCAGATCCGCAGTTCACCCATATCGGCCCCGAAGGTCAGGTGCGCATGGTGGATGTGAGCCCCAAGGCGCCCAGCCTGCGCAGCGCCACGGCGCGAGGAGTGGTGGCCATGGGCGCCGAAACCCTCGAAAAGATTCGCCACAACGCCTTCAAGAAGGGAAACGTTCTCGAAACGGCGCGGATTGCGGGTATCATGGCGGCCAAGCGCACCGCAGAGCTGATTCCCATGTGCCATCCGCTGAACATCGAACACGTGCGGGTCGATTTCACCCCCCAGAGCGACGGCCCGGGGATCGGCATCGAAGCCGAAGTGCGGCTCACCGGTAGAACCGGCGTCGAGATGGAGGCCCTCACGGCGGTGGCCGTGGCGGCCCTGACGATCTACGACATGTGTAAATCCCACGACCGGGCCATGACCATCGGCGAGATCCGGCTGATGGAAAAAAAGGGCGGCCGATCCGGGCATTTTCGCCGCGATTCGGAGGATGCCGTCTGATGCCGCAACGCCTGACAAGGAGTGTTCTTTCCCCATGAACCGTTACCTTCTCCTGGGCTTGATTTTTTCCCTGGGCGGTGGGCTGCTGGTGCTCTTCGAGGGGATCGGCGCCATGATGACCGCGGGCGACATCGTTTTCAAGACCTCCAGTCCGGTGGAGCTGCTGGGCGGCCAGGCCTTTGCCTGGATCGATCGCATCCCCCTGGCCCTGGTTCAAGATCTGCTGGATTCTTTGGTGGCCCAGCCCGCCTGGATGATTCTGGTGGCCCTGGGGGTCGTCTGCTTCGTTCTGGCAGGGATCACCAGCCGGTGAAGCGCTTCCGCTGCCAACGGTTGGCCGTTCTGGCGGTCGCCATCGGCCTTCTGGCCGGATGCGCGCCGCAGATGGCGCCCTATGACCTGACGCCCGTAGTCCCGGACCAGATCCCAGAGCTAACCGATGACCTGGCCCTGGACGGACTGGTGCGGGCCGCCGAGCAGAGCCTGGTCTACCTCCGGCGGGTGCCGGTGGACCGCGAATTCCGCTTCGGGCCGGACACCTTCTCCCGAGACCATCTGATCCACAGCCTCGAGCGGCTTGTCCGCCTGGTGGACGAGCAGGGGGATACGCCGGCACTGGCCCAGGCCCTGCGCCGGGAGTTTCGTTTTTACCGGTCCGCCGGTCGGGACCCGCAGGGCGCGGTACTGTTCACCGGCTACTACGAACCGGTGCTCCAGGGCTGCCGTGCGCCCGACGCGCTTTGCCGCCACCCGGTCTATGGACGGCCGCAGGATTTGATTGACGTGGACCTGTCCCCCTTCGGCGAAAAGTTCGCCGGCCAGCGCATCGTCGGCCGCTTCGACGGCCGCACCCTGGTGCCCTACGCGGATCGCCATGCCATCGCATCCGGCCTTCTGGCCGGCAAGGCGCCGGTTCTGGCCTGGGTGACGGATCCGGTGGACCTGTTCTTCCTGCAGATCCAGGGCTCCGGCCGAATCGCCCTGGCCGAGGGCGGGACGTTGCGGGTGGGGTACGCTGCGGCCAACGGAAGACCCTACCGCAGCATCGGGCGCTTGCTTATCGAGCGCCGGGCCATCAGCGCCGAAGCCATGTCCATGCAGGCCATCCGGCGCTACCTGCGGGAGCATCCCCAGGAGCAGGCCGAGGTTCTGGACTACAATCCGAGCTATGTGTTTTTCAAGGTCGTCGAGGACGGCCCCGTGGGCAGCCTCAACGTGCCGCTGACCCCGGGCCGCTCCCTGGCCACCGACCCGCAGCATTTTCCCCCGGGGGCCCCGGCCTTTGTGCGCTGTGTCAAGCCCCAGACCGACGATGCCCGCCGCATCCTCGCGTGGATTCCCTTCGGCCGCTTCATGCTCAACCAGGATACCGGGGGGGCCATCCGCGGCCCGGGGCGGGCCGATCTGTTCTGGGGCGGCGGCCCCTACGCCGAACTGGCCGCCGGCCACCAGAAACATCCCGGCACGCTCTACTTTTTCGTTCTGGATCCCGCCCAGGCCGCCTCCCCACCCTGAAGGCCATGGTGAGAGCGCGGGGGCTGTCTTGACAGGCCCGGGCAAAATCTATACTAGCAGGCCATTTGGCACCTTCAGACCCCGTGCGTGCATCCTGAGGATGAGCCACGGGATTTTCTTGGCGCCGCCGGCATCGCAAGGGAGACGCATTCATGTTCGGCATGGGAATGCCTGAAATCATCCTGATTCTGGCCATCGCCCTGATCGTTATCGGGCCGCGCAAGCTGCCGGACCTGGGGCGCAGCCTCGGCAGGGCCATGCGCGAATTCCGCAAGGCCACCAGCGAGTTCAAGGCTTCCCTGGATGTGGAAGACGATCTCGGGGCGGTGCGCCGCAGCTTTTCGGAGCTGAATCAGGATTTGAAATCCAGCCTGGATACGGCCGCCTACGGCAAATCCAAGAATTCCGATGCCTCCGGCCCCGTCGGGGACGCCGGCGCCCCGGCCGCCGAGCCCCGGCCGGCACCCTCTGCCAGCCCGCCATCCGAGGGCGCGCCACCGGCCGCCGAGGAGCGCAGCGATGCTGGACGTTGAAGACAAGGTCCCGTTCACCGAGCACCTCGAGGAACTGCGCAGCCGCCTCATCGTCTGCTTCGTGGCCATCGCCATCGGTTTTGCCGTCAGCTACGGATTCAAAGAGCGCCTTTTCAAGATTCTGACCGCCCCGCTGATCGAGGTCATGCAGGAGGGCGACAAGCTGATCTTCACCGGTCTGCCCGAAGCCTTCTTCACCTATCTCAAGGTGGCCTTTCTGGCCGGCTGCCTCCTGGCGGCCCCGGTGATCATCTATGAATTCTGGATGTTCGTGGCTCCCGGGCTTTACCGCAAGGAGCGCCGCATCCTGGCGCCCATCGTCATCCTGTCGACCTTCTTTTTCGTGGGCGGTGCCCTGTTCGGCTACTTCCTGGTCTTTCCCTGGGGGTTCGAGTTCTTTCTGGGGTTCGCCACCGAGATTATCCGGCCCCTGCCGTCCATGAAGGAATACCTCGGTTTCGCCACCAAGCTGCTCATCGCCTTCGGGCTGGTCTTCGAGCTGCCCCTGGTGATCACCTTCATGGCCCGGCTGGGTCTCGTCTCGGTGGACTTTCTCCGGAAAAACAGGCGCTACGCGGTGCTGCTGTTCTTTATCGGCGCCGCGATTCTGACTCCCCCGGACGTGGTGACCCAGATCATGATGGCCGTGCCCCTGATGGTGCTCTACGAAATCAGCATTCTGGGGGCCAAATTCTTCGGCCGGCCGCCCCTGGGAAGGGGAGCGCCCGAGCCCGAGGAGCAAGCCTCCTCGTGACGGCTCGCGGCGGAGAATGGCGCTACATTCTGGAGCTGGTCGCCACCGCGGCCGGCACGGGCAGCTTTGCGCCGCTCCCCGAGAACCGGCCGAACCTGGAAACGGCCCTCCAGCGCCTGCGGGCCTGCCCCCGGGACAGTTTTCTGCACCGCTATGTCCTCCAGATGCTGGCGGCCCTGGATCCCGCCCGGCAAAGCGCCATGCGGTCCGCGACCCGTGGCGCGGATCTGGTGTTCAAGGCCCTCTGGGCCGAGCTGAGCCTTCTGGAAGAAGACCCGGCTCATCCGACGCACGCCGAAGAATCCCAGATCCGCCCCCTGGCCGCCGCCTCTCCATCCATCCTGCTGCGCCATGCCCTTCTGGCGGATCGCGGGAGCCACGCCCGGTGGGCGGCCCTGATGGCCGCCAACCTCGAGTTCCACCGGCCCCTGCCCGGCATCGAAGATCCCCAGCGTCCCCTTCTGCCGGAGCGTGGTTGCGCCGCGGCGGATGCCGGTGTCGGCCTGGAGGCCGTCTCCTTGAATCCCCGGCTCTGCGCCGCGCCTCCGGTTCCCCTGGCCGAGACGATCCGCACCGCTTCGACCCGCCTGGCCAGGGCCGGAATCCTGGTATCCGGCGAGATGCGCCACGAGGCCAGCCTGAGCCCCGTGGGGCTGCTGCACCAGTGGCGCTTCCAGCGCCGAGTGCGCAGCGGCGGTCTGGATTACCGCCTGGGGGGATTCCAGACCGCCTACGGCCGGGGCTTTGGCCTGGAAACGGCCCGGGCCGCCTATCTAATGGAAATTGTTGAACGATTCAGCGCTTACGGCGAATTTGCCCCCCGAGAGGTGCTGGGACACCGCTGTGCGACGCCGCTGCACCAGGCTCCGTTCAGCCGCATGCAGGCCGACGGCCGGCCGGCCCTGGACCCCAACGACCTGATGCTGGAGGTGCCCTACCAGGATGAACCCCTTTTCTGGCGGCCGGCAGAGGCCGTCGGACCCGGGGGCCGGACGGAAATCTGGGTGCCGGCCCAGTGTGTCTACCTGTTCTGCAATCTGGACGAGCCGGATCTCTTTTCGGGCCTGGGCTCCACCGGTCTGGGCGCGGGCAACACCATGACCCAGGCGCGCCTGGCGGCCCTTCTGGAGGTTGTCGAACGCGACGCCGAAGCGCTCACCCCCTTTTCTCCCGGGGACTGCTTTGCGGCCCAATCCACCGATCCCTGGCTGCAGTCCCTGCTGACCCATTATGACCGGTGCGGAATTCAGGTGCAGTTCCAGGATCTGACCGGCCCCCTGGGGGTGCCGTGCTACAAGTGCTTCGTGGTCGGTCCGGACGGACGGATCGCCAAAGGGACCGGGGCCCACCCCGAGGGGCGTCGCGCCCTGCTCTCGGCGCTGACCGAAACCATGTACCCCTATCCTAACGGGCCGGTTTCCGGGCCCGGGCTGCCCGCCCTGCCGGTGCGCCCCATCGAGGCCCTCCCCGATCACGGCAGCGGTTCCATGGAGGCCGACCTGGATCGAATGGAACGGCTGCTGCGGGCCAACGGGTTTCGCCTTCTGTATGTCGATCTGACCCGCCGGGACCTGGACCTGCCGGTGGTGCGGGCCATTGTTCCCGGCCTTTCTCCCATGGCCGACTACGACCGCTTCGCACGCATCAATCCAAGGCTGATCAGGCGTTTGGAAGGCCTTCAGCGCGCGCATAACGGTTGACAGTCAAGGCCGAAAAGGGTATGTAAGTCCCCGAATGCGAATGATCACAGACCAGGCCAGCGCAATCCAACTCATCTTGCAAAGGGAGGGAATGGAGATCATGAAAAACGGAAGGTTGTGGACTGTTCTGGCGGCCGTCGCCGTGTTGTCGCTCTTCTTGGCGGCCGGTCTTTATGCCGGCACCACCGTACCGGATGTCGTCTCCCTCGAGGCGCCTTACGCGCACACCAAAGGACCGGTGGAGTTTTCTCACGCCAAGCACGCCACCGAGTACAAGAACGCCAAGGGCGAGGTCATTTCTTGCGGCGAGTGCCACCACGACGACAAGGGCCAGCCCCTGGCGCTCAAGGAAGGCGATAACGTGCAAAAGTGCTTCGAGTGCCACAATCAGCCCGGCGAACTGAAGGGCAAGGACGCCAAGGGCAAGTCGGATGCAGAACTGATCCAGTACCACGCCAACGCGATGCACGGCAACTGCATCGACTGCCACCGGGACTACAACAAGGCCTTCAAGACCAAGGCCGCTCCCCAGACCTGCACCGGGTGCCATCCCAAGGAAACCAAATAAAGATCGATGCTGGCGCGTTAGAACGGCGGATCGCCCATGGGGGGATCCGCCGTTTTTGTTTCCAGAAACCCAGAAAGCAGCCAGTCTTGACGTGGCGCACAGCGAATCAATGATTCTTGGCATCCCAGGCCGGCCCAAGGCTGACCTGAGGGAGGACCTTCTCTGTCTTTCCTGCTGCCAGGTCTGCCCGCGAGCCTGCCGCGTGGACCGGACCGCCGGAAAGACCGGGTTCTGCGGAACGGATGCCCGGATCCAGGTGGCTCACGTGGGCCTGCATTTCGGCGAGGAGCCGCCCATCTCCGGCACGGGCGGATCGGGAACCGTCTTTTTCGCCGGCTGCAACCTGCGCTGCGTCTTTTGCCAGAACCACCAGATCAGCCAGGACGTTCACCGGACCGCCACCCGCATCCTGAGCGCCGAGGCCCTGGCCGCCGAGATGCTCCGGCTCCAGGCCCAGGGGGCCCACAACATCAACCTGGTTTCCCCGTCGCACATGATCGTGCCGGCGGCCGCGGCCATCGAGGCGGCCCGGGCCATGGGCCTTACCATCCCGCTGGTCTACAACTCCAACGGGTACGATTCGCTCCAGGGCCTGGGGCGCCTCCGGGGACTGGTGGACATTTACCTGCCGGATCTGAAGTACCTGGACAATCGGCTGGGTAAACGCTTTTCCGGGGTGGACGACTACGCCCAAGTGGCGCCCATGGCCCTGCGCGAAATGGCGGCCCAGGTCGGCCCCCTGGCGCTGAACGCCGAGGGAATCGCGGTGCGCGGTCTGCTGGTGCGCCACCTGGTCCTGCCCGGCCACCTGGACAACAGCCGCCGCTGCCTCGACTTTCTGGCCGCGTGTTGGCCGCAAATCCATCTGAGCATCATGGCCCAGTACAGCCCCCGGCACCGGGCGGCCCAGTTTCCCCCGATCAACCGTCCCCTGCGCCAGGACGAGTACGATCAGATCGTGGACCACGCCCTGGCCCTGGGCCTGGAAAACGCCTTTGTCCAGGAGCTGGACAGCCGGGACCAGTACCTGCCCGATTTTACCCGGGACGCCCCTTTCGAGCCCCCGCTGCCGGCCCCCCCGGAGGCGTCTTGAATTTTGGACCGCCGCCCTCCCCTTTCCGAGTCCACAACATGCGCCGCTGGGTCTGGCTTTTGCCAGACCCTTGTCTGGGTTTCCCCTGGCGCTGGGGGGCGTTATGCCGGATGGCGGGCGGCATTCCCATCAGGTCCGGGCCGGTTTTCAGCCCAGGGCCGCCTTCAGGGCGGCCAGGCCGAGGCGGTCGATCATTTTTCCCAGCCGCTCGCCCTTGTTGGCATTTTCCGCGTAGCAGGCGATGACCTGTTTGGCATAATTCAGGGCCTGTTCATCATCGAGCCCCTTGGCCACCTCGTCGGCGATCCGGGGGCTGACACCCACATTGCCGCCCACCACCACCTTCCAGCCGTCCGCTTCGCCGATCAGGCCGAAATCGCGCACCGAGGACTCGGCGCAGTTGATGCGGCACCCTGAAACCGCCATCTTGAATTTTCCCGGCAACTGGGCGGCATGGTAGAGGCCGTCCAGCTTCATTCCCATTCCCAGGGCGTCCTGTTTGCCCATGGTGCAGAAGGTGGTGCCCGGGCAGGCCCGGATGCTGCGCACGCAGAGCCCCACCGCCGCTCCCTTGTCCATGCCCAGTTCGTTCCAGACGCTGTCGATATCCTCTTCCTTCAATCCCACCAGCGCGATGCGGGTGGCGCCGGTGATTTTCAGCGCCTGGGCCTGGTATTTTTCGGCGACGTCGGCCAGTTTGCGCAGCAATGCCGGGGTCACCACCCCGCAGGGGATGTGGGGGGCGATGGCATATGTGGTCCTGTCTTTCTGGGGGATGGCGCCTTTTTCTCCGAGTTTGAGCATTTGCGATCTCCTTGTTTCGTTATCCGTTGGCGATACTGTCGCGCGCATTTTGCCATGCGGTCGGTCCGCCCGCAAGGCTTTGAATTTTGCCCGGCTATTTGCCCATGGCCCGCAGCCCGTTGGCCACCACCAGCAGGCTGGCCCCCATATCGGCGAACACGGCCATCCACAGGGTGGCGTGCCCGGTGAAGGTCAGGGCGAAAAAAAGCGCCTTGACCCCCAGGGCTAGGGTGATGTTCTGCACCAGGATGGCATGGGTGGCCCGGGACAGGCGGACAAAGCGCGGAATCTTGCGCAGATCATCGTCCATCAGGGCCACGTCCGCCGACTCGATGGCGGTGTCCGTTCCCGCGGCGCCCATGGCGAACCCGATATCGGCCCGGGCCAGGGCCGGGGCGTCGTTGATGCCATCGCCCACCATGCCGACCCTGCCGTCCTGTTCCAGTCGCGCCACGGCGGCCAGCTTGTCCTCGGGCAGCAGATCGCTTCGAAAATCATCCACGCCCACCTGGCGGGCGATGGCGCGCGCCGTGTGGGCATTGTCGCCGGTGAGCATCAGGGTCCGAATGCCGAGCCGCTTCAGTTCATCGACGGCTTCGATGCTGCTCGCTTTGACGGTATCCGCCACGGCGAAAAGGGCCTGCACCCCCGTTTCGTCCACCAGGGCCACCACGCTCTTGCCCTGTTTTTCAAACTGGAAGATACGCTCTTCGAGCCCCCGGGCACCCCGGTTCAATGCCTTGACCAGGCGATGGTTGCCCAGGTGCCACCGCCGGCCATCCACCACCCCGCTCACGCCTTGACCGGGAATGGCCTTAAAATCAGCCACATCAAGAAGTTTTACCCTATTTTTAGCCGCCGCCGCGGCAATGGCCTTGGATACGGGATGATCCGAACGGGCCGCAAGGCTGGCCGCCGTTGAAGTCACATCGGACGGCGCCAGGTCGCCTGTAATGACGAAATCGGTTTGCGCGGGTTTCCCGTGGGTGAGGGTGCCGGTCTTGTCCAGGGCCAGCCAGTCCAGGCGCCTTCCCTGCTCGAGATATAAGCCGCCTTTGATCAGCATACCATGACGCGTGGCCGCCGCCAGGCCGCTGACGAGGGTCACCGGTGTGGAGATGACCAGGGCGCAAGGGCAGCCGATAACCAGGAGGACCAGCGCGGTGTACACCGACTGCGTCCAGGCGCCGCCCATGAACAGAGGCGGCACCATGGCCGTCAGAAGCGCCGCGAAGAACACCGCGGGCGTATAGTACCGGGCGAACCGGTCAACGAGGCGCTGGGTGGGTGCGCGGCGGCCCTGGGCCTCCTGGACGGCGTGGATGATGCGGTCCAGGGTCGAACTGCCGGAGGCGGCGGTCACCTGGAATTCAAATGAACCGGAGGCATTGATGCTCCCCGCGTATACCGTATCGCCCACGGTCTTTTCCACCGGCAGGCTCTCACCGGTGATGGGCGCCTGGTCGATGGTCGACCGGCCTTTGACGATGACCCCGTCCAGCGCCACCCGCTCTCCCGGGCGGACGCGCACCCGTGCGCCGATGGCGATCCGTCCAACGTTCCGTTCCACCCACTCCCCGTCCTGATCCTGGACCATGGCTTTCTCCGGTTTCAGGCGCATCAGGCTCCGGATGGCGTTTCTCGCCCGGTCCAGGGACCTGGCCTCGATGGCTTCGGCCAGGTTGAACAGCACCATCACCATGGCGGCCTCGGCGTATTGTCCGATGATCATCGCCCCGGTGACAGCCACGGACATGAGGGCGTTGATGTTCAGGTTGAGGTGGCGCACCGCGATCCAGCCCTTTCGGTAGGTGGGGATTCCGGCCAGGAGGATGGCGGCGACCGCCAGCGCCAGGGGCAGCCACGCCGCGACGTCCACCCCATGGATCTGGCCGGCGTAACGGTCGATTCCCGTGAAATCCGGCTTCCAGTGGTAAAGCAGATCCAGGGCTTCCGCGGCGAGGGCCAGCAGGCCGGCAAGGGACAGTTTGGCCCATGGAATGTTGGTGGCCGGGACGTCCCCGCGGGGGTCGGCGGCCGTCTCCATCACCTTGGCGTCCATGTTCAGGGCGCGCAGGGCATCGGTGACCGCCGGCAGGGCCGGCGGTTCGTGCCAAACCTCGAGGGTGCGCTGCATCAGGTTGAACGCCAGGCTGACGACACCGGGCATCCTGCCGAGTTTCTTGCGGATCAGGGCCTCTTCCGTGGGACAGTCCATGTTGGCGATGCGGTAAAGGGTGCGGGCGCCCGCCCTTTGGCCGTCGCCGGCGGGACCGTCAGCGGTGGCAGGGAAAAGCTTTCCCATCTGCGCGCAGCAGCGGCCTTCTTCGCCGCACCCGGGGTTGCCATGGCCCCGGTGGCCCGGTTGCGCCGCCCCGGAGCAGGCGCATCGGTCCTCCCGGCACAAACCGCTGTCCTGGAATAAGGTTGTCGCCGCCTTGTCCATGGGGATTCTCCGTTAAAAAAACAGGGGGACTTCATCCGGTTGATCCGTTTCTTGTGGCAAGATAATGTCTATAGTGGCTATAGGGTCAAGCGATCCTTGAAAAAATTTCGGAACGTGGACGTCCAGATCCAATCCCTCGATCAACTGAAACACCACCTGGAACACCTCCGCCAGAGCTGCGCGGGCGGTCACAGCGGGGAGCGGTGCGGCATCATGCAAGGCCTGGACAACCCGGCGTTGTGCTGTGCCTCGTGCGAACGGAAGCCGAAACCGTGATCCGGCGATGCCGGGTCCAAAACCCCTTTTACCTCACAGGCATTTGATTCCTCCCGCGACGGTTGATGAATGCGGCTGCTTGGTATAAAAGCTCCGGACAATCCGGTTTTGCTCGCCGTACCCCGAACGTTTCCATTTTTTGAATTTTTTCAGAAACCGATGCCCCCCAAGCCCAACCGCCAAACCACGCTCCCCCTCGACGCCGGCCCGGCCCCAAACGAAGTGCTCATGGTGGCCCTGGCACCCGGAGCCGGACCGGTGCTGGAGTGGGAGGCGGCCGAAACGGCGCCTTCCGATACCCGGCGTCAGTTCGAGACGGCCCTGTTTGAACGCCACCGGGCCGACGCCGCCGACGGCTGGCTCTGGCTCGGTTTTGCCGACCGGGCCCTGCGGTTGTCGCCCTCGCTGGAGTTCTGGCGCCGCGTCGGGGCCCTGTTCGTCGAAGGACTGCGCCGCCTTCCGGACCTGGAAACGCTGCGCGCGAAGGCAACGGTGGCCGCCGACCCGGTGGAACTGGAGGCTCTTTGCCAACAGGCCCCGGCCGCCGCCGGCGCCGAGTATCTGAGCGGCGATGTCCTGAAAACGCACTGGGCGGCGCTCAATGGCGCCTTTGCCCGGCGCATCGGGGAATTCGACGGATCGGTGGCCGACTATTTCCAGGCCAGCGCCCCCCACGTGCACCTGGTGGGCCGGGTCTATTTTCACCTGGTGGAAAACAGGGGCGCGGAAAGGCCTTTCGCTTTCATGGCCACCTATACCACCGGCGTGGACCGCCAGGGCCAGACGACCCATCTGCCGCTGCGCCATGCCCTGGAGCACTACGGCAGCGACACGGCCAAGCTCCTCGAACTGCTCGCCACGGTCCACCGGGCGGCGCGGCAAAGTCCGGTGGTGGCCCGGCTGCTGGACAGCGGGGCCCTGTTTTCCCCCCTGGCCTGGAGTGCCGCCGAGGCCTGGGAATTTTTGAATGCCATCGAGATTTGCGAAGCTGCCGGGATCCTGTGCCGCATCCCCGACTGGTGGCAGCGCCGGGCGGCCCGGGTGCGCGTCCAACTGAGCCTCGGCGAGAACCGCCCCTCGCTGCTGGGTCTGGATACCCTGCTGAATCTGACCCCGGCGTTGATGGTGGGCGATACGCCCATTGCTTTGGACGAAGCCCGGCGACTGCTGGCCGCCGGCCAGGGCCTGGCCCTGATCAAGAACCGCTGGGTGGCCGTGGATCCCGACCGGCTGCGCCAGACCCTGGCCGCCTACGAAAAGGCGCTCAAACTGGCCCAACGCGAGGGCCTGAGCCTGCGCGAGGCCATGCGCCTGATGCTGCGGCCCGAGGCGGTGCTGGATGCCGCCGATCTGCCCGAAGGCATCGACGTCACCCACGGCCAGTGGCTGGCCGAGCTCACCGAAAAACTCAAGGCCCCGGAGCGCATCGGCCCGGTGACGGCGGATCCGGCTTTTCAAGGCGAATTGCGGCCCTACCAGTGTCACGGGTTGGCCTGGCTCGATCTGCTCGCCCACATCGGCCTGGGGGCCTGTCTGGCCGACGACATGGGCCTGGGCAAGACCGTCCAGGTGCTGGCCCTGTTGAGCCGCTTGAAGGCCGCACGCCAAAAGAAAAAGGGGTCCGCCCGGCCCCATCTCCTGGTTGTGCCGGCCTCCCTCATGGCCAACTGGCTGGCCGAAACGAAGCGCTTCTGCGGCCACTTCAAGGTTTTCGTGGCCCATCCCGAAGGCCACGGCGGCCAGCCGGTGCCCGAGATGACCGCCCGGGACCTGGCGGCCTGCGACCTGGTGCTCACCACCTACACCCTGGCCGGACGCTATCCGTGGCTGCGCCAGGTGCCCTTCGAGTCCGTGATTCTCGACGAAGCCCAGGCCATCAAGAACCCGGCCACCCGCCAGACGCGGGCCGTCAAGCAGCTCCAGGCCCGCACCCGCCTGGCCCTGACCGGAACGCCCATCGAAAACCGCCTTTCCGACCTCTGGTCCCTCTTCGATTTTCTCAACCCGGGGCTGCTGGGCAGCGCGGCGGAATTCAAGCGCTTCGTCAAGGATCTGGAAAAACGCCCGGAAGGCTACGCCCGGCTGCGCCGGGTGGTGGGCCCCTACATCCTGCGGCGCATGAAAACCGACCGCCGCATCATCGATGACCTGCCGGACAAGGTGGAGATGACCACTTTTGCCGAGCTGGGAAAACGGCAGATCGTGCTCTACCATGGGCTGGTGGCGGACCTGAGGGCCCGTTTGGACGGCGCCGAGGACCCCATGAGCCGCCGCGGCCTGGTGCTGGCGGCCCTGATGAAGTTCAAGCAGATCTGCAACCACCCGGACCAGTACCTGGGCAGCGGCGCCTTTAACGAAGGGGACAGCGGCAAGTTCGCCCGCCTGCGGGAGATCTGTGAAACCATCGGCGAAAAGCGCGAGCGGGTTCTGGTCTTCACCCAGTTCAAGGAGATGACCGAGCCGCTGGCCGCCTTCCTGGAAACGGTTTTCGGCCGGCCCGGAAGGGTCCTTCACGGCGCGGTGCCCGTGGGCAAGCGCCGGCAGCTCGTGGACGACTTCCAGGGCAGGGCCTATGTGCCCTTCATGGTGCTCTCTCTCAAGGCCGGCGGGACCGGGTTGAATTTGACCGCCGCCAACCACGTGATCCACTTCGACCGCTGGTGGAACCCGGCCGTGGAGAACCAGGCCACCGACCGGGCCTACCGCATCGGCCAGCACCGCAACGTGGTGGTGCACAAGTTTGTCACCCGCCGCACGGTGGAAGAAAAGATCGACGCCCTGCTCAAGGAGAAGACCGAGCTGGTGGACCGGGTCATCGCGCCCAGCGGCGAGGCCTGGATCACCGAGATGGACAACGCGCGGCTGGTTGACCTTTTTCGTCTTTCGGAGGGGCTGGAAAGTTGATATCCGAGTTTCCAGTTTCAAATTTCAATGAGGCCTACCATGCCCTACTGGGACCGATTCCCCCGCTATGTGCCGGTGGCTGAAAAGGCGGCTCGGGCCGAACGCAAACGGCGGCAACTGGAGAAAAAAGGGTTCCGGCTCGATCCGGTCTGCGTGCAGGGAAGAACCCTGGCCCGCAGCTGGTGGGGCAAAGCCTGGTGCCGCAACCTGGAAAGCTATGCCGACTACAGCAACCGCATCGGCCGGGGCCGCAGCTACCTGCGCTGCGGCGCGGTGCTGGATCTGAAGATCGAAGAAACCCAGGTGACGGCCCTGGTCCAGGGCAGCCGCAGCCAGCCCTACAAGGTGGCCATCCGCATCGCGGCCCTGGCCAGGGCTGCCTGGAAACGGATCCGCGCGGACTGCGCCGGGAAGATCGATTCCCTCCAGGCCCTCCTGGCCGGAGAATTCCCCCAGGATCTCGGTGCGCTTTTCACGGTTCAGAACGGCGGCCTTTTTCCCGCACCGTCCGAAATCCGGTTCGATTGCAGCTGTCCGGACTGGGCTTCGATGTGCAAGCACGTGGCCGCCGCGCTCTACGGGGTGGGCGCCCGGCTGGACCAGGCCCCGGAGCTGTTCTTCGTTTTGCGCGGGGTCAGCGTGAACGAGCTGGTGGGTGGCGCGGTGGAAGCGACGGCTCGCAAATTCATCGATCAGCGGCCGGTGGAAGGCGCCCAGGTCATCGCCGAAGACCGCTTGTCCGATCTTTTCGGCATCCACTTCGGCATCGGGGAGCCCGCACCGGAAAAAGGGGGCGGGACGACACCGGTGCCCGAGGCCCGGTCTCCAGACAAGCCCACACGCGCCAGCTCGAAAAACGCAGCGCCCGCCAAGGCGACAAGGGGCGCCGCCGAGAGGGGGGCCAAACCCCGCCGCGGCCGGCCGCCGAAAACAGCCCCCGCCCCGGTTGCCACCGCGGCGGCAAAGACTCGCCGGGGCCGCCCGCCGGCATCCATCGCTGTCGAACCGACGGAGGCCGCCAGGGCCAAGACCCGGCGCAACCGATCCAGAGCCGGCGTCGAGAAGCCCACTCCCGCCAAGTCAGCGCCCCGGTCCACGGATCCCGTTGCGCAGATCCTGAAAATCGTTCGGGCCTCGCGCAAGGGCATCGACGTGCCGGCCCTGCACAAGCGCACCGGCATCAACCCGGTCAAGATCCGCAACACCCTTTTCGCCGCTCTGCGCAAGGGGCTGATCCAGCGCGTGTCGCGAGGGGTTTACAAGGGGGGATGAGAAATGTGGAACTAATTTTCAGGGTCTTCAGCCGGTTTTCGGCCACCGCTGCCTGAAAAAGATCCGGCGGCCGCCATAATCAGAGACCCCATGGGGGCGATGGCGCCCTGGAGTGCCGCGGAGAGGCCCGGGCGCACGGCCGCCGGCACTTCGGCGATCTGTGCCACCAGCACCCGTACCTCGACGGCGCTCTGGTCCCTGATTTCCTTGAGCAGAGTAGTGGTGGGAAACTGGTGCAGGGAAAAATCGGCGGCCTTGGCCGGCGCGATCTGGTCCATGTCGATTTCGAAGATTTCGCCCGGCTGCCGGCCCGGCAGGTCCACGGCATCCACGACGATGATTCGTCGGGGTTTGACCGGGCTCAGGAGGATATCGAAAAGAATGTCCCGGATCGAGGTGCCCGCGTCCACGGCGGCCACCCGCTCACTGAGGAGGTGGGCCTTTTCCAGGTGTGCGATCACCGCCGGACCGAAACCGTCGTCTCCAAACAGAGGGTTTCCGCATCCGAAAATGAGGCACTCCTTCTGGTAAAGCGGTTGTTCCATGAGCGGTGCAAACCTCTCGCGCACCGCCTCGCGGGACCCATCCGCAAATAGGGGGTGCGCGCCGGCGGCCGGGTGGCGGGATGATCATTCTCTTTTTCTGGAGGTAAACGGGCCATCATGGGTTGTGTCCGGCCGTTTCCGCCGTGCAGGCCTTCATGGTCTGCGAAACGTTGTCGTAAACGTCTGAAAAGCGAAGCAGGCCCACTATCTTGTTCCTTTCCATCACGAAGAGCGAGTCGTGCCGGTTCATCACGAAGAGGTGGAAGCACTTGGCCAGGCCGTCGTCGGGAGCGACGATCTGACTTTCCTGGGGCGCCTTGATGAAATCGCGGATGCGCACCGCGCCCGCCTTGCGGCAAAGATCCGCAAACGGGTCTTCCCAGAGCCGATAATCTGCTTGCATCGACTTCCAAACGTAGCGCAACCCGAAGCGGTTGACGGTTTCCTGGGCCTGGATCCGGCTGTAGTTGGTTTCCAGGCCGCACAACAGGTCGATGGGCGAGATCTTGCCGATGACCTCTCCCTTTTCGTTTTCCACAGCCTCCGCGCCCCTCAGCGCCTCAGGCGCGCCGCTTGACCCACTTGAAGCCCTCCATCACCGCCAGCAGGCCCAGGGCCATGGCAAGGGTTCCGGACCACTGGCCAAAGGCGACCGGCGCCGTGCCCAGAATGGACTGCATGAAGGGCAGGTACATGCTCAGGATATGGATGCCCTGGGCCGCCAGGACCCCGAAAATCAGCACGGTGTTGCGGCTGAAGGGGATCCTGAAGGCCGATATGGACTCGGACCGGCAATTGAACACGTGCACGTTCTGCAAGAGCACCATCAGCAGCAGCACGCTGTTGCGCGCCGCGTCGACCGCCATGGCGCGCAGCGCCACCAGCCAGTACCAGTAGAAGAAGGCCAGCACCCCGATGAAAAGCCCCGAAACCAGGGTCTGGGAGATCATCTGGCGGTCGAAGATCGTTTCTTCCGGCCGGCGCGGCCGGCGCGTCATGGCGCCCGGCTCGCCCCCCTCGAAGGCCAGAGCCACGTCCTGGATCCCGTTGGTGACCACGTTGAGCCACAAAAGCTGCACCGCCAAGAGGGGGATCGGCAGGCCGAGAATCACCGCGGCGATCACCATCAGGACGGTGGCCGCGCCGGTGGAAACGAGCAGATAGATCACCTTGCGCACATTGTCGTAAGCGAACCGTCCCTCTTCCACCCCGGCGACGATGGAGGCGAAGTTGTCGTCGGCCACGATCATCGACCCCACCTCTTTAGCCACGTCCGTGCCCGAGCCCATGGCGACCCCGATGTTGGCCCGGCGCAGGGCCGGGGCGTCGTTGACCCCGTCGCCGGTGACGGCCACGAATTCGCCGCTGCGGATGAGCACGTCGACGATTTCCAGCTTCTGGGTGGGCGACACCCGGGCAAAGACATGAGTGGAGGTGACCCGCTTCTCAAAAACCGGACTGTCCGGGGTGCCCGCTTCGGAAAGGTCCCGGCCGGTCACCACCGGTTCTTCGGCATCGGCCAGACGCAGCTCCCGGGCGATGGCGCCGGCGGTGGAGGGGTGGTCCCCGGTGATCATGATGACCCGGATCCCGGCCGCCTTGCAGGTCTGGACCGCTTCGGCCGCCTCGGGCCGCAACGGATCGATGAACCCCACCAGACCGCAAAAGACCAGGTCGGAAAGGGCCTCCCCGGCCTCGCCGTCGGCCACCGCCAGCACCCGCAGCCCGTCGCGGGCCATCTGCTCCGCCTGCCGTTCGATCCCTTCGCGGTCCAGGTCCACCGGCCCATCACGGCCCATCATGCGGCGGCAAAAGCCCAGGATCGTTTCCACGGCCCCCTTGGCCGCCGCGCGGCGCCCGCCGTCGCCCGCGTAAAAGGCCGCCGAAAACTTGCGCTCCGACTCGTAGGGGATGGTTTCGCCGATTGCGGCCCGGGTCCTGACCGGTTCCGGGTCGAGTCCCAGCTTGAACCCCATGGCCAAAAAGGCCACGTCCATGGCGTCGCCGTAATGGGTCCATCCCTGATCGGTTTTCCCCAGGGAGGCCTCGTTGGCCAGAATCGCCGGTTCGGCCAGCCGGCGCAGGCGTTCCAGGTCGGGCGGAGGGACCGTCGCGCCGTTCGGGGTGCTGATCTGCCCGTCGCCGTTGTACCCCTCGCCGGTGATCACAAAGGCCTGCCCGTCCGGCAGGACCACGCGCCGCGCGGTCTGCTGGTTCACCGTGAGGGTGCCAGTCTTGTCGCTGGCGATCACGGTGCAGCTGCCCAGGCTTTCGACGGCCGTCAGGCGCCGCACGATCACGTTGCGCCGGGACATGCGCCTGGTGGCGAGGGAAAGGGCCACCGTCAGGGCCACCGGCAGTCCTTCGGGAATGGCGGCCACCGCCAGGGCCACCACCAGAAAGAAGATCGAGGCGGCGTCCAGGCCCTGGAGCCCCAGCAGCAGCGCGAGACCGATGCTGACCGCCAGCACCAGGACGCTGACGTGCCGCACGAAGCGGTCCATACGCAGCACCAGGGGCGGCTTGGCGCTTTCCGACTGGCTCACGGTTTCGGCAATGATGCCCACCTGGGTTTCGGCGCCCGTGCCGACCACGATCCCCAGGCCCCTGCCGGATGTGACGGTCGACCCGGCAAAGGCCATGTTGCGCCGGTCGCCGATGGCGGTATCGGCCGCGATCCGGCCGACCGTTTTCTCGGCGGCCACCGATTCGCCGGTCAGAAAGCTTTCGTCCGCCGCCAGGCCGTTGGTCTGCAGGAGGCGCAGATCGGCGGGGACCTTGCTGCCCGATTCGAGCAGGACGATGTCCCCCGGCACCACCTCTTCGGAGGGGATTTCTTGCTCCCGGCCGCCGCGCCGCACCCGGGCCCGGATTTTCAGCAGATTCTGGAGGCTGGCGGCGCTTTTTTCGGCCTGATGCTCCTGGTAGGCGCCCAGGCCACTGTTCAGGGCGATGACGATCAGGATAAAGAGCGCGTCGGCCCCCTCGCCGATGGCCAGGGAGGCCACGGCCGCCACCAGCAGGATGAAGATCAGGGGGTTGAGCGCCTGGTGCAGCAGGATGCTCCAGATGGTGGGGGGCGCCTTGGCGGGAAGGGTGTTGGGGCCGTAGAACTGCAGGCGCCGGGCCACTTCCGCCTCGTCCAGCCCCGCCGCCCGGCTCTGGAGCTGTTCGTAAACGTCCGTCTCCTCCAGGGCGTGCCACTGCTCCTGGCACAACCGGCAAGCATGCACCTTGGTTTTCATGGGGTCCTTTCCTTCAATGCCGGCAATCTTCGATGGGTCAGGCCCGCTCTGAAAAATCGGCTACGACACCTGGGATCGAGTCATTTCAAGATTGCCGACCACGCTTGAGGCCTCCGAAAAAAGGTTGCTTTTGACTTTTTACGGTGGTGTCAGGCCTGGATCGACCACCGGGTTTTGCACGATGCCCCGCAGCAGCCTGCCGAGAATATCGCCGCTGGTGATGATCCGCCGTGTGTCATGCCAGAGCAGGATGACGTCATGGTCCACCACATCGTCCTGGCAATGCTCCGGGGTGACCTGAAGGCGAGCGATGACGTCACCGATGGTCGCCCGCAGGCTTGCGACCACGATCGGCCGGTGGCAGTGCCGATAGGGATTGAAGCGCTGCCGATGGAACAGCGCGTCTCGGATAAACTCGTCTGAATTCAAAACCATTTTGGGCCGATTGTCCAGGTCGACCAGCACGATCCACTTTTTACCGCATTCGTGGATACGACGCTAAAAGGGATCGGCAAAGTTTTGTCATCCTGATGCAAGCGCGCCATCATGGCCATGCTTGACCAGTGCCTGCATGCTCAACACCAGCATGCGGTTCGATTGGGTAAAGAAGCGGTTGGCCATCAGCAGCCGGGTGACCTGGTCTTCCCGGATCGTTTGCGCGGCGACCGCCTGGGCACAGGACCGAATGAAGCGTTTGTCCGCCGCTTCCACGGTATTGAAAAACGATTCCAGGCCTTGCGCTTCCGTGTGATCCTCGGCTTGGTCCACAAGCCCCGCGGCAACGGCCCGCAACTGCTTGAGGCGGTCCTTGAAATCCCGGTTCGCGCCGGTCATGAACGGGTTCTCATCCCTGCCGATATCTTCGATTTCAGCTTGCAGCTCGTGAAAATTTTTGGCGGCATTCATCGTGCTGCGGCTCGAACGGATGATCGCTTCGAGCTGCGCCGCCTCGCTTTCGTCGATGGTGTGGGCCTGCATGCGGGCGTAAAAAGCAAAAATGTCGGCATGCAGGCGTTCCAGGTCGCCGTAGACGAGATGCCCCGCCGCCGGGCTTTCGTCCCGCGGCAAGATGCCGTAGCGGCGGGCGACAAACGCCAGCGACAGGGCCAACTGGTGCAACACTTCCTTGCGCAGGGCCTCGATGGCGGCCTCGGGCACCTCGGCAGCGGTGTTGAGGATAAACCGGGTCAAAACGGCGCGTCTTTCCGGAAAGAGCCGCCCCAGATAGTGGGCCAGGCCCGAGATCCATGGCAAAAAAAGAACCACCCCCATCAGATTGAACAGGGTGTGAAAGGCGGCGATCCCCAGCACGGGGTTGTCGCCGAGGCCCATCAAGACCTGCACCGTCCAGGACATCAGGGGCAGGGCCGGCAGGGCCAGCAGGGCGGTGCCCACGGTAAAGCACAGGGAGCTGGCCGCCGCCTGCTTTTTGGCCGGGATCCCGCCGATGGCGCCCAGCAGGATGGTCACGGTGGTGCCCACGTTGGCCCCGATGACCATCGCCGCCCCCTGGGCAAAGTCGATGATCCCCGAAAAGAGGGTGGTCAGGATCACGGCGATGGTGGCCGAGCTGGACTGCATGATGGCGGTCAAAACGATTCCGGCCAGCACGTAGACCCAGGGGCCCAGATCCGGCAGGGCGGCCAGGTCCATCGCGGCGGCCAGGTCTTCGACACTGGTTTTCATGAAATCGAGCCCCAGAAAGAGGAACCCGAAGGCGGCCAGCAGCTTGCTGACGTTCACGTAGCGGGCGGAGCGGGATAAAAGGATCAACCCCAGCCCGCCGATTCCGATCAGGGGCAGGGCAAAGGCGTCGATCTTGAGCTTGAATCCGAAGACCGCCACGATCCAGGCGGTGATCGTCGTGCCCACCTTGGCCCCCATGATCACGGCGATGGCGTTCACCAGGGTCATGATGCCGGCCCCCACGAAGGCCAGCACCATCAGCGACACCGCCGAACTGCTCTGCAAAATGGCGGTGCTGACGATTCCGGTGAACAACCCCTTGACCGGCGTGCCGGTCGACCGGCGGATCAAGGTTTTGAAGGACCGGCCGGCGAGCAGCTTGATGGACTCCTCCATCGTGAACATCCCGAACAGGAATATCCCGAGTCCGGCCAGAAATCGCCACTCATCGAACAGTTCCAGCATGTCTCGAAACCTCGGAAACGGCGACCTCCCCCGGCGCCGGTCGCCGATATGGCCGGATGGCGCCGTTGGGGGGCCGTGGCCTTGTGAAATTTGGGGATGGTCTTCCGCCGTCTCGTGCCAATACACACCGATTTTCCGGGGCGGGCGCTGATCCGGGCCGTTAATGACGGAAGCCGGCCGGATCCCGGGCTTGAACCGGGGGGCGGATTTTTTACTGCACTGGCGCCATCAGGCGGGCCACCCGCACCGCCAGGCGGAAGAGAAACCCGCGCGCGTCGAGCTCCGCGGCCGATGCCAGGCGCGAAGCGGCGAAATCGTCCTCGAAAAGGGCTTCCACCTGCCGTGCGAAATCCGCATCCCGGACCTCCAGGGTGATTTCGAAGTTGAGGCGAAAGGAGCGGTTGTCGAAATTGGCCGTGCCCACGGCGCTGGTCTCCTCGTCCACCAGCATGACCTTGTGATGCAGAAAGCCGGCCGTGCGGCGGTAGATCTTGACCCCGGCCTTTTCCAGCGGCGCCACATAGGACCAGCCGGACAGGTTGACCAGGGTTTGATCGCAGTCCTCGGGCACCACGACGCGCACGTCCACCCCGCGCAGGGCGGCCAGTTGCAGGGCGCCGACGATCTGCTCGTCGGGCACGAAATACGGGCTGGTCACCCAGAAGCGATGCCGGGCCGACTGGATGGCGTTATGAAAGTAAAGGGCGCAGGTTTCGAAGCGATCCGCGGGCCCGGAGGGCAGGCTCAACACGGTGCTAGCGGCGCCGGAGGCCGCGATGCGGGGGCTCCAGTCCAGATCGTCGAGAAACTGCCCGCTGGCCCAGTACCAGTCTTCCAGAAACGGCACCTGGAGCAGTTGCACCGCAGGACCCGTCACCTTGACCATCGTGTCGACCCAGGGGGTCAGGCGCGGGTGGCGCCCCAGGTACTCGTCGCCCACGTTGGCGCCCCCGACCCAGGCCTGGCGCCCGTCCACGACCACGATCTTGCGGTGATTACGAAAGTTGATCTGGAAGCGGTTGGCGCGTCCCTGGGTGCTGTTGAAGGCCCGCACCGCGATGCCGGCCCGGCGCAAGGTGTCCAGGTAGGCCTGGCCCAGGCGGTAGCTGCCGATCTCGTCGTAGAGAAAGTAGATTCGCACCCCGCGTCGGGCGGCATCCAAGAGGCGCTGTTGCAGGGCGCGGCCAAGGGCGTCGTCGCGCAGGATATAGAATTGAACCAGAACGTAATCCTTGGCCGCTTGGATCCCGTCGAGAATGGAGGGGAAGATCCGCTCGCCGTTGCGCAGCAGTTCGATGTCGTTGCCAATGGTCGCCGGCAGCTTGGCCAACCGTTCCACCAAGGCGGCCTTGACCCCCAGATCCCCGGCCGTCAGGCCGTCGCGCTGCAAGGATTCGATCAGGCGGCGCACCAGTGGGTTGGTTTCCTCGAGGGAGTCCTGGCGCTTTTTGACATACCCGTTGAACTTGGTGCGACCGAAGATCCAGTAGGCCGGCACGGCGAGGTAGGGAAAGGTGTTCAGCGAAACCGCCCAGGCGATGGCCCCCTGAGCGGTGCGCGTCTCCATGATGGCCTGGACCGAAGTCAGGGCGCCGACGATATAGGAAAGAATCACGAACACGGCGATGAATCTCTTTTTGCGGCCGCGGATATAGTTGCCCGTTTCCAGCACGCCGGGACAGCGGGCCAGTCCATCCGCCAGACGAAGCCGAATCTTGCCCATCAGGGTCATGGCGTCGCTTCCCGCGCCGCGGCTAATAGCGCAGCAGGGCGGCCAGCGGTCCTTCGTCCGGCACTTGCTCCGGCGCCACGGCGTAGACCGTTCCCCCCTTGAGCAGGCATTGGATGGCCGCCAGATCCAGCAGGTCGCCATCTTCGGCCTCGGGTGCCGGGTGGATGCGGCAGAGGTTGCGGCCGGGGTCGAAATGGCCCCAGACCTGAACCCCCACGGCCACGAAGAGGGTTTCCACCCGTCCCTCGTGGGCCGCCACCACCGCCTCGCGGACGTCTCGGGTGGTCTGTCCGGTCCCAACCAGTTGACGGTAGTGGTGGGCGGCTTCCTGGCGCGCCTTTTTGAAGACGGGCGCCACCAGCGGCCAGGCCTGGGCCTGAAGCGCCTCGGGTCGCAGGCCTTCGGGGTTTCCCGGCAGCCCCTCGTCCATCAGATGGGCATAGGTACTCGCCTCCCGGTAGAGCGGAAACAGAGAATCGACTCCGGCCAGGACAAGAGGTGCCCTGGCGGCGCCGAGCACTTCTCGCAGCTTGCGATCGATCATCCGGAACCAGCGCAGCAGTCGATCCTTGTTCTCCTTGCTGACATCGTGGCCGAAAAACATGGCGGCGCGCTGTCCGGCCCCGGAAGGCGTGCCGGTATGGAACTGCAGCTGCTTTTCCGGGGAGGCCTCCGCCGTGGCTTCCGCCAGGCTCTGGGCCAGACCTTCGAGCTCGACTTCCTGGGCGGAATTGGCGGTGGCTTCCAGCAGCCGCACGTGGTTCTGGCTCAGGGCCAGGATGAAGAAGCGGCTGTCGCCGGTCAGCAGCGACAGCAGGGGCTTGACGTGGAATCGGTTTGCGACCACGACGGTCTCTTTGAATGCCAACGGCAGGCGAAAGGCATGCAGGACGTCTTGGGCGAAAAAGACGGCCAGCCCATCGCTGCGCCGCTTCCAGAATCCGCCGTCCTGCAGAAGCCGTTGCGCCAGGTGAAGTTTTTGGCGCACCTCGGGACCGCGCAGTCCCTTGGCCAAGAGGCGGTTTTCCACCTCTCGCAGGAGGTTTTTGAAGCGGATGGGATTCTGTTCGGCGTCGCGTCCGGTGCGATGGGTCGGCATGAAAATCGATACGCATCCACTCTCATGGGGTTTCAGCAGGTCTTCTCTCAGCGTGTCCGGAGTGATCCGATCCATGTCATCCTTCTCCTTTCCACGGGTTGTGGCGCCGGATTGGAACACCGGGTCCCTTCGCGGCGGATCCGGCCGAACCGTTGGATCCTGGGGTTGCGCGGTCATCTGCGCGGCAAAAAAGGGCGCGATTGCCGGCCTGGACCGCTGGCGGGCCCGTCGCTTCCGCGACGACGGGTCTTGCGTTCCTCCGGATCCCATCGTGACCCCCCACCATCCATGGATAATGGGATCGTGCGGGACCGTCAAGAAATTCATGCCGGGTCCAGCCCCGGGCCCGGCATGAATTGACATTCGCTGAACAGCGTCTTAACATCCTATCATTATTTGTAATCGCTAACTGCCGGGCGTTTTTGATCAAACCTCTGGCCAAGGAGGGCGAAAATGGGCACGGAGAAGGAACGGGTGGCCTTTCAACTGAGGGCGCCGGAGGCCGGTGCGGTTTTTCTGGCCGGCACTTTTAACGACTGGTCCACCGATGCGGACCCTATGAAAAAGGACAGGGAAGGGGTCTGGAAAAAGAGCAAGAAGCTCAGGCCCGGCCGCCACGAGTACAAGTTCATTGTCGATGGGGTCTGGAAGCTCGATCCGGCCTGCCGCGAGACGGCGCGCAACCAGTACGGGACGGCCAACAACGTTATCCAGGTGCAGGCGGGAAGCGACGCGGCGGCCAGAAGAGACGCCTACCTGGAAAAAATGAAGGCCAGACTGGACAAGTGGAACCGGGAAATCGACAAGCTGGAGGACAAGGCCGCCCAGGCCAAGGGGGTCGCCCAAACCCGGTATCGCCAGCAGATCGACGCCCTGCGCGGTTTGAGGCGGGAATTCGAAGCGAAGATCGAAGAGGCCCGCCAGGCGGTCGAACAGGCCTGGGACGAGCTCAAAGGGGGTCTCGAAGAGGCCTGGGAGGCCCTTTCCCAGGGGATCAAGTCGGCCAAAACCAAATTCAAGTGAGCGGCGGCCGTGGATGCCTTGAAAAGAGGCGCGACTAGTTGTCGTCCAGGGTCTGGCGTACCTTGGCGGCCAAGGCCTGGATTGAAAAAGGCTTCTGGATGAAGTGGACTCCCGGATCCAGGACTCCGTGGTGGGCGATCACATCGGCCGTATATCCGGACATGAACAGGCACTTGAGTCCTGGCCGGCTTGCGGCCAAGGCCTGGAAGAGGTCTTTTCCGTTCATTTCGGGCATCACCACGTCGCTTACCAGCAGATCGATGGCCCCCGGAAACGCGTCGGCCCGGGCCTGGGCCTCACCGGGAGTGGCGGCACACAAGACCCGATAGCCGCAGTTTTCCAGCACCACCTGACCCACGTCCAGGATGGTGGGCTCATCTTCCACCAGTAGCACCGTTTCCTGGCCGGCGGGGGTTGTCTCCGTCTTGGCGGGCCGGGGGGCGCGCTCTTCCGCTCCCAGATATCGCGGCAGATAAATGCCGACCCGAGTTCCCTTCTGCGGTTCGCTCCGCACGTGGATATACCCGTTGTTCTGCTTGACGATGCCATAGACCGTGGCCAATCCCAGCCCGGTTCCCCGGCCCAGGGGCTTGGTGGTGAAAAAGGGCTCGAAAAGATGGGCCTGAATCTCTTCATCCATGCCGCAGCCGTCATCTTCCACCGTCAGCAGGACATACTCGCCCGGCACGAGTCCCGGATGGGGGGCGCAATCGACCGGGTTCAGGACCACATTGGCCGTTTCGATGGCCAGGCGGCCGGTGCCGCAGATGGCATCCCGGGCGTTGACGCAAAGGTTGGTGAAAATCTGGTCCACCTGCGCCGGGTCGACGTATATCGGCCAGATCCCTTGGCGGGTTTGCCAGGCCAGGTGGATATTTTCACCGATCAGACGCCGCAACATGTCCAGCAGGCCCGCGATGGTCTGGTTCAGATCCAGGACCCGAGGGGCGGCGGTCTGTTTGCGGGCAAATCCCAAAAGCTGCCGGGTCAGATCGGCCGAACGCCGGGCGGCGTCGTAGATCTGTGCCAGGTGCCGGCCGAGGGGATGATCCGCTCCGGCCTTGGACAGCGCCAGCTCCGCATGCCCCTGGATCACCCCGAGCATGTTGTTGAAATCGTGGGCCACGCCGCCGGCCAGGCGTCCCACCGATTCCATTTTCTGGGCCTGGGTGAGCTGGGCCTGCAATCTTTCCCGCTCCTCCTCGATCTGCAGGGTTTCGGTGATGTCGCGGGAGATGCCCCGAAAACCAATGCCAACCCCCTCGGCGCCCACAATCAGGGACACGGAAACTTCCACCGTGCGGCGCCGGCCGTCCTTTCGCCGAATATCCCAGCGGAAGTCCTGGAGCGGTTCGCCGGTGGCATAGATCTGGTGATAGGCGTTGAAAATTCTCTGGCGCTGTGCATCGTCCGCGGCGTAACGGCGATAGCTGGCCCCCAGCAGTTCCCCGGCCGAATAGCCGAGCTGTTCACAGGCCGAGCGGTTGATGTAGGTGAAGCATCCGCTCCGGTCCACCTCATAGTAGCCTTCCTGCATCTTTTCGAGGATGATGCGGTACTTGGCCTCGCTTTCGCGGAGCCGCTCCTCCACGGCCTTCTGGGAGTTGATATCGCTGACCACCCCCAGGGAGCCGACGTATTTCCCCGTACGCGCCGCGTAGCGCGGGCTGGCCCCGACCAAGGCCCAGATGCCGGCGCCGTCCTTTTTCTGCAGCCGCAGTTGATAGCGCTCGCGCTGGCCCTTGGCGCGCCGCTTTTCCTGGGCGACGGCCCTGGCCCGCTGCTCGGGCATGACAAATTGCTGCCAGTAGCGGCCGACCATCTCCACGGGGTCGTATCCCAGGGTCCTGGCCAAGGCATCATTGACGAAAGTGATGATCCCGTTCGGATCGGTGAACAGGATCCCTTCGGTCATGTTTTGCAGGATGTCTTCAACATGGGCTTGAACCGCGGCGGGGATCCCCGGGGGCCCAGTTGCACAGTCCACCGGCTCCGGCGCGGATTCCAGGATCCGAGTCGTGTGATCGGTCATGGGCGTGCCTCTGCGATGTTGGATCCGCAAATCGATGGACTGATATAGCGCTTAGCGGCTGGCGGTGTAAAGGCCCTTGCACAAATCCATATTGACATGTTCGGCCCCGAAACCCAACAATGATCGACAGCCCGCACGGGTCCCGGCGGGCGCCGGATGCTGAAGGAATCTTCCGACATGACCGCTTCCAGCTTTTCCGATCCGATCCTCGACGCCATCAACGAAGGCGTTTTTACCGTGGATCTGGACTGGCGCATCACGCGTTTCAACCGCGCCGCCGAACAGATCACGGGCGTGGCCCGCGCCGAAGCCGTCGGGGCGCGCTGCTGCGAGGTGTTCCGGGCCGACATCTGCGAGCAGGCCTGCGCCCTGCGCCGGACCCTGTCCACCGGAATCCCCATCATCAACGCCGCGGCCTGCATTTACCACGCCGCCGGGCGGCGCGTGCCGATCCGCATCTCCACCGCCGTGCTGCGCGATGACGCCGGGGCCCTGTGCGGCGGGGTGGAAACCTTCCAGGACCTGACCCGCATCGAGCAGCTCCAAAAGGTACTGGAAAAACGCTACACCTTCGAGGATATCATCGGGCGCAGCCCGGCCATGCAGGCCCTTTTCGAAATCCTGCCCCAGGTAGCGGCCAGCGACAGCACGGTCCTTGTCCAGGGAGAATCGGGCACCGGAAAAGAACTGGTCGCCCGGGCCCTGCACCATCTTTCCGGCCGCCGCCGGGGGCCTTTCGTGGCCATCAACTGCGGGGCCCTGCCGGATACTCTGCTCGAGTCCGAGCTGTTCGGCTACAAGGCCGGGGCCTTTACCGACGCGCGCCGGGACAAGATCGGGCGCTTTGCCGCGGCCGATGGCGGGACGCTTTTTCTCGACGAGATCGGCGACGTCTCGCCCGCCATGCAGGTGCGCCTGCTGCGGGCCGTGGAGGCGCGCTGCGTGGAGCCGCTGGGGGCCCTCGAACCCCGGCCGGTGGACGTGCGCATCGTGGCCGCCACCCATCGGGATCTGGCCGATTTGGTCAGACAAGGCGTCTTTCGCGAGGATCTGTACTACCGCATCCGGGTGGTGCGCCTGGAGATCCCCCCCCTGCGCCGTCGGCGCGAGGACATCCCTTTGCTGGTGGATCATTTTCTGGCCCGGCTCAACCGGCTCCAGGGAAAAACCATCGCCGGGGTTTCCGACCAGGTCCTGATGCGGTTGATGGAACACGATTATCCGGGCAATGTCCGGGAACTGGAAAACATCCTCGAACATGCCTTCGTCCTCTGCCGCCAGGGGATCATCGACCTGGCCCACCTGCCGCCGGAGCTCAGGCCGGCCGGTGATTGGCATGCGGCACCGGCGGGCGGTCCCATGTCCTTGAAGGCCATGGAATGCCGGATGATCGAGGCGGCCCTGGACCGGCACGCAGGGCGCCGTCAAGCGGCCGCCGCCGAACTGGGCATCGATCCGAGCACGCTGTACCGCAAGATCATGGCGTTGGGTTTGACCACCCCGCCCAGCGATGGCCGGGGGCGCCGTAGAGGATAGCCGGGAGGTGGCTTCATGCTGCGCGTGTTTCAGAACGATCTTCAGGATCCGACCCGTTTCGTCATCACCCTGGAACTGGTTCCGGGTCGCGAGGTTACCGGCCGGGCCCTGGACACCGTGATGGGTATCGCCCGGGACGCCTTTGCCGACGGGCGCATCTCGGCGGTTTCGATCACCGACAACCCCGGGGGAAATCCCTCCTTGAGCCCGGATGTCCTCGGCCACCAGATCTTTGGCATCGGCATGGACGTGATCGTGCATTTTACCTGCCGCGATGCCAACCGGGTGGGCATGGAGAGCCGGGCCCTGCAACTGGCCATGATGGGGATGAAGAACATCCTGGCCCTCACCGGGGACTACACCGGCGCGGGCTTCGCCGGCCAGGGGGCCCCGGTATTCGACCTGGACTCGGTCAGTCTCCTGGCCATGCTGGCCATGCTCAACGAACGGCTCGCGGCCGCCGGCGATCCGGACGGCTTTTTCGCCGGCTGCGCCGCCTCGCCTTTCAAGACCAGCGCCGGCGAAACCGCGGCCCAGTACGCCAAGCTGTGCCGCAAGCGGGCCGCCGGGGCTCAGTTCGTCATCAGCCAGCTCGGCTACGACGCGGGCCGCTTTCACCAGATGGTGGGCACCACCCGCACCATGGGGCTGGATCTGCCCCTGCTCGGATCGGTCTACGTGCTCACGCCGCGGGCCGCGCGCATCATGAACGCCGGGCAGGTGCCCGGGGTGGTGGTCTCGGATCGCTTGTGCCGCCAGGTCGGCCGGGAGTGGACCGACCGCGACGCGGGCCGCCGGGCCGCGGTGGAACGCGCCGCGCGCCTGGCGGCGGTGCTCAAGGGCTTGGGGTTCCGGGGGATCCATATCGGCGGGATCCACCGGGACTTTTCCCTGGTGGGCCGGATCCTGGATCGGCTGGCCGAAATCGAGGATCGATGGACCGCCTTTCTGGATCAGTTCGACGGCCCGGAACCGGCCGCGGCGCCGGACGCGGATCCGAGCGGCGCGCCGGCCTGCGCCCTCGGGGCGGGGTCGCCGCCGGCCCTCGATCCTCTGGAAAAAGCCCATTTTCACTTCATGCGCCTGGCCCACGCGGCCTTCTTCCGGCGTGAAGGCGCCGCGGCCGGCCTCTGGCACGCGGTTTCGCGCAGCCTGGACGGGCACGCCGCGGGCCGCATGCTGGCCCAGACCCTGGAAGATCCGGTCAAGCGGCTGCTGCTGGGCTGCCGCCACTGCGGCGACTGCGCCATCCAGCACCTGGCCTTTTTGTGCCCCGAATCCCAGTGCCCCAAGCACACCCGCAACGGGGCCTGCGGCGGCAGCCGCAACGGCCGCTGCGAGGTGCGCCCCGAGCGCGAGTGCGTCTGGTACCGGGCCTGGCGCCGCTGGGCCGCCGCGGGAGAAACTTACCGCCTGGCCGAAGGGTGCGTGCCGCCGCGGCTCTGGGCCCTGAACGACACCTCCTCCTGGCTCAACTTTCACCTCGGGCGCGACCACCAGGGCAACGGGGCCGCCTTCACGCGCTACTGCCGGTCACGCGAATGCCGTCTGGCCGGAAACCGGCCCACTCCGGGGGGCGGTCAGGTGGCGGATGAGGGTTGAATCCCTGCCGACCGAGTCGCCAGCAGCCCCCTTTGCGTCTCGGCGAAAAGGGTATCCGCCCGATTGCCCTTGGAAAATCATGAGGCCCCGATGAAAAAGGCCATCCCTGCAACAACAGCGGTCTACGATGCCATGGTGGTGGGATACAAGGCAGACTCGGGAAACGGAGGCCGGTTAAAATAGCGTGACAATGACTTCTAAAGCCGCTTGACAAATTCGAGGCGACATATCAAATATCGCAAACATGACAAACATAATCAGCGTTCCCAACATGTTGCGTGCCATCCGCGCCAAGCTCGATTTCACCCAGGAGCAGCTCGCCGAACGGCTCGGGGTCTCCTTCGCCACCGTGAATCGCTGGGAGGGCGGAGCGAACAAGCCGCAGAGGGCGGCGCAGGAAACCATCTTCGCGCTGGCCCGAGAGGCGGGAGTCGATCTGGAAGCGCCGCAGGCCGCGCCCGCCGAAGCCGCCGCGCAAGTGACCCGCAGGCGGCGAAAGGGAGGACGGAAGGCCGGGGCTGCGACCAACCCGGCATCCACCAAGCCGATGGAGCAGATGCTGTGGGACGCGGCCTGCTCCATCCGGGGTGAAAAGGATGCGGCCAAGTTCAAGGACTACCTGCTGCCGCTGCTCTTTTTGAAACGCCTGTCGGACGTGTTCGACGACGAGATCCAGCGCCTGGCCGAAGAGTACGGCGACCGCCAGACGGCCCTGGAGATCGCCGAAGAGGACCATGCCCTGCTGCGCTTCTACCTGCCGCCCGAGACCCGCTGGGCGATCCTCAGCGGTCGGGAGCCTTTCGACTGGCCCGAGGACGAGCAGGGCCGCGGCACCCGGCCCAAAGACATCGGCGAGCACCTGACCCGGGCCGTGCGTGCCGTGGTGCGGCACAACCCCTCCCTTGCGGGGGTCATCGACGTGGTCGATTTCGCCGCCGAGCGCAACGGCGAGCGGGACATCAACCCGGCCAAGCTGCGCGAGGTGGTGGAAACCTTCTCCGATCCGCGGTACCGTCTCGGCCTGGCCGACGTGCAGCCGGATTTCTTAGGCCGGGCCTACGAATACCTGCTGCGCAAATTCGCCGAAGGATCGGGCCAGAGCGCCGGCGAGTTCTTCACCCCCACCGAAGTCGGCTTCCTCATGGCCCACATCCTGCGCCCCCGGCCGGGCGAGGAATGCCACGATTACGCCTGCGGCTCGGCCGGCCTGCTGGTCAAGCTCCAGCTCGTGGCCCGGGAACTCGATCCCACCGGCCGGGTGCCGCTCAAGCTCTACGGGCAGGAGCTGACGGCCGAAAGTTACGCCGTGGCTCAGATGAACGCCATCATCCACGACATGGACGTGGAGATGGCCCGCGGCGACACGATGATCAACCCCAAGTTCAAGACGGCCGACGGCAAGATCCGCGCCTACGACATCGTGGTGGCCAATCCCATGTGGAACCAGCCGTTCCACCCGGACATCTTCGCCGACGATCCCTTCGACCGCTTCCGCACCCGGGGCGGGACCACCACCGGCAAGGGGGACTGGGCCTGGCTCCAGCATACCGCGGCCTGCCTCAACGACCATGGCCGGGCCGCCGTGGTCCTCGACACCGGGGCCGTGACCCGCGGCTCGGGTTCCAAAAACGAGGACAAGGAGCGCAACATCCGCCGCTGGTTCGTCGAGCACGATCTGATCGACGGAGTCATCCTGCTGCCGGACAACCTCTTTTACAACACCACCGCCGCCGGGGTGATCGTGGTTCTTTCCCGGCGCAAGCCCGCGGCGCGAAAAGACAGGATCGTGCTGCTCAACGCCTCGCGCCGGGTGCAAAAGGGGCGGCCCAAGAACTTCATCCCCGAAGAGGCCATCCGCCCGCTGGCGGCGGCCTTTCTCAAGGGCGAGCCGGTGGAGGGCGAGGTCGCGGTCATCACCCGCCGGCAGGCCGAGGAGGCGGATTACAACCTGAGTCCGAGCCGGTGGGTGGGGATGGCAGCGACGGGAGAGGAGGCTGATTTTCAAGACATAATGGATCGTTTTGATGCAATAGTCGCTGTCGAAGAGGACATCTCCACCAAGCTTGGAAAAGTGCTCGATACGCTCAGGAAGATATCATAATGGTCGAGGCAACCATGCGTTTGTCCGATTTGTGCGACTTCGTGGCAGTGCAGGTCGATCCGAGCCGCCGAGCCGATGGCATATACATCGGGTTAGAACATGTTGCTTCCGGTCGTTTCGTTGGAATCGGCGAAGGCAAGGCTTTTGATGTGCATAGCGCTAAATATGCCTTTCAACCGGGAGATGTGCTTTACGGAAAGCTTCGTCCCTATCTAGACAAGGCCATTGTCGTAAATGATTATGGTATTTGTACTACTGAGCTGCTTGTACTTCGCCCAAAATATGGGGTCGATCCACGATTTGTTGTTAGCATAGTTCATGCGCCAAGCTTTTTAGCCCATGCTGTTGCTGGAACGACTGGCGTTCAACACCCTCGAACTTCTTGGAATCATATTGCCAATTTCGAGTTGCCACGTTTCGGTTCAGATGAGCAAAACAAAATCGCAAGCCTGCTTTGGGGGGTTCACGAGGCCATCACAGCTAATGAAGCTGTAATTGAGACCGGCTTACATCTCAAGCATGCCGCAATGAGGGTATTGTTCACGCGCGGGCTGAGGGGAGAGCCACAGAAGGAGACCGAAATCGGTCCGGTGCCGGAGAGTTGGAATGCGCGAACAATTCTCGAACTTTGCGACATTTTGAGCGGAGGCACTCCCCGAAAATCAATCGCTGAATATTGGAGAGGTGATATCCCCTGGGTGTCTGGCAAGGACCTCAAAACTCCGGCGCTCGATGATACTATCGACCACATTACAAATGAAGGGGTTGAAGCCGGAAGTCGTATTGCGCCTGACGGTGCGGTCTTGATTTTGGTGCGTGGAATGGGGCTCGCCAAAGACCTCCCTGTGGCGGTAATCAACAGGCCCATGGCTTTCAATCAGGACGTAAAGGCTCTAGTTTTGCGAGGTGATTTCGACGGCCGGTTTCTTCGATCTGCGATATACGTGAACAAAGAACGACTCTTGAGTCAAATCGTCCCTTCTGCCCATGGTACGATGACACTTAACTTGAACGACATCGAGACCTTCAAGGTGGCATGTCCAAATGATTCCACAGAAGCGGAAGAAATCGTTGCCATCCTCGACGCCATCGACCGCAAGATCGACCTCCACCGGCGCAAGCGCGCCGTGCTCGGTGAACTTTTCAAGGCGCTGCTGCACAAGCTGATGACCGGTGAGATCCGGGTGGCGGATCTCGATCTGTCGGCTTTGGAACCGAAAAAAGCGACGGAGGTGGCGGCATGACGGGTCCGGTTTATTACCATCTTGGCCAGTTTCCGCCCGAAAACATCGACTGGGCGCGGCTCGTGCCGCTGATCGGCGATGCCCGCGCCGCCCTGGCCCGCTATGACGGATTGGTGGCCGCCATGCCCAACGCCGCGGTTCTGCTGTCTCCGCTGACCACCCAGGAGGCGGTGCTCTCTTCCAAAATCGAAGGCACGAACGTCACCATGGGCGAGGTTCTGGAGATCGAAGCCAGAGGCGGCGGGGCTGATGTGTCGCAGCCCAAGCGCGACGACGCCGAGGAAATCCGAAACTATCGCACGGCACTCAGCTTTGCCTCCAAAGCGCTCAAGGATCGCCCCCTTTCCCAGCACCTTTTGCGTGAAGCCCATGCGCTGCTGTTGAACGGCGTCCGGGGAAGAGACAAGGATCCCGGAACATTTCGCAACGACCAGAACTGGATCGGACCGCGGGGATGCGCCATCGAAGAATGCAACTTCGTGCCGATCCCGCCGGAGCACCTCATCGCCGGTTTGGATGCCTGGACCGCCTATGTTCAGAGACGGGACGAACGCGATCCCCTGGTCCAGTTGGCGATCGTTCATGTCGAATTCGAGGCCCTTCATCCCTTCAAGGACGGCAACGGGCGGATCGGCCGCATGATCATCCCGCTGTTTCTCTTTGAGCGGCGTATTCTCAGCGGACCGAATTTCTACATGAGCGGCTACCTCGAAGCCCGGCGCGAGCAATATGTGGAAGCCATGCGGGCCGTGTCGCGGGATGGGGCCTGGACGGCCTGGTGCGCTTTTTTCCTGGAAGGGTTGATCCACCAGGCATCGGAAAACCAGTCCAAGGCGCAGGCCATTCTCGACCTGCACCAGCGGATGCTCCTTGAGGTCGCCGAACGGACGCACTCCCAGCACGCGGGGCGCGCGGTGGAGTTTCTGTTTTCGCGTCCCATTTTTGCCAGTACCCACTTTATCGAAGGATCTTCCATCCCGAAGCCGACGGCGCTCAAGCTCCTGGGAACGCTACGGGATGCTGGAATTCTGATGACGATCCGGGAGGGCGCCGGCCGCAGGCCCGCCATCTACGCCTTTCCGTCATTGCTGAACATCGCCGAGGGCCGGGAGGTGTTTTGAGTCTCACCGGTTCCCGACAAAGCGGTATTCGTCTCGTAAAAATCAGAATTTGATACGAAAAATGGCCAAACGCATACCAGAGAAAGACCAGACCATGTAGGGGAGGGGTTTATCCCCTCCCACCAGGGGTTGCGAGCGCTGCGGCAAATTGTGCGGGCGGGGATAAACCCCGCCCCTACAAGCCCCCCCCTGTCGAACCCCGAACGGATAGAGATAGATTACCAGGTTTCAATAACCATACGAGATGCAAAAGGGATTGGCGCGATTCCAAGGCAAATGCAGGCGGAGTCGAGCAGGGCGGAATGAAGGCTATATCTATGTAATTATTAAAAAATAAGAGAGGCCAGCCCCCGCTACGCAGTGACCAGCCTACGGGGCCAGATTCCCATTGAGGGCGCTTGCTGTCAAGCAACTTTCTTGCTGAGGGGAGATGGTCTTCATTTAGCGTCTCGTGGAACCGCCTTCGGCGAGACGCAAAACCGTTTGCCGAGAATGCGCGAGACGCAAACGGCCAACCAAGGGGTGAAACCGCCATGAACGAGCTGAAGATCAGCGAAGCCGGCACCGTCCAGTTTCCCATGGTGGCCCATGCCGCGGGGATCGGCTGGACCCCGATCCCGCCGCAAGTCGCCAGGCAAAAGCGCGGCGGCGAGGCCGGCATGATGTTTCGCGACGAGCTGGCGGCGGCCCTCACCCGCTTCAACCGGTGGCTTTCGGCCGACGCCGTCCGCCAGATCATCGAAAAGCTGGAGGCCGTTCCCCCCACCATCGAGGGCAACCGGGAGATCCTCGCCTGGCTGCGTGGCGAGTGGCAATGGTACGACGAGGCCGAAAAACGCCATCGGCGGGTGCAGATCATCGACTTCGAAGCGCCGGGCCAAAACGTCTTGCACGTCACCTGGGAATGGAAGCTCAAACCGCCGGCCAGAAAAGGCAACCGGGCCGACGTGATGTTCGCGGTCAACGGATTACCGGTCTGCATCGTGGAGCACAAGAATCCCAAGGACGGCGGGGCCATCGACCGGGGCGTGATCCAGCTCAAGCGCTACGAAAAGGAGACCCCGGAGATCATCGGCGCGCCCCAGCTCTTCAACGTCACCCACCTTCTCGACTACTGGTACGGGGTGACCTGGAACGCCAACCGCCGCTTCATGGCGCGCTGGAAACAGCGGCCCGAAGAAACGTACCAGTTTGCGGTGCAATCCTTTTTCGAGCCCACCGACTTTCTGCGCACCCTTCAGCACTGGATTCTCTTTTACGTGGAAGACGGCGAGACGCGCAAATCGCTGCTACGCCAGCACCAGCGCACGGCCGTGGAAAAGGTGGTGGCCCGCTGCCAGGACCAGGCCCGAAGGCGAGGCCTGGTCTGGCACACCCAGGGATCGGGCAAGACCTTCACCCTGCTCACCGCCGCCCGCCGGATCCTGGAGGAAAAGGACCGGTTCCAAAACGCCACCGTCATCCTGGTGGTGGACCGCACCGAACTGGAGGGGCAGCTCAAGGGCTGGGTCGAAAAATTGCTGGGCGAGATGCAGCAACAGGATATCCCGGTGTGGCGGGCCGACTCCAAGGCCGAGGTCCGGGAGCTGCTCAAGACCGACAAGCGCGGTCTGATCCTCTCCATGATCCACAAGTTCGAGGGGATCGACAAGAACGCCAACACCCGCGACAACATCTACGTTTTTATCGACGAGGCCCACCGCTCGGTGGCCAGGGACCTGGGCACCTACATGATGGCGGCGGTGCCCAAGGCCACCCTCATCGGCTTTACCGGCACCCCCATCGCCCGCACGGCCCAAGGGGAAGGCACCTTCAAGATCTTCGGCATCGATGACGAGCGGGGATATCTGGACAAGTACTCGATCCGCGAGTCCATCGCGGACGAAACCACCCTGCCCCTGCGCCACACCATGGCCCCCGGCGAAATGACCCTGCCGGCCGAGCGGCTCGACAAGGAATTTTTCGCGCTGGCCGCGGCAGAGGGCGTCACCGACATCGACGAGCTCAACCGGGTGCTCGACCGGGCCGTGGGCCTGAAAACCTTCCTGTGCGCCGACGACCG
>CALJLV010000219.1 GCA_937982505.1 uncultured Desulfobacteraceae bacterium | reverse complement strand
AGATCTGCTGCAGAACGCCGACATTGCTTCCTTCGGAGCGGCGAAGAGCATCGACATCCTGGCCGGGCGCAACATCACGATGGGCGCCGGCACAAGCACGAGCAGCGCAAGTGGCAATATTCTTATCCTGGCCGGCGGAAACGTCCAGTTGCGCACCATTACAGCCGAAGATGCGTCGGTGGCGGTCGTGACCACGGGAGGTGCCATCAGCGATGCGACAAACACGACAGACGCCAACATCACGGCCGGTGGGTTGATCCTGGAAGCCGGCACCGCTGTCGGTTCGGCGGCCAACGCCATCGACACGGCGGTGGCGAGGCTGTCGGCGTCGGCGGGTAGCGGAGGCCTCTTCGCGATCGAGAGCGATGGGCTGACGGTGGGCGCGGTGACGGTGTCGGTGTCGCGCGTGGGTGCCGACGGGGCGGCTACCGAAGTTGCGCGGACGTGCGAGGACGTCACGAGCGGGTCCAACGGTGCGGTGGTGGTGACGGTATCGGCCGGGGATCTGGTGGTCGAGGGCGGGACGGTGACGTCGGATTTGGGCATACAGGCCACGGGCACCGGGCACGTTCGGCTGGATGCCTCGGGAGATATGCAGATCAATGCCGCTGTCGACGCAGGCATCGGGAATGTGAGCGTACTGGCGGGGGGCGATCTGACGCAGGCGGCGGCGGGTGACATCGCGACCACGGGGACCGGGACCATCGACGTGCAGGCGGGCGGCGCCATTTCGATGGCCGACGGTGCGGCGGCGAGCGCCGGAAGCGGCAACATCCGGTATCTGGCGGGCGGGGCGCTGAGCGTGGGCAGCCTGAGCACGGCGGGCGGCGTCAGTCTTAAGGCCGGGTCGATCATCGACAGCGGGGTTTTGGGCAACGGCGATGTGGATGTGGCGGGTGCCCAGCTTCGGATCGAGTCGGCCGGTGCGGTGGGAGAGGACGGGCGTCATTTGACGACCAGCGTGGGTCGGCTGAGCGCCCGGGCCGGAGCCACGGGTTTGTTTGTGACCGAGGCGGACGGTCTGACGGTGGGTCAGACGGCGGCGGTGACGGTCAAGCGGGTGGGTCTTGACGGTGTGACGTTGACGGACCAGAGCGACGCGGCGCAGTCCGATCTGATCTCAGGCGGCAGCCTGGTGTTGGTTACCACAGCCGGCGGGACCCAGAGTTTGGCTGCGGGCGGAGCCGTCACGGCGCAGGGAGACCTGTTGCTCGGGGCCGGGGGTGCGGAGAGCGATCTGGTGCTGGGCGGCACGGTGTTGAGCGCGGCGGGCCACGTCAGCGTATCGGCTGGCCGCGATGTTTTGCAGAATGCGAACATCACAGCCTCAGGGGCGGCGAAGAGCATCGACATTCTGACCGGGCGCGACATCACGATGGGCGCCGGGACGGTGATTACCACTGCGGGCGGCGACGTTCGATTGGAAGCTGGCGGCAGCCTTGCGCTGCGCACGGTGATCGCGGGTACGGGCGACGTGGCGCTGACGGCCGGGGCGGCGGGTTCGATCACGGATGCGGCCAATACGGCGGCGGTCAACATCACGGCCGGCGGGTTGATTCTGGAGGCTGGGATCGGGATCGGCGCGGGGGCCAACGCCATCGACACGGCGGTGGCGAGGCTGGCGGCGACGGCGGGCAGCGGCGGAGTGTTCGTGATCGAGGCCGGCGGGCTGGCGGTGGACGCGGTGACGGTGTCGGTGTCGCGCGTGGGCGTCAGCGGGACGACCACCGAGGTTGCGCGGACGCGCGAGGATCTGAAGAGCGCATCCAACGGCGCGGTGGTGGTGACGGTAGCGGCCGGGGATCTGGCAATCGAGGGTGGGACGGAGACGCCGGATCTGGGCGTCCAGGCGGCGGGCAGCGGCAACCTACGGTTGGAGGCGGTGTCCGGCAGAGTGTCGCTGAACGCCGGCGTGGATGGCGGCAGCGGGCATGTGACGGTTTTAGCGGGCGGGGATCTGACGCAGGCGGCGGGTGACATCGCGACCACGGGGACCGGGACCATCGACGTGCAGGCGGGCGGCGCCATTTCGATGGCCGACGGTGCGGCGGCGAGCGCCGCAAGCGGCAACATCCGGTATCTGGCGGGCGGGGTGTTGCGCCTCGGCAGCCTGGCGACGGCGGGCAGCGTGAGTGTGAAGGCGGCCTCGATCATCGACAGCGGCGAGTTGGGAAACACGGGTGTGGATGTATCGGCGGCTCAATTGCAGATCGAGTCGTCGGGAGCAGTGGGAGAGAGCGGGCGTCATTTGACGACCGGCGTGGGTCGGCTGAGCGCTCGGGCCGGCGCGGCGGGCTTGTTTGTGACCGAGGCGGACGGACTGACGGTGGGTCAGACGGCGGCGGTCGTGGTCAAGCGGGTGTCGCCCGACGGGAGCGAAGGCTCTGACTTGTCCGACGCGGCCCAGTCCAACCTCATTTCGGGCGGGGAACTGGTTCTGGTGGCCGCGAGCGGCCATCTGGCCGCCGAGGCCGGCGTCGGGGCGATCAGCGCGGCGGGCAGCATCCTGCTGACGACCACCGATGCCGCCGGAGACATCACCCTGGGCGGTGCGCTGACCAGCACGGGCGGCGCCATCAGCCTGGATGCGGGACAGGATCTGTTCCAGAACGCGGTGATCACCGTCAGCGGCGCCGGTTCGACCATCGACCTGTCGGCCGGACGCGATATCCGGATGGCGTCGTCTGCGGCGACGGCCGCCGTCGACGGCGAGATCCGCTACCTTGCGGGCGCCGCCCTGACCGTCGGCAGCCTTTTCACCAGCGGGGACGCGCAGTTGACGGCCGCAACCGGTGCGATCCTCGGCAAGGCGGGCGGCACGCTCGACGTCCAGGCCGGGCAACTGACGATCTTGGCCGGCGGCGGCATCGGCATGGCCGGCGATCCGATCGAAACCGCGGTGACGGTGCTGTCGGCGCAGGCCAATGGCGGCGGAATCTTTATCCTGGAAGCCGACGACCTGGTCCTGGATGGGGTGGGCGCGGCGAGTTCGGGTGGCGATGTGGCGATCCGGGCCGCCGGTTCGATTCTGATGAACGCGCCGGTTGCCACCGGCGGCGGCGCCATGGAAATCGATGCGGCGGCAGGCACCCTGGTGATGGCCGGCGGCCTTGTCAACCAAAGCTTCGGCGGCGCCATTGGCATGTTTGCGCTGGGGGATATCCTTCTCCAGGGCCTCGACTCCGGAGGCGGGGAGATCATCATCCAGAATCAGCAAAGTGGGTCGGTCTTCTTCGATTACCTGCTGGCATCCGGCGCGACGGTGACCATCGATGCCGGAGCAGGGATCGAAGAATCGGTCGAAGATGCCCAGATCGACGTGCAGGCCCAGTCCTTGGTATTCACGGCGGCGACGGGCATCGGCAACACCGGAGCCATCGAAACATCCGCCGCGGTGGTCGATGCGACAACCGGGCAGGGAGATGTCCGGATCACGAACCAGTCGGCGGAAGCGGCAACCATCCAAAGAATTTACAGCGGCGGCGGTAATATCGCCTTCAGCCAGACGGGCGGAGGCGCGCTGACCATCCAAGCCGCCGAGACCCTGGCCGGCGCCATTACCGTAGTCGTTGACGGGGGCGATCTGTCTGTTGAGGCCCTGATCGCGGGCGGTGCCGGTCATGTGCGGCTCGCCACGGTCGGCGTCGGCAGCGTGACGCTGGGCGACATCACCGCCGCCGGCGACCTGATCGTCACCACCGAAAACGGCGGGATCCACGCAGCGGGACAGATCGGCGCCGGTTCTGATGGCAACCTGCTGCTGAATGCGGGCGGTGCGCTTGGCCAGGTCACGGTGGGTGGGACGCTGGGGAGCCCGGGCGGCCATGTCTCCGTCATCGGACGGCAACCAATCGTGATCGAAGGCGACATTCGTTCCGCCGGCGGGACCCTAGACATTGACTCCATCACTGGATCGGTGATGATCCTCGAAGGCGCTCGCATCGACAGCCAGGGCGGCGACATCCGGATTTGGGCCAGGCAGGATGCACAAGTCTCCGGCATCTTCGCCGAAGCCGGGCGCGTGGGCATCACGGCCGAAACGGGCCAGATCCTGTCTGCGGCGCGGATCGGAACGGATGCCGTTCTGGCCGGCGCCTTAAAACTCAGCGCTGGAACGGGAATCGGCGCGGCCGATGCGCTGCGTGTCCATACGGCGGTCCTGGCGGCGTCGAGCGCTTCGGGTGATGTTTCCCTGATCAGTGCGCAAGGCTTGGTGGTCGGATCCGTGGGGGGCGCCGAAGCGGCGATTACGGTCAACAGGGTCCTGGCCGACGGCGATACGGCGCTTCTGACGGAATCGGTCCTCGCCGGAATTCAGACCGCTGACGGCGAAATTCGGGTCGAGGTCCTGCAAGGGGATCTGGAGATCCAGGCGCCGGTGGAAACCGTCGGCGACGGAGCCATTCTGCTTCAGGCCCAATTCGGGACGGTCGTCCGGGGGTCGGCGGTCGCTGCCGCCGGTACCGGCGCCATCGTCGAAGGCGTCGCGATCAGTCTCGAATGGCCGGCCTCGGCCGGGGCGTTGGGTTATGAAGTGGAGATTCTGCGTGACGGCGTCGTCTTCGCTACGCCGGTGGTCCAGGTGGGAACCTCTTGGAACGGTGATTTGAGCGGGGGAGATTTCCAGGTCACCGTCACGCCCTTCGATGCCCAGGGACCCGCAAGCCCAAGCGCACCGTTGACTTTTACCATCCATGAACGGCTGCTTTTGCAGAGCCCTGTCGATGCCGTGGCCAACCAGCCGTTGACCTTCGGCTGGAATGCCATCGAAGGCGCATCCATGTATCAGGTGCGGATCGAAAAGGACGGAAGCCTGATCGATACGCGATGGGTCCGCGGCCAGACGACCTTCACCACGGACTACACCCTGGCGGCAGGGACCTATCAATGGAAAATCGCTTCCTTCGGCCCCGCGGGATTCGGGGTGAGCTCGACGTTGACCACCTTTACCGTCGCGGCGGGTTCGAGCGCATCTGCCAGCCAGTCCGCCGCAATGCTTTACACCCAGCCCTTTAGATTTGCCTGGAGCACCGCAGAAGGGGCCTTATGGTATCCGATCCAGATGAACCGGGAAGGGATGGTCCTGCTCGATCTTTGGACGACAACCGGTTCCGGCGGGTTTAGGGGGGCCGAGACCCTTTCTCCCTGGAGCACCTGCCGGTGGGCGGATGACGACTGGCTGGACCAGTCCGAAGATCTGACCGGGGTCGAAAAGCAAGCCTGCCTGCCGGATCTTGCGGGGTGATGATTTTTGGGGCTCGAATTGCCTCGAGCGACTCTCAATTCCAGGGACCGATCGGGGGGAGGGTGAGAAGGGTCATGCCGAAATCGCTGGTAAACTTCGTCTGGAGCGTTTTGATTCTATTTCCGATAGCGGTCCCTGTTCACGGAGAGACCGGGTTTTTGCGCGCCCATCAGTCGGTTAGCGGTGCGGGTAATTTCGTGGCACGCCAACTGGCCGTTGATCCCGTTTCGGACGCCATTACGCTTAGCGGCTACTATTCCGGAGAGAGCATTTTTGCCGGTTTGGTGATGGTTTCTGAAGGGGCTTCGGACGCCTTTTTGATTCATCTCGACGAGGCCTCGGGGAACCGGTGGGTTCGGCAGATCCGTGGCGCTGGCGTTCAACAGGCCCATGGCGTTGCCGTGGACGGGTCTGGAAACAGGTATGTTGTCGGAGAGTCCATCGGGGAGACCTTCATTGAAGCAAACAGCGCCGAAACGGAGGCCCTTTCCAGTCCCGGAAAATTCATGTTTGTGGCCAAATACGACGACCAGGGAAACCTGCTATGGCACCAAAAGGCGACTTCTGACTTTCAGGAGGCAACGGGCCGCTGTGTTGCCGCAGACGCCGCCGGCAACGTTTACGTGGCCGGTTGGTTTGTCGGCTCAGGTGCATCATTTGGCACCATGAATGTTGCAGGCAGCGGCGGTTTCACCTCCTTTGTCGCCAAATACGATGCCGACGGCGGCGTCGATTGGGTCAAGACCGTGGCGGCGCCGGAAGCTTACATCCATGCGATGATCGCCGATGCGCATGGACGGGTAACGGTGGCCGGTGAATTCCACGGCTCGGCGCAGATCGGTGAGATTCAGTTTTCGAGCGCTGGCCTGGCGGACATCTTCGTTGCCCGCTACAGCCCCGATGGGACGGTTCTGTGGGCCACCCGATACGGAGGTGCCGGAGAAGACGGGGCCCGCAATGTGGCTTCGGATCCCGCCGGCGGGGCGGTGGTGGTCGGGCATTTTTCCCAGACAGCGGCTTTCGATGTGCATCAGCTCACCAGTGCCGGAGGCCGGGACGCTTTCGTGGCCCACTGTGATGCTTCCGGAAATCTGTCCTGGGCGGTCGGATTCGGCGGTGCGGGAGAGGATGCCGCCAGGGCTGTGGACCTTCATCCGCTGGGAAGAATCGCCGTCGGGGGCGAATTCTCGGAGACCCTCCCCATCGGCGACCAGGGCCTAATCAGCCGGGGTGGCACGGACGCCTTCATCGCTTTCTTTTCCCCTGCGGGCGAGTTGCTTTCCGCTCTCAGCGGCGGCGGCGCGGCCAACGATGTGGCCAGATCGGCCGTCTGGCAGGGGCAGCGTCTGGCAGTGGCCGGAGGCTTCAAAAGCGCCGCCACCTTCGGTAACATTTATCTCGGAACCCATTCCCAATTCGATGCCGGCGAACTCTTTCTTGCCCACGTGGGCGACGACGTGCCCTTCAGCGGTATTGCCGGGGATTTTTCAGGTGACGGCCGGGTTGGCCTCGAAGATGTGATTTCCATCCTCCAATTTCTCATTTCCGGCCGATAATCCAACTATTGTCCCGATCGATCGCCCTCCTCCGGTCGGGAAGAGGGGGTGCTTCCCTTTTGGATCAGGCGCATGGCCCCCAAGGCCGTCAGGGACCGGTGGATCGGCGGTTCATCTGCCGGCCGATGTCCTCGATGGCGTCCACCACCATGCCGGTTCCTGCGGCGATCAACAAGTTGCCAAATGGCGAGTTTGGCTTAACAGCCGGCGTCGCTCCTGCTATAGTCGGCCCCATGACCGTCCGTGAAGCCAGTTTGAAGTATCCTCTACAGACCGCGCCCCCGCTGAGGTGCTGCCTGTCCTGCGGCACCACCGAGAACATGCGCCGGCGCAAGTACTGTTCCATGGCCTGCCGCCAGCGCCTGCATCGGCGGCTGGATCAGCGCACCGGCCTGCTCCAGGCCATCAACGCCCGCTATGCCACCTTCCATTTCACCACCCGGATCGTGGTGATGGATGTGGTGGTGGGGTTCAGTCCCGTGGTCTACAGCTTTCTTTTTCCCCGACGGCCCGGCCAGGTGCCGGCCGATGATTTCGGCTGCCTGGCCGATCATCTGGGGCGCCTGTGGTGGGCCGAGCAGCGGCGCACCCGAAAACGCTACCTGGCCAGCCGGCTGGTGCTGGACGGCGCCCTGCAGCGAAGCGTCCCGCGGCGCCAGGTGGCGGCCCCGTCCTTTCGTCTGGCCTCCGTGCGCCAGGATCTGCTGATCCAGCTGGCCATCGATCGCGCCAGCCTTGATGGTCCGGACCCGGAAGGATCCATCAAGAGGGCCTTCCGCCGCCAGGCCCACCGCTGCCATCCGGATCTGGGCGGCGACGGGGCCAGCTTCCGCCGCCTGCGGGCCGCCTATGAGGAGCTGCTGGTCTGGGCCGAAAGTCCCACCTTCATCCAGCGCCGCGGTTTCCCGGACCGCTGGTTCTATGACGGCGCGCGAAACGGCTGGGTCCAGCCGGTACGCGTTGTCTCCCGGTGATAGCCGGATCACCAACCCGTGGGAGCGGTTTCCAACCGAGATCATGATCCGCCATCTGGCACAGTGCGTTGTGCGAACGCCTGGATCGATCCAGGTCGCCCCCGTATTGATCAATAGACCCACCCCAGGTACCCCAGGGCGATCGCATTGGCCGTTACGGCTGCGGCGTAGAGGCTGCCCACGAAAATCGCTTTGGCACGCAGGGTTCTGAGGCTCAACGTGACGATGCAGGCCACGTAGAAGTGGAAGTAGCCGAACAGGAAGATGAGGATCACCCCCTGCGCCGAGCGGTTCCACCAAGGGTACTCCCAGATCAGGTGGCCGCCGAGGTTGAGCAGCACTTCGACAAGGACGCAGAAGGCCGCATAGCCCACGGCCCAGAACCAGCGCTCGGGGATGCCGAGGACCTTTTCCCGGGTCGATTCGGAGAGAGTGTTGTAGTAGATGATCCCGGAAATGGCGAACATGAACATGATCTCGATGTTCCAGCCCACCATGGTGCGCAGGGCCGTGGGGCCCGGGACGGTCCAGCAGGCCGAGTGCTGGGTGAGGTGAAAGACCCACCCGTTCCAGGTCTCGTTGATAAAGTCCATCCCGAAGATCGTCAATCCGCAGAGCACCGCGTCCCAGTTGCCCGAGCGCCGCGCCTTCTTGATCTCGCTGGCATAGATGTAGAAAACGATGGCCAGCAGCGGAATGACGTACCACTGCAGGGCGGACAGATCCCGCAGGCCCCGCAGGGCCTGTTCCGAGGCGTAAGTCGGCATGGGGTTTTCCTTTTCTATCAGGGGTTGCAGGTCGTTGATGCAGATGTTGTAAAACGCTTTCGGGAGCTATGCCGGAATAATCATACGCCAGAATGTCCCACGGTCCCTTTGCCCCAGGCCAAATGGGCCTCGCGATCGATGCGTCTTGCGAGTCGGTCGTTCACCTCTTTTCACAACCCGGATCGAAACGTCTCCACAGGGTCACGTCCAGGTGACGCGCGCTGGATTGCGCGGCGGAATGCGGTGGTAAACAAAGCGTGGTCGGCCGAGCATCAGCGCGCCAAAGGACGCATGTTCGGCCGGCAGGGCCAGCGCGGCCTGCAAGGGGGGCCAGAGTCCGGCGGCGGTGTTGAAATAGCCGGCCCAGCAGGCCCCCAGGCCGTGGGTCGAAGCGGCCAGCTCCAGATAGGCCAGGGCGATGGTGCAGGCCGGCGGCGCGGTGCGGTCGACCTTGGGGGCATGGGCGACCACCAGGTGGGGCGCGCCGCGCAGGATCGGCTCGCGGCCGCGTTCATGGGCGGCCACGGCCCGGTCCATGTGCAGCAGAGCGGCCAAAGGGTTGTTGGCGGCGATCAGATGGCGCATCCAGTCCACCACGTGACCGGCCATGGCGGCCACGGCGGCCCTGTCGTAAACCACGCGCCAGTGCACCGGCTGGAGGTTATGGCCCGAAGGGGCGAAACGGGCCGTATCGATGAGGCGCACGATCTGTTCACGGTCCAGGGGTTGCCTGGCAAAGGCGCGCACCGAACGGCGGGCGCGCAGAAATTGTTCGACCTGTGGCGGGGTCGGGATCAGGCTTTCCTCGATCGGGGCGCAGTCCGCGGGGGTGATCCGGATATGGCTGAGCGCCCCGTGCGGGCAGACCGCCACGCAATGCCCGCAGTGGATGCAAAACGCTTCGGCTCCTGGAACAGGTTCCGGAAAGCCGTCCGCCTTACCGAAGCGGATGATGCCGGCCGGGCATTCGGCCAGGCAGGCTCCGTCGCGCTGGCATTTTTGGGTATCGACTCGCAACAACGCGGACATTCAGTCTCCTTTCATTCGGGACCGTTGCGACGGTCTCAGGTTTGGGATGGGTCGCGAATCATCACCAGGCGAAAGCCCAGGGCCGGTCCGGCGCAGTCCTCCGAGAAGCTGAAGCGCCGGGTGCAGCGGGCGCTCCAGGGGTCCAGGTTCCAGCTTCCGCCGCGGATCACCCGGTCGATGCGGTCGGCGCCCGCGGCCTCCACCACCGGGTCCTGGCCACCGTGCAGGCGGTAGGCGTCGGCGCGGAAGGCGTCCCGGCACCACTCCCAGACGTTGCCGCTCATGTCGTGGAGGCCGAGTCCGTTGGGGCCCAGGCGCCCTGCCGGCTGACTGGCGCCGCGGCTGTTGTTTTCGGTCCAGGCCACACGGTCCGGATCCTCGCCGCCGGCCCAGGTTTCGTTCCGTCCGCCGCTGCGGGCCGCGTATTCCCACTGGGCTTCGCTGGGCAGGTCGAAGCGGAGGCCAGGCGCGGCCTTCTGGTTGAGCCGGGTGATGAACTCTTGTGCAAGGGCGAAAGTCACCTGTTCCACCGGCCGTCGGGGCCCCTCGAAGCGGGATGGGTTGGCGGCCATGAGGCGGCGCCATTCTTCCTGGGTGACGGGAAAGCGGCCCATGTGAAAGGCGCTCAGGCGCACCTGGTGCACCGGGGTTTCGTTTTCCACCCCGTCGCCCGAGGCGTCGCCCATGCCGAAGTCGCCGCCGGGAACCGGAATGAAGATCATCCCGGTGGCCGGTTCGACATAGGGCGCCGGCGGCGTTCCGGCCGGGGTCTGGCAGACCGGGCAGACGGTTTCCCCCTGGGCCAGACGGCCGCCGCAGCTCGGGCAGAGGAGAAGGGCTTCGCATTCGGGACAGCGCTTCCAGTGGCGCTGCACTTGGGCGGCACACAGAGGGCAGCGGGCCGCTGCCAGGGGCCGCTCGCAGGCCGGGCAGATTTTCCAGGTGTCTTTGACCGGCTCGCCGCATCCGGGGCACTGACGATGGGAAGAAGGAGGGGTCATGGCGTTTCAGACCCCGTCCCGGAGATCGCGCTGGCCGAAGCGGGCCCGGGTCCCGGGCCGTGGCCGGCATGCAGGAGGGGCCCACGAGGGTGTCCGAGGGGTCGGCCTCCATGACCGCCGAGAGCCTTCCCGGCTTGGTGAACCGCTCCCGGCGGGCAAAAGCCATTTGAGGAGTTTTTTCATCTTCCTGCCTCCTTGTGGGGATGGGACGTCGAGTCTACCAGCCGCCAGGGAAGGTGTCAAAAGGGGAAATGAACCTTCTTGACCCGCCCCGGGCCGGCCTTATGTTGCTTGAGCAAACCTCAAGCGCAAGGGACGGTCCGTGGACCGTGGCGGGAAGGCAGGCGGCATGAAGATCGATTTCGAGGGCCTCGTGGACCAGATCGGCACCGTCGTTCTGGGCAAACCGGACCAGATCCGTCTGGCCCTCACCTGTCTTTTCGCCCGGGGACACCTGCTCATCGAGGATCTGCCCGGGATTGGCAAAACCACCCTGGCCAAGGTCCTGGCCCGCTGCCTGGGACTCGATTTTCGCCGCATCCAGTGTACCAACGACATGCTCCCCGGCGACATCCTGGGCCTTTCGATCTTCGACCAGAAGACGGGGGCCTTCCATTTCCATCCTGGTCCCATCTTCACCCAGGTGCTCCTGGCCGACGAGATCAACCGCGCCACCCCCAAGACCCAAAGCGCCCTGCTGGAAGCCATGGAGGAACGCCAGGTCACTTTGGATGGTCGTACCCGGGCCCTGGAGAGCCCTTTTTTCGTCATCGCCACCCAGAACCCCGCCGAGCAGGTCGGCACCTTCCCCCTGCCCGAATCCCAGCTCGACCGCTTCCTGATGCGTATTTCCCTGGGGTACCCGGACCGGGAGGCGGAAAAACGGCTTCTTCACCAGGGTGAAACCCGCCAGAGCCTCGAACGCATGTCCGCCTGTCTCGGCCACGGGGAGGTGACCGCCATCCAGGAGGCGGTGCTGCGGGTACACGCTTCGGGCGCCCTGCTGGACTACGTCACCGACCTGCTGGAATTCAGCCGGGCCTCGGGTCATTTCGTCCAGGGGTTGTCGCCCCGGGCCGGTCTGGCCCTGCTGCGGGCCGCCCGCAGCAGGGCTTTCATCGCCGGGCGCGACCATGTGCTGCCCGGGGACGTCCAGGCGGTCCTGCCGGCCGTGGTGGGCCATCGACTGCGGTCCAGGGAGGATTACGGGGAACTGCCGGCCGATGGCGTCAGGGACCTCTTTCACCGGGTGCCGGTGCCATGAAGGTCCGGGTTTGGGCCCGCCGCCGGGGGGCCGCCCCGCTGCCTCGGACCCTGGATCGGCGCGGCCTCTACATCCTGCCCACCCGTCAGGGACTGGTCTTCGCGCTGGTGCTGGCCGCCACCCTCGTGGGAGCCGTCAACTACCAGAACAATATGGCTTTTCTGCTCGCCTTTCTCCTGGCGGGCCTGGCCTTGGCCGCCATGGTACACGGATACCGCAACCTGCTGGGCCTGACGGTGACCGGAATCGGCGCCCAGCCGGTCTTTGCCGGGCGCCCGGCCCGTATCGCCGTGCGTCTGGCGGCGGGAAGCCGGGATCGTCCGGCCGTCCGTGTGGCCCTGGATCGGGCCGCGGCCGCCTCCTGGAACCTGGAGGCCCAGCGGGAGGCGGCGGTGGAGATCGACCTGCCCACCCGCCGCCGGGGACTGCTGCCCATCGGCCGCCTGGTGGTGTCCAGCCGCTATCCCATGGGCCTTTTCCGGGTCTGGGCGACCATCGATCCCCAGGCCGCCTGCCTGGTCTACCCCCAACCGCTGGCCGCCAGCCTGCCCCTGGAACTGGGGTCTGACGGCGCGGGGACCGGACAGGCCGGTCCGGGGATCGAAGACTTTCACGGGGTGACGCCTTACCAGCCCGGCGACCCGCCCCGTCACCTTCACTGGAAGAGCCTCGCCCGGGGCCAGGGGGTCTTCACCAAGCGCTTCGACGAACGGCGCGGCAGCGGCGGGCTTCTGGACTGGTTCGCCGTTCCCGAGCCGGACCCGGAGCGGCGCGTTTCCATCCTCTGCCATGCCGTGCTGGACCGCGAGCGGCGAAAGCAGTCCTATGGACTGCGTCTGCCCGGCCGACTGATCCGGCCTGCTTTAGGCAGGGGCCACCGCCACCGCTGCCTCGAGGCCCTGGCACACCTTTCCGTTCCGGGCGGATCGGGTCCATGAAGCGACCCGATCCCCATATGCCTTTCATCCTGGCGGCCCTGGGTATCGCCGCGGCGCCCCACTATCTGCGTCTGCCTCCCTGGGTGGCCCTGGCGAGCATCGTCCTGGGGCTCTATGCCCTGGCGGCGGCCCTGGGCCGCGCCCCCTGGCCGGGACGGATCTGGCGCCTGGGGATGACCGGGCTGGTGGTGGGGCTGGTCGCGGCCGCCTGGGGCCTGGCCTTCGACCGGGAAGCGGCCGTGGCCGTCTTTCTGCTCATGGCCAGCCTCAAACCCCTGGAGATCCGCACCCCGCGCGATCGCATGGTCACCCTGAGCATGGGATACCTGGTGATTCTGACGGCCCTTTTCTCCAGCGACCACCTGCTCATGGGCCTCTACCTGGTGGGGGCCGTGGGGGTTCTGACGGCGGCCATGATCCGCATCCAGGGCTCCGGCGGCCTCTGGTCCGGGGACCTGCGCCTGGCGGCGCGCCTCACGCTTCAGGCCCTGCCCATCATGGCAATCCTCTTCCTGCTGTTTCCCCGGTTCCAGGGGAGCCTCTGGGGTTTTGGCCGGGAGACCGTGGCCCGTACCGGCTTTTCGGAGGAATTGACCCTGGGGGAGATCAGCCGTCTGGTGCCTGATACCCGCATCGCCTTTCGCGCCGAGTTCGAAACCCCCGTGCCGCCGCCCGGTCAGCGGTACTGGCGCGGGGTGGTGCTCTGGAACTTCGACGGACGCTCCTGGAGGCGCGGGGTCGGTCCGGCCGCGGCCGGCGGGCCGGTTCGGGGGGCCGGTGAAAGCCGTTACACCATCGCCCTGGAGCCCCATGGCCAGCACTGGCTCATGGCCCTGGACCTGCCTTCCGGCGCGCCGCCCGGGGCACTGCTGACCGAAGATCGCGTGCTGCGGGTGCCGCGGCCGGTAAGCGTGGCCATGCGCTACACGCTCGTCTCCGTCACCCTCCCGGAACCCGGGCCCGCGGGCCGCCGGGCATCGGCGGCCCTGGCCGTGGATCCGGACACCAATCCCCGGAGCGCCGCCCTGGCTCGCCGCTGGGCCGCCGACGGGGCCCCGGCCGCGGCCATCGTGCGGCGGGCCCTGGATTTTTTCGCCACCCAGGGATTCGTCTATTCCCTGGCGGCGCCGCCTCTTTTGGAACGTCCCCTGGACACGTTTCTCTTCGAGACCCGGCGCGGCTACTGCGAGCACTATGCCTCGGCGTTGGCCTTCCTGCTGCGGGTGGCCGGGGTGCCGGCGCGGGTGGTGCTGGGCTACCACGGCGGCGAGGTCAATCCCTTTGGGGGCTACCTGGTGGTGCGCCAGAGCGAGGCCCATGCCTGGGTGGAGGCGTGGATCCCGCAACAGGGCTGGACGCGCATCGATCCCACCGGCGTGGTGGCCCCGGCCCGGCTCACCGAAGGGGTGGTCCGGGCTCTGCCCCAAGGAGAGCTGGGGGATGATTCCGGCTTGGCCCTCTGGGGTCCGCTGGCCGGTCTGGCCCGCCGGGCGGGGTACGGCTGGGATGCGATCCATGCCGGCTGGCAGCGCTGGGTGGCGGGCTACAGCTTTCAGCGCCAGCAGGGCCTGCTGGGGCGCTTGGGGCTGTCGGTGGCCAGCGCTGCCGGGGTTCTGGGGGTGACCCTGGTGGCCGTGGCGGCCCTCGGCCTGCTGGTCTGGGCCTATCTGCACCTGCCGGCGCGGCGCCCTCGGCAGGCGCCGGACGAGGTGCAGCGGCTCTACCGGCGTTTTGCGGCCGCCCTGGCCCGCGTCGGGGTGGTGCGGCCGCCCCACGAGGGGCCGTGGGCCTTCGCGGCCCGGGCCGTCGCCGGGCGGCCGGACCTGGGGCCCGAGATCGAGCGGATCACGGCGCTCTATGTGCGCCTGCGCTACGAGCCCGGCGGCACGGCGGCCGATCTGGCCGAACTGCGGCGGCGGGTTCGAACCTTTCGACCGTCCCGTCGGCCCGGGCGCCGCTTGGGGCCCAATGGCCCGCCCCCGGCACTTCAGGCCGGATGAGGTGGCCTCTGGATTCTTCAAGGCAAAATAGGGTATCTTCGAGACTCGGCCACCCCTGGCGGGCGGACGTTTCATTCAGGGAGTCTTCATGAGGAACCTCGAGGCAGCCATCCGGCGGCGACGGGACGAGATTTTCGGGATGCGCCGCGAGCTGCATCGCATTCCGGAAACCGCCTACGAGGAGGAGAAAACCTCCGCCTGCATCGCGGACCGGCTCCGCCGCCTGGGGGTGACGGTGCGCGCCGGTATCGCCCGTTGCGGCGTGGTGGGGCTGCAACGCTTCGGGCCGGGAGGAACAACCCTCATGCTGCGCAGTGAATTGGACGCCCTGCCCCTGGCCGAGCAGACCGGGCTGGCCTTTGCCTCCACCCGCTCCGGGGTGATGCACGCCTGCGGCCACGACGGGCACATGGCCATGGTGTTGGGGGCGGCCATGGTCATGGGCGATCTGGATCCGCCGCTGAACGGCGCGGTGAAGTATGTCTTTCAGCCGGCCGAGGAAGGCCCCGGCGGCGCGGCCCCCATGATCGCCGAGGGGGTTCTGGAGGACCCGGCGGTGGACGCGGTCCTGGCCTTCCACCTTTGGCCCGAGCTTCCCGAGGGCACGGTGGGGGTCCGGTCCGGTCCACTCATGGCCGCCATGGACCGCTTCGATCTGCGGATCATCGGCCGGGGCGGCCACGGCGCCATGCCCCACCGCTGCGTCGATGCGCTGGAAATCGGCGCCCAAGTGGTGGGCGCCCTCCAGCGCCTGGTGAGCCGCCAGATCAACCCGCTGCAGGCCGCGGTAATTACCGTGGGCGCCTTTCACGCGGGCAGCGCCTTTAACGTGATTGCCGACGAGGCCTGCCTTTGCGGCACGACGCGGACCTTCGATTTACCTTGAAAAAGTGCCGGGATGCATGCTCTTTCTCGGCACGGGGCGTCCCGGCGGGGCGCCCTTGCACAGCTCCCGCTTCGATTTTAACGAGGAAGTGCTCCTGACCGGGGTCGAGATCTACTGCCGAGCGGCGCTGGACCTCCTCGGCGACCCCTCGGACCCTTCGAGAAAGGAAAATCCATGAGCAAGCCGCTGCGGCGTGCCACCGAGATTATCTGCCGCCAGGGAATCATTCCTTTTCCGGCCGGAGAAACGGCCATGGCCATCGTGGCCGAACTGGTGGGCGACCGGCCCGAGGCCCTGGAGCTGATCGCCGCCTTCGAAAAGGCTCCCTCCCAGACCCTGGAACAACTGGCGGCCTCCAGCGGCCGGGACGGCGCCGCCGTCGAGGCGCTGGCCTCCGAACTGGCCCGCCTCGGGCTGATCTTCAACCAGCCCAGCTCGGCCGGCACCATGGTCTATCGCCTCCTGCCCCTGATGATGGTGGGGGTGATGGAGTACCGCTTCATGGGGCCGCTGGCCGGCAGTGAGGCCGAAAAACGGCTGGCGCGGCTCTTCGAGCGGCTGCTGGCCGAGCTGCGCGACCAGTTTCAGGGCAGTTACGATGCCCTGCCGGCGCTTTTCGGCCAGGCCCCGGCGGTGGACCGCACCGTGCCGCCCAGCACCACCGACGCGGGCGGCGCCATTCGGGTCGTTCCGGTGCAAAAGCCCCTGGCCGGCGGAGAGGAGCTCATTCTGCCGAGCCAGACGGTGGACGAGATCATTGACAAGTTCGAGGACATCGCCGTGGGCCACTGCTTCTGCCGCCAGCGGCGCAGTCTGCTGGGCGAGCCCTGCCTGACCCGGGCCCCGACCCTCAACTGCTTTACCTTCGGCAAGTCGGCGCGCCACACCGCGGCCCAGGGATTCGCCCGCAAAATCAGCCGTGAAGAGGCCCGCCGGATCATGCAGGAGGCCGAAGCGGCGGGGCTGATCCACAAGGCCTTTCATCCCGGGTCCCGCGAAGGCAGTCCGGAGACCAGCATCTGCAACTGCTGCAAGGACTGCTGCGACACCCTGCGGCTGTGGCGCGACGGGACCCTGCCGCTGATCAACTCCACCTACCACCTGGCCGTCATCGATGAAGCGGCCTGCACCGGTTGCGGCACCTGCGTCTCCTGGTGCCCCACCGACGCCATCGCCCTGGCCGATCAAGGGGTGGCGCGGCGCGATGAAACGTCCTGCATCGGCTGCGGACTTTGCGCGCGTTTCTGTCCGGAAGGGGCCGTTGCGCTCCAGACCGGGCTGCGCAGGGTTTTCGTGATGCCGCCGCGCCTGCGCGCTTGAGGGTGCGTCGCCCTACCGGGGCCGGGGATCAGCGGGCCTTGCCTTGCGATGCTTCCTCGATTCTTGCGACACCGCCAGGGAAGGTTCCGTCTTAACGCGCGCCCACGTCGCCAGTCCCCGAAAGAGCTCAAAAGGCCGGGCCTTTCACTTGCCCGGCCGGAGCCGCCCGCGTCCCAGGGAAAGGAAAATCCCCGCCACGCAGAGGACGGCGAAGGTCCACAAGGCGAGGCGCTGGCTCTGGACGAAGAGGGCCGGGGCCGCCGTGGTGGACAGGGGGCCCATGCGGCTGGCGATGATGGCGGTGGCGATGCCCATGGAGAGCATCTGCCCCAGCAGGCGCATGGTGCCCACGGCCCCGGCGGCGACCCCGTAGTGGCGGCGCGCCACCGACCCCATGATGGCGTTCATGTTGGGCGACGAAAAGAGGGCGAATCCCAGTCCGAGAAGCACCAGGCAGGCCATGATGGGCCCCAGCCCCCCGCCGGCCTCCACCCGGGTGAGCCAGACCAGGCCGGCCGCCGTCAGGCCCATGCCCGAGGAGCTCAGATAGCGCGGTTCGATGCGGTCCGAAAGGCGTCCGGCCAGAGGGGAAAAGAGGGCCATCATCACCGGCTGGCACATGAGCACCAGTCCGGCTCGGTCCGCGGAAAGCCCTTCAACCTGCTGCAGGTGGATGCTCAGCAGGAACATCACGGCAAACGTGGCCGCATAGTGGATCAGGGCCGCAAGGCACGAAAAGGCGAAGACCCGGCTGCGGGCGAAGAGCCGTACTTCGAAGACCGGCGACGGCGAGCGCAGCTCCCAGGCGGCGAATCCGGCCAGGCCCGCCAGACCGCTGCCGATCAGGGCCAGGCTCGCCATTCCCGCAGGGCGTGACAGCCCCAGCATGAGGGCCACCAGGGCGGCCCCGTAGGCCAGGCTGCCGGGCCAGTCGAAGGGCTCGCCCCGGGCTTCGGCCCATTCCCCGTGCAGCCGGCGCCAGGTGAGATAAACCGCCAGTCCCCCCAGGGGGACCACCGATGCGAAAACACTGCGCCAGCCGATCCAGCCGGTGAGCAGACCCCCGGCCAGAGGCCCGCAGGAAAGCCCCGCGTAGACCGCGGCCACGTTGACCCCCAGCACCGTGCCGCGCCGGTGGGCCGGATAGACCGCGGTGACGATGGCGATCCCGGTGGCGAAGAGCATGGCGCTGCCCGCGGCCTGGACCGCCCGGGCGGCAATGAGCCAGACGACATCGGGGGCGGCGGCGCACAGGAGCGAGGCCGCCGTGAACGTCAGGTTGCCGGCGATGAAGATCCGCCGCCGCCCGAAGATGTCCGCGGCCCGACCGGCCGGCACCAGGGCCATGGCGGCGGCCAGCAGATAGGCGTTGGCCACCCAGCTCAGCCGCACGGCTCCGATCTGGAATTCGGTCTCGATGGCCGGCAGGGCGATGTGCACCGCCGACCCCATGAAGGGGGTCAGAAAGGCGCTCAGGGCCGCAATGGTCAGGGCCGCCCGCCGGGTGGCCGGGGTCGCCGCGGCGGCCTGGGATTCCGTCGGGCTCCGGCCCGGGGCATCAGCGCCCATCTTCCCCGCCTCCTTTCCGGCGCGCCTGCTGGCGTGCCGCGCCGCCCGGCGCCAGATGCAGCACATGGCTGATGCAGGCCGGCAGGTCCTCGGGGTGATGGCTCACATAGAGCAGATGGGTGCGTCCCTGGGCCGCCAGCGCGTCGAGGCAGTCAAGGACGCGGCGGCGGTTTTGGGCGTCGAGGCCTTCGCACGGTTCGTCCAGGATCAACAGCAGGGGGTCTTTGATCATGGCCCGGGCCATGAGCGCCAGGCGCTGCTGGCCGCCGGAAAGATGCCGGAAATCGGTCTGCGCCATCCTTTCGAGCCCCATGGCCGCGAGCCAGGCGCCGGCCCGGTCGAGCTGGGTGGATGAGGCGCGGCGAAAGAGGCCCAGCGAATCGAAGAGGCCTGAAAGGACCACGTCGCGCACCGCGAGGGGACGCTGGTAGGCCATCTGCAGTTCGGGGCCCGTCATGGCGATGTCGGCGCGTACCTGGTGGCGCGTCTCGCCGCTTCCCCGCCGTTTTCCCATCAGCCGCACGTCGTTGGCGTAGACCTGGGGATGGTCGCCGGCGATGAGGCGCAGCAGGGTGGTCTTGCCCGCGCCGTTGGGGCCCAGGATCGCCCAGTGCTCGCCGCGCCGGTGGCGCCAGGTGAGCCGATCCAGGATGCGCCGAGGACCGTAGCCCACGGTGGCCTGGCGCAGCTCCACCAGGACCGGCGGCGCCTGGGGCGCCGTGGCCGACGGCGCCGGCAGCTCCGCCGTGCCGCTCCTGCGGCGGGCCTCGTCCCGGGGGCCGGCGACCATCCCGCCGGCGACGGCGGCGCGGCCGCCATCCACTACAAGGTGGTGGGCTATGCCCGGGGGCAATTCATCGCCGCGGTGGGTGGCCATGACGAGCTGGATTCCGGCGGCCATCAGGTCCGCCAGAAACCGGGTCATGTCGATGCGGGTTGGCTGGTCGAGTCCGTCGAAGGGCTCGTCCAGCACCAGCAGGCGAGGGGGCTCGGGCATGAGGGCCCGGGCGATGAGCAGCCGGCGCCATTCGCCGCTGGACAGGTGGCGCAGCTCCCGGGGGGCCAGACCCTCCAGATCGAGGAGATCCCCTACTTGCCGGGCCCTGAGGGTGGGCCCGGGGCCGGCCAGGAGACGGCCCGCCGTCATGCCCGGGGCGCGGCTGGCGGCCCAGGCGCGGGCTTCGGCGGCCGAGTCTTCGCGGGCCATGAGGACCTGTTGCGGCCCCATGGCCACATACCCCAGGGCCTCGGGGGCGGCTTCCGGGGCCAGGCGACGCAGGCGTCCCGCCACCACCGGAGCGCGGCCCGCCAGGCCCGCCAGGAGGGTCGACTTGCCCGCCCCGTTGGGTCCCAGAACGGCCCAGTTCTGCCCGCGGCGGATCTCCCAGTGCGTGTGGCGCAGCAGGGTGCGGCTTCCCACCCGGAAGGCGGCGTCTTCCAGGCGGATCAGGGCCTCGCCCCAGGGGCGGGCGCGATCCGAGTCGGTCATCGCTGTTTCCATCAAGATGCGTTGAATCCCGCGGCGCCCTGGTGTATAGGCAGCCGGATGGCCGGCGCGGAAGCGTGTCGCTTCCCGGCGACGGCCGGCGCCAGACCGCTCGGGCCAGGCGCCCGGCGCCGTGATTCCGGACTTTTCCACACCCTGCAAGGATGATTGCCATGTTGAGCCAGAGGCTGCGCCGGTTGACCCCCTACGTGCCCGGCGAACAACCCCAGGACCGCCAGTATCTCAAACTCAACACCAACGAATGCCCCTATCCGCCGACCCCGCGGATCCAGGCCTATCTGCAAGAAGCCGTGGCCGAACGCCTGCGCCTCTATCCGGATCCGCGCATGGCGCTGCTGCGCCAGGCCATCGCCCGGCACCACGGGCTGGAGCCGGACCAGGTCTTTACCGGCAACGGTTCGGACGAGGTGCTGTCCTTCTGTTTCTACGCCTTTTTCAGCGCCGAGCTGGGGCTCCTGCGGTTTCCCGAGCACACCTACAGCTTCTACCCGGTCTACTGCGATTTTTACGGGATTGCCTTCGAGCGTGTGCCCCTGGGGGCCGATTTCGCCGTGGATCTGGACGGACTTTGCGGCAAGGAGAGGCCCGCGGGGGGGGCGATCTTCGCCAACCCCAACGCCCCCACCGGCCACCTGCTGGCCCCCGAAGCGGTGGACGCCTTTCTGGAACGCTTTCCCGCCGACCGGGTGGTGGTGGTGGATGAGGCCTACGTGGATTTTGGCGGGCGCAGCGTGATCGGACTCCTGGGGCGCCATCCCAACCTGCTGGTGACCCGCACCTTCTCCAAGAGTCTGGCCCTTGCCGGACTGCGCCTGGGATACGCCCTGGGGGCTCCGGCCCTCATTGCGGCCCTTTTCGCGGTCAAGGACAGCTTCAATTCCTACCCGCTGGACCACCTGACCCAGCAGATCGGTGCCATCGCCATCGGCGACGCCGACTACTACCGCGACATCACGGGCCGCGTCGCCCGCACCCGGGAGCGTTTTTCCCGGGCCTTGACGGATGTCGGATGGCGGGTCCTGCCGTCGTCGGCCAATTTCGTCTTTGCGGCCCGGCCGGGGCTGGCGGGGGCGGCGATCTACGGTGCGCTCAAACAGGAGGGGATTCTGGTGCGGCACTTCGCTCACCGGGGCATCGAGGATTTCGTACGCATTACCATCGGCACGGATGCCCAGATGGATCGGCTGCTTTCGACCATGGGGCGCCTCTGGGGCAGCAGGGGGTGACGGCGGCTCCGGCGGCCCGTCGCCGGCAGCCGGGGATCGGCGGGTCAGCGCTCGTCGGACGAAAGGCAGTAGTCCTCCACCGGAGAGACGCTGTGGCCCGAGGAAATGCCGCCGGCCAGGGTTGTCTGAATCCGGGCCAGGATCTCGCAGTCCTGGGCGCAGGCGGGCAGCAGGGCGCGCATTTCACAACAGCGGCAGGGGCTTTCCAGCAAGGTGCCGATTTCGAAATCGAAGGTGGTGCCGCAGGAGATGGAGGGGCTGGCACTGATCTGCACGGTTGTTTTTCGAATACTGACCCTTTTCATCGATCCAGCCTTTCGTTGGGGACCGTAAGGTCGTTTCGGGTGATCCGCGCCTCGGTTCGCAAGGAAGGTATCCCTCATCCTCGCAAATGCAACGTTGATGCCATACGTTCTTGGGGTTGCCTCCTTGGTCGAAAAGCCCCCGGGGGGCTGTAAACTTGCCGCTGCCATCGGCACTTAGCGTGATTCCGGGCCTTTTAGGCGGCGCCGCCGCCTGCCGGATGCGGCCGGCGGCCTGTATCTGGTGGACACCCGGCGAGACACGCCCAGAGACAGTCTAGTCGATACGTTCCAGGTACGACAGGATCGCATCGAGATGATCCGGCCGGGTCGCGATGAGGTGCGCGGCGATTTTTTCGCCGTTGAGATATTCGCCCGCGTGAAACGGCGTGCCGTCCATGGTGAAGATTTTTCCGCCCGCCGCCTCCACGATGACTTCGGCGGCGGCCAGATCCTTGAACGATTCGTTGGTCACGATGGCGGCATCGGCCCGTCCCATGGCCACGTAGCACAGATGGGCCGCGGTGCATCCGAGATTGCGGATCTTGCCCGGAAACACGGTCCGGTAATGGCGGTGAAAGCGCGAAAAGGTGAGGATCAGCCGCTCCTCTTCGGCGCTCTGGGTGGCCTGGGGGTCGAGCCGGTGCGATCCGGAGAAGGCCTCGCCGCCGGCTCTGGCATGGAACAGATCCCCGGTCACCGGCAGGTGGATCATGCCGAAGAGGGGCCAGTGGTTTTCCATCAGGGACAGGGACATGGCCCAGACCGGAATCCCCGCCTGGAAGTTGTCCAGGCCGTCGATGGGGTCGAAGATCCACAGATAGCGCCCGGGGTCGTGGGTGTATCCGTCGGCGTTTTGGTCGGCGCCGAAAATCCGATGCGCGGGGAAGGTGTCGTAGAGCAGTTGCTGGAAAAGGGCCGTCAACTCCAGTTCGGCGGCCGTGACCAGACCTTCGTCGAAGCGTTCATGGGGTCTTACGTCGCGGTAAAAACGGTTGGCGCGCTGGCCGCAGCGCAAAATCGCATCCCGCGCGAAGGCGGCCAACTGGTCGATATCCGGTCTGATTGCCGCCGCCATAGCCTTCCCCCGATTTGAATGGTGATGGAAAGTGGCTTCTGATTGGAGCGTCATTTTAAAGTTTGACTCGCATTTTGTCAACTGTGCCGAAGGTCCGGGCGGGGCCCCGCCGAGGCCGGGGTCTGCCCGCGCCCCGTTTCACCGAAAACCGTCATCCGGATCCGCTCAGGCGGCCGGCCCGTAGGACCGCCGGTAGCGCTCCCAGAAGCGCGCCGGGGTGAACTGGTGTTCCTGGGTGCCCTGGCGGCTCACGGCGAAGCTGGCGCAGACCGATCCCATACGGGCGCAGACCGCCAGCGGGCGCTGCTCGCAGATCCCCTTGAGCACTCCGGCGCGATAGGCGTCGCCGGCGCCGGTGGGGTCCACCACCTCGTCGGTGGCCGCCGCGGCAATGGCCGTGTCCTCGGCGGCGCAATGCAGCACCGAACCGTTCTCCCCCAGGGTGGTGATCACCGCGGGGCAGCACTCCAAAAGGACCTTCAAATCCAGGCCGGTGGCCTTTTTGATCATTTCCAGTTCGTAGTCGTTGCTGATGAGCATGGCGGCGCCGTCGATCATTTCAGCCAGGGCCGCGCCCCCCAGGGCCGGGATGGACTGCCCCGGGTCGAAGATGTAGGGGACTCCCAGGGACTTGTAGCGCCGGCTCAGGGCCGTCATGTCCTCCAGGTTGCCCGGGGCCACGATGGCCACGGCGGTTTTGGGATTCAGGTCAGCGGGCGGCCCCGGGCACCGGACGCGCATGGCACCGGGGTTGAAGCCGGTGATCTGGTTGTTGGCCTGGTCGGTGGTGATGTAGGCGCTGGCGGTAAATTCGGTCTCGCTCAGGGTGATCCCCTCCAGGCTCAGCCCCATCCGCTCCAGACGACGCCGGTAGCGGCCGAAGTCCCTGCCGGCCGCGGCCAGGATCAGGGGAGATTCGCCCAGCAGGGCCAGGTTGTAGGCGATGTTGCCGGCCGTGCCGCCGAATTTCTCCTGAACCCCGTTGACCATGAAACAGACGTTGAGGTTGTGGATCTTTTCCGGCAAGATGTGATCGGCAAAACGGCCGGGAAAGTCCATGATGCGGTCGTAGGCCAGGGATCCGGATACCAGGACATGCATGGGATTCCTCCACGGAATGGATTTCTGGAAACACCCCCGGGAGGGTGGAACAAAATGATCCCGCGGTCAAGTCCTCCCGGGGGGAAAGTCTTTAACCGTTGGGACCTCAGGTGTCGACCTTTTATCGGAAACGCGCCTTGAACCTTTTTCGACCCGACCCGTGAATCGCGGCCCGAAAGGCGTCATTTCGACCGCCAAGGAAAAGACGATGATCATGGAAACTCAGCGCCGGGCCGTGGTGCGCTTCGGCCGGCGCATGCTGGCCGCCGGGTTGACCACCGGCACCGGGGGCAATCTGAGCTGCTGCGATCGGCGCCGGGGGCGGGTGGCCGTGACCCCCTCGGGCATGGACTACGACGGGCTGAGGCCGGCCGACATCGCGGTGGTGGATCTGGAGGGGCGCCCGGTGGAAGGGGATCGGCCCGCCTCCAGCGAGCTGCCCTTTCACCTGGCCCTCTACCGGCAGCGGCCGGACGTGGCGGCGGTGGTGCACACGCATTCGGTCTACGCCACCACGCTGGCCTGCCTGCACTGGGAGATCCCGGCGGTGCACTACCTGGTGGGGTTCGCCGGCCCCAAGGTTCCTCTGGCGGGCTACGCCACCTACGGCAGCACGGAATTGGCCCGGCTGGTGGTGGACGCCATCGGGACGGGCCACGCGGTGCTGTTGGCCAACCACGGCCTGGTGGCCGTGGGGGCCGATCTGGGCCGGGCCTTCGCCGTGGCCGAGGAGATCGAGCTGGTGGCCCGGATCTACTACCAGGCCCGGGCAGTGGGCACGCCGCGGCTGCTGGACGATGAAGAGATGCGCCGGGTGATGGAAAAATTCAGGGGCTACGGCCGGCGCCCGGCCCGCGACCTCGAGGACCCCGAAACCGACCCCAGGGAGTGACCCATGCGTCTGCTGCTGGTGGAAGACGACCCGAAGATCGCCGCCTTCGTGCGCAAGGGGCTGGAAGCGGCCGGATTTGCCGTGGACCCTGTGGGCGACGGGCAGTCGGCCCTGCACCTGGGCCTCACCGAACCCTATGACGTCCTGGTGGTGGACGTGATGCTGCCCGAGCGGGACGGTTTTTCCCTGGTCGAAGCCCTGCGCCGCGAGCGCATCGAGGCGCCGATCCTGATTCTCAGCGCCAAGGGGAGCGTGGCCGACCGGGTTCGCGGGCTGCAGCTGGGGGCGGACGATTACCTCACCAAGCCCTTTGCCTTCTCGGAGCTGCTGGCCCGGGTCCAGGCGCTGATCCGGCGGTCCACCGGGGCCGCCGAGCCCACTCGGCTCACCGTGGGCGATCTGAGCATGGACCTGATCCGCCGCGAGGTGGTGCGCCGGGGGCGCCGGATCGTCCTGCAGCCGCTGGAATTCGCTCTGCTGGAATACCTGATGCGCAACGCCGGCCGGGTGGTGTCCAAGACCATGATCATGGAGCATGTCTGGAACTACGCCTTCGATCCGCAGACCAACGTGGTCGAAGCGCGCATCTGCCGCCTGCGCGACAAGCTGGACAAAGGTTTCGAGACCCGTCTGATCCACACCGTGCGGGGGGTGGGCTATGTCCTGCGGCCCGAGGCGGACTAGGGGCAGCCTGGCCCGGCGGCTTACCTGGTGGTACGCCGGGATGTTCAGCGTTTCGGCGGCGGTGGCCTTCATCCTTTTTTCGCTGCTCATCGGCAACGTGATCCGCGAGCGCACCGACCAGGATCTGTCCGCCCAGGTGCGCGCCTTCGCCGATATCCTGCGGCGCCAGGGGGTGGCCGAGGTCCAGCGCAGCGCCCTGCGCGAGGCTCAGGCGGCCGGGGTCAAGCAGGTCTTCGTGCGCCTGCTCTACCCCACTGGCGAGGCTTTTTCATCCTCCAACATGGCCTACTGGCAGGACATCGGCGTGCGCCGCGAGGCGCTGCGCCGCCTCCTCGCCGAGGGCCGGCCGGTCTTTGAGACCATCCGCATCGCCGGGCGCGGCGACCAGGTGCGGATCGTTTACGGCTTCATCGGGCCGGGGATCGTGCTCCAGGCCGGCCAGTCCCTGGAGGTCCACGACCGGATCGTCGCCGTGTTCTGGAAAATCGCCGCCACCACCATCGGCCTGCTGATGGTGGCGGCCGTCTGGGTCGGGTGGTTCATGGCCCGCCGGGCCGTGGCCGGGGTGGAGGCGGTGACGGTCACCGCGGCCCGGATCGCCGACGGCGCCCTGGACGAGCGCGTGCCGACCCCGGCCCGGGACGATGAAATCGATCGGCTGGCCTGCACCTTCAACCGCATGGTGGACCGCATCGAGGCCCTGCTGGCCAACATGCGCCAGATGACCGACCACATCGCCCACGACCTGCGCAGTCCCATCACCCGCATGCGCGGGGCCGCCGAGGTGACCCTGGCCACCGGCCGCACCCTGGCCGAGTACGAGCAGATGGCCGCCGGCACCGTGGAGGACTGCGACCGGCTCCTGGACCTGATCAACACCATGCTGCTGATTTCGCGCACCGAGGCCGGCATCGACCGTCCCGCGTGCGAACCGCTGGATCTGGCCGCCATGGTCCGCGAGGCCTGCGAACTGTTTCTGCCCCTGGCCGAGGACGCCGGCCTGACCCTGACCTGCGAGACCCGCGGCGCGCCCGGGGTGGCCGGCGACCGTTCCATGCTCCAGCGCCTGGTGGCCAACCTGATGGACAACGCCCTGAAGTACACCCCCGCCGGTGGACGGGTGAACCTGGCCGTCGATGGGCTTCCCGATGGCCGGGTGCGGCTGACCGTGGCGGACACGGGCGGCGGGATCCCTCTGGAAGATCGCGAGAAGATCTTTGAACGCTTTTACCGCGGGGACCGGAGCCGCGGCCGGGGCGGGTTCGGGCTCGGCCTGAGCCTGGCGCGCACCGTGGCCCGGGCCCATGGGGGGGACATCACGGTGGACGGGGCCCCGGGAGGGGGCAGCCGCTTTACGGTGGTGCTGCCGGCCGCGCAAGGTTCGGCCCTGCCGCCGCAGGCTCGAAGATGACCAAGATGTCATCCAGCCGTCATGCTGGCGCAAGCTGGAACGGCTATGGTCTGCGAGACGGCCGGCTTTCGCCTTGCGCCATGCCATGGGAAGCGATTGCGGATCCCCCGCGGCAGGAGGGCGAGGGCCGCGCGGATCGAGGCCTGCCGCTGGGCGGGCCCGGGTTGCCGGCACCGCCGGTGTGCTTATGATAAGCGTTGCGGCCCCACCGCGGGCGTCCTGGGTTCGGCCGGCGTCCGGCGCGGCTTGACACCATCATCTTCAGGGAGGTTCGGCATGAAAGGCAATGGCGTAAGGATTCTTCTGGCACTGGCCCTGGTGGCCCTGATGGCCGGCGGCGGCCGGCCGGCGGCGGCCCAGGATGCCGTCAGCATGATTCCCAGCGATTTTTCCGGTTTGGCGGAAAAGGTGCGCCCTGGTGTGGTCAACATCCGCACCGTCAAGACCCTCAAGGAGGGCGGCCCGGTATTTCGTCACTTTTTTGGCGGTCCCGGCGGCCCGGGCGGCCCCGGGGGCCGCAGTCCCTTCGGCGGCCGCGACCCGTTCCGCGAATTTTTCGGCCCCTTTCTGGAGCAGGACCCCCAGCGGGAGTTCAAGCAGCGCAGCCTCGGATCGGGGTTCATCCTCGACCGGGACGGCTATATCGTCACCAACAACCATGTCATCGAGGGGGCGGACCAGATCAAGGTGCGCCTCTCCAACGATCAGGAATACGACGCCAAGGTGGTGGGAAGGGACGAAAATACCGATCTGGCCTTGATCCAGATCGAAAACGTCAAGGATCTGGCGCCCCTGCCCCTGGGCGATGCCGAGGCCCTCAAGGTGGGGACCTGGGTGGTGGCCGTGGGCAGCCCCTTCGGCCTTGAACAGACCGTCACGGCCGGGATCGTCAGCGCCAAGGGCCGCATCATCGGCTCCGGCCCCTACGACGACTTCATTCAGACCGACGCCTCCATCAACCCGGGCAACAGCGGCGGCCCCCTGGTGAACCTCAAGGGGGAAGTGGTGGGGATCAACACGGCCATCATCGCCAGCGGCCAGGGGATCGGGTTCGCCATCCCCATCAACATGGCCCGGGAAATCGTGGCCCAGCTCAAGGAGAGCGGGCAGGTGACCCGGGGATGGCTGGGGGTGGGGATCCAGAACCTGACGCCGGAACTGGCCGAGTATTACAAGATCAAGGAGACCCGGGGCGTTCTGGTGGTCAAGGTCTACGAGGGCGACCCGGCGGCCCGGGCCGGGATCCAGGTCAACGACATCATCGTGGCCATCAACGGCCAGCCGCTGGAGACCAGCCACGAACTGTCCCGGCGCATCGCGGCGTTGCCGGTGGGGGAAAAGGCCAGGGTCGAGCTGATCCGCCAGGGCCAGCGGCGCACCGTGGAGGTGACCCTGGCGCGGCGCGACGAGGCTCGCCTGGCCGAGGGAGAGACGGTGGAAACCGAGGACCGGGATCTGGGCATGCGTCTGGGGCGCCTGGACGAGCAGACGGCGCGCCGTCTGGGCTACGACAGGGACGAGCGCGGCGCCCTGGTGACCGACCTGGATCCGGAGGGCCGGGCCGCCCAGGCCGGAATGCGCCCCGGGGATCTGATCAAGGAGCTCAACCACCATCTGGTGGCCTCTCCGGAGGACTTCGGCCAGGCTTTGGCCAAGCTGGGCCAGGCCGAGAGCCTGGAGCTGCTGGTCAAGCGGCGCGGGGCGGGTTTCGTGGTCATCAAGATCGAAAAGTAGCGCTCAGGGGGCGGGCCGTTGGGACCGCCCCCCGAGTTTTACAGGTAGGGGGCCAGGTCGTGGACATATTCGGTGAGCACCTTGTAGCCGTTCTGGCGCAGGGTGGCGATGGCCCGGTCCCCGTCCTTGGCCGCCACGCGCATCACCAGATGGTAGTAGCCGGGAAACTGCTTGTCCGGCCAGGCGAAAAGCGAACGGATGTTGATCTGGGCCTCGCGCAGAAGCTGGCTCATCTCGGCCACGAAGCCGATCCGGTCTTCGCACAGGACGGTAAAGCGGCGGCTGTCCTCCTCGATCCCGATGGCTTCCAGCAGCACCTGCATCACGTCCCGGGAGGTGATGATCCCCACCAGCTTGCCGGCTTCCAGCACCGGCAGGGCGCTGATTCGGTTCTGCTGCATCACCAGGGCGGCCCGTTCGATGGTGGTCAGGGGCGAGACGGTCAGGATCCGCTTGATCATGATCGTCTCCACGGTGACCTTTTCCAGCAGGTAGTTGAGCTCGTGGCGGCTCAGGGCCACGGCCGGCGAGGCCCAGTTCTGTTTCAGGTCCCGGTCCGAGACGATCCCCACCAGATCGTTGCGGGCGTTGACCACCAGCAGGTGGCTGATCTGGCGCGCTTCGATAATTTCGCGGGCCCGGATCAGGGATGTGTTCGGCGGCACGGTCACCAGTTCGGTGTGCATGACCCTTCCAACGTACATGACTTCCTCCTCGGGTTCAGGATTCCGGATCGTTCGCGCCGGGGGCCAGCCGGATGGCGCCCACCGGGCAGACCTCGATGCAGGCCCCGCAGTCCGTGCAGCGGATCGCAGGCCCCGTTTCGACCCAATCGGTGACCACCGTGCGCTGACCCCTGCCGGCGAAGGTCAGCCGGGAATGGCCGTGGAGACGGCGGCAGGTGCGCACACAGCGGCCGCACAGCACGCAGTGGGACGGGTCCACCACCAGCTCGCCGCCGGTGCCGGGCGGTCCGCCGGGGGGATCCAGGGGCGGCAGGTCCGGGCGTTTGAGGGGCACCTTCAGAAAGCGTGCGATGCGCTGCAGCGCGCAGCGGCGGTTGGCCGGGCAGCGGCGGCAGTCGATGGTGTGGGCCGACAGGAGCAGCTCCAGGGCGCTGCGCTGCAGGCGGCGCACGGCGGGCGTGTCGGTCAAGACCTCCAGCCCCGGTTGCACCGCCACCGTGCAGGCCGGCACCGGGTCCGGCCGGTCCCCGAGGGCCACGAAGCAGAGCCGGCAGGAGGCCGCCGCGGGCAATCCGGGCAGGTGGCACAGATGCGGGATGTAGATCCCCGCGGCCAGACAGGCCTCGAGCAGGTTGGCGCCCGGGCAAACCGCGATGGGCTGTCCATCGACCCTGATTTCGATCATGTCTTTGCTTCCGCCGCCGGGGGCCGCTCGATCACCGGTGCCAGGTGGGCCGGGGAAATCCGGCGTACCGCATCGTACTCCGGCGGGCAGGCCACCATGCATTCGCCGCATTTGACGCACAGGCTCTGGTCGATGCCCTTCTTGCGGGTGCGGGTGGTAAAGACCGCATCCACCGGGCAGCACCCCACGCAGGCGTCGCAGCCCCGGGCGCATTTTTCCAGGTCGATGTAAAAGGCGGTCAGGGGCCGGCAACTCAGCCCCGGGCAGCGCTGGTCGACCACATGGGCCTCGTATTCGTCGCGAAAGTAGCGCAGGGTGGTCAGGACCGGGTTGGGGGCGGTGCGCCCCAGGCCGCACAGGGAGCCGTCGCGCACGTCCCGGGCCAGCCGTTCCAGCCGCTCCAGGTCCTCCATCCGCCCCTGGCCGCGGCAGATCCGCTCCAGGATGGCGAGCATGTGGCAGGTGCCGAGGCGGCAGAAGGTGCACTTGCCGCAGGATTCGTTCCGGGTGAACTCCAGAAAGTAGCGTGCCACGTCCACCATGCAGGTGTGCTCGTCCATCACCACCAGGCCGCCGGAGCCCATCATGGCGCCGGCCTCGCTCAGGGCGTCGAAGTCCACCGGCGTGTCCAGCAGGTCCGCGGGCAGGCAGCCCCCCGAGGGGCCGCCGATCTGGACCGCCTTGAACCGCTTCTTTCCCGGCACCCCGCCGCAGATATCGAAGATCAGCTCGCGCAGGGTCACCCCCATGGGGATTTCCACCAGTCCCGGGTGAACCACGTCGCCCACCACCGAGAAGATCGCCGTTCCCGGACTGTCAGGGGTCCCCACGGCCCGAAAGGCCTCGGCCCCCCGCTCCACGATTACCGGAATGGTGGCCAGGGTCTTGACGTTGTCGATGACGGTGGGGTGGCCCCCCAGTCCCTTCTGGGCCGGATAGGGGGGGCGATGGGTGGGGGTGCCGCGAAAACCGGCCACCGAGCGCAGCAGGGCGGTCTCCTCGCCGCAGACAAAGGCGCCGGAGCCCTGAAAGAGAGACACCTGGATGGCGAAAGCGGTTCCCAGGACCTCGGGACCCAGCAGGCCGCGGGCCTCGGCTGCCGCGATGGCGCTTTCCAGGGTCTTGACCGCCAGGGGGTATTCGGCGCGCACGTAGATGATCGCCTGGCAGGCGCCCACCGCGTAGGCGCAGATGGCCAGGCCTTCGAGCAGCTGGTGGGGGTTGCTTTCGATGAGGGTGCGATCCATGTAGGCCCCCGGGTCGCCCTCGTCGGCGTTGCACACCACGTAGCGCAGAGGGGCCGACCCGGCGGCGGCCAGCTCCCATTTGCGGCCGGTGGGAAAACCCGCGCCGCCGCGTCCGCGCAGGCCCGCAGCGCCCACTGCGGCCACCACGGCCTGGGGGGAGCCGGCCAGAACCCGGGCCAGGGCGCCGTAGCCGCCGTCGGCCAGGTAGTCGTCGATGGACTGTGGATCGAGGCGCCCGCAGCGGTCCATCACCAGGCGCTGTTCCCGGTTGAAGCGCCCGAACTCCAGCACCGAGGGGATCAGTTCGTTGGCCACGGTGGCCCCGAGCATGTGCTCGAAGCGCGGGTCGCCCTCGCCGAGGAAAAAACGGGTCAGCATGCCCGCCTTGCCCGGGGTCACTTCCGGATAGAGGATCGGCGGAAACCCGGAAGCCGGATGGTCGATGACCACCAGCGGTTCGGCGTAGCAGTGCCCCCGGCACCCGGTGGTCTCCACCCGGGCATCGATGCCGGCCTCGGCGATGGCCTTGCGAAAGGCTTCCGCGGTGTCCAGGGCCCCGGCGGCGATCCCGCAGGTGGCCAGCCCCACGCGCACCACCGGCTGGCCTTCGGGCCGGCGGGCCCGGCAGGCCGCCTGGGCCGCGGCGCGCAGGCGGTCCAGGGTGCGGATGGAAGGGGCTTCAGTCATCGGATGGATCCTCGGCCTGCGGAGAAGCGGCGGCCGCCTCCCGCTGGGCTTTCTCGCGGGCGATTTGGATCTGCAGCAGGAGCCCCTCCACCTTGCTCGGCTGCATGTGGCCATGGACCGTTTCCCCCACGATGGCCACCGGGGCCAGGGCGCAGCATCCCACGCAGGCCACCCGTTCCAGGCTGAATTCGCGGTCGGCGGTGGTCTGACCCTCCTGGATTCCCAGCTTGCGTTCGAAGTTTTCCAGGATGATGTCGCCGGCCTTCACGTGGCAGGCCGTGCCCAGGCAGATGCGGATGGGGTGGCGCCCCGGGGGGAAGAAGCGAAACTGGTTGTAGAAGGAGGCCACCCCGTAGACCTCGCTGGCCGCAATGCCCAGATGGCGACCCACCAGGGGCATGGTTTCGGGGGGCAGGTAGGCGCACTGGGCCTGCACGGCCTGGAGGATGGGGACCAGCAGGGCGCGCCGGCGGTCGAATCGGGCCACGATCCCGCCCAGGGTTTCCAGAACTTCGGGTTCGGTGGGCGGCGGGGCCGCACTGGGGTTCAAAAGCATCGCTGCATTCAAGTCGTTTGAGATTCAAAATCCGGGGATAAGGGCGGCGGCCGTGGGATCCGGCGTCCGCCCCCCGGCTTCCGGCAGCGGCGCTGGGCCCCATTGCCCGGTCTGTCCGACGCGCCCCATGCTATAGCCGTCTTGCCGGGGCCTGTCAAACGGGATGAAGCCGCCGCCGGCCTCGGTGGAGAAGGGCGGCCAGGTATCCTTGATCGACGACCTTGGAAGACGGCGGGGCCACCAAACGGTATGGGATCTTTCCTGCTGCACGCGTGGCAGGTGTGCAGCAGGGCCGTGAAGGTCTAACAGGGCGAATTGACAGGTTCGCCGGGATGGCATTATGTTGCCCCTTGGCGGTGGATTGAAATGGCGGACAGAATGAAAAACAAGAATCGAAAAGAAGATCAACCGAGCGCTTATCTGGCCAGGCTCCTGGAAAGCTGGTTGAATCAGGATGCCGATTTCGGTCTTCTGGTTACCGACCAACACCTGACCATCCGTTTTTGCAACACCTGGCTGCAGCGCCACCTGCCGGACAGGGGGGCTTGTGTCGAGGACCGCAGTCTGCTGGAGGTTTTTCCCGAACTGCGTCGCAGCCGGTTGGAGCACTACTACCGGGAAGCCCTGGAGGGGCAGACCCGGGTGCTCACCCAGGAGGCGCACGGGTCCCTGCTGGCCCTGGTGCCGCAAGGGGGGACGACATTTACGGCCATGATCCAGACGGCGCGGGTCTATCCCCTGGTTCATGACGGAAAGATCGAGGGCACGGTGACGGTGATCGTGGATGTCACCGAACGGATCGCCCAGGAAACCCGATTGCGTGACCTGCTCGAACGCCAGAAGGATCTCATCGATGCCCTCAACCACGAGACCCGGGTCAATCAGGAGATGGCCGAGCTGTCCCAGGCCCTGATCTCCACCGACTGCCTGGAGGATATCTGCGCGCTGGTGCTCAAGGATGCCCGTGTCCTGACCCGAAGTCCTTTGGGGTTTGCCGGCTACATCGACCCGCAGACCGGACACCTGGTGGTGCCGACCCTTTCCCAGGAGGCCCTGGAAGACTGCCGGGTGGACGGCAAACCGCATGTTTTCGTTAAAGCCAAGGGGTTGTGGGCCTGGGTGCTGGAACACAAGGCGTCGCTGTTGACCAACCAGGTTCACCAGGATCCGCGTTCCATGGGGCTGCCGGCCGGCCATCTGCCCATTTCCCGCTTCCTGGCGGCTCCGGCCCTTCTGGACAACCGCCTGGTGGGTCAGGTGGCGGTGGCCAACGCCACGGACGGCTATACGCAAAAGGACCTTCGCGGTTCGGACATCCCCGCGCGCATGGGCGGGGACGAGTTCGCCGTTTTGGCCATCGAAAGCCGGCGCCGGGACGCCCCCTCTTTGGTGGCCAAGCTGCAGGATCGGGTGGCCGCTCACAACCGGAGCGCGGCGCGGCCCTACGTGTTGTCGGTGAGCCTGGGCGCCGATTTCTACGATCCGCGAAGCGGTTCTTCCCTGGATGACGTCCTCAACCGCGCCGATCGTCTCATGTACCAGGAAAAGGAGAAAAAAAGGCGCGGCGCCGCATTGGGTGCGCGCCGCCGAACCGCTGAAGAATAGGGGCCAGATTCCGGGGCCGAGGACGGAAAGTCGGAGGCCGTAAGGAGGATTCCGGTTCCCCTTTTGCCTCCGGCGCCAATCGTGATAAGGTCCGCGTCGCCGTTTTGATCCACCTGTGACGCCACCGGACCCGCGAGGCTGCTGAACCCATGAAAACCGATCCGCAACCCGAAATCCGCACCCTGAACATCGGCGACGCCGACATCCAGTATCTCTGCTACCCCGGCGCGGGGCCGCCCCTGCTGCTGCTGCACGCCACCGGCTTTCTGCCCTGGCTCTGGCATCCCATCGCCCGGGCCCTGGCCGGACCGTTCACCGTGCTGGCGCCCTATTTCTGCGACCACCGCGATACGGCACCGGAAGACGGCGGGCTGCGCTGGCAGCGCCTGGCGCAGGATCTGGCGGCCTTCAGCGACGCGCTGGGCCTCGAGCGGCCCCGCATGGTCGGCCACTCCATGGGCGCCACGGTGATGACCCTGGCGGCCGCGGTCCGGCCCGGCTGGGCCCATGGCCTCGTGCTGATCGAACCGATCTTTCTGCCCAGCGAGTGGTATCGCCTCAACATCGAGGTGGACCAGCACCCGCTGGCCAGCAAATCCATCCGCCGGCGCAACCATTGGGCCGACGCGGCCGAGGCGAGGGCCTATCTGCGCGCCAAACCGCTCTTTGCCCAGTGGGACGAGGAGATGCTCGATCTCTACCTGCGCCACGGGATGGTGGCGGCCGAGGGCGGCGGGCTGGAACTGGCCTGCCACCCGCGCCGGGAGGCCTCCCTCTTTATGGGCGGGATGCATCTGGACCCCTGGCCCCTGCTGGGCCGGGTCGACTGCCCGGCGCTGGTGGTGGAGGGCGAAACCAGCGGCAACCGCGGCCACATCGACCTGCAGCGGGCCGCGGGCGCCTTGCCGCAGGGCCGATTTTTGCGCATCGCGCGCGCCGGCCACCTGATCCCCATGGAGCGGCCGCGGGAAACGGTGCGCCTCATCCGCGGGTTTTTCGAACCGATGATCTCATGAGCGAACCGTTTCGTCGCACCATCGGGGCGATTGTTTTTCTCACCGGCCTCTTTTTCTGCAATTTCGTGGCCCGCATCATCCTGGGCCCCCTGATGCCGTCCATCGAGGCCGATCTGCGCCTGGGCCACGGGACCGCCGGATCATTTTTCCTCTTCATTTCGGTGGGCTACTTCGTGGCCCTGGCCGGTTCGGGGTTCGTGAGCGCCCGGCTGACCCACCGGCACACCATCACCGTCTCGGCCACGGCCGTGGGGCTGGCGCTGATGGGGCTCAGCGCCAGCCAGAACCTGGTCATGATCCGCCTTTTTCTGGTCCTGGTGGGCCTGGCGGCGGGACTCTACCTCCCCTCGGGGATCGCCTCCATCACCGCCATGGTAAACGTTCAGCACTGGGGCAAGGCCCTGGCGATCCACGAACTGGCCCCCAACTGCGGCTTCATGGCGGCGCCGCTGATCGCCGAGACCCTGATGCTCTGGATGCCCTGGCGCGGGGTGCTGGTGGCCCTGGGCGCGGTCACCATGGCCCTGGGGCTGGCCCAGGCGCGCTGGGGCCGGGGAGGGCGTTTTGCCGGCCAGCAGCCCGATCCGGCCTCCCTGCGCCAGCTTGCGGCCGACCCCATCTACTGGCGCATGATCCTGCTCTTTGGCCTGGCCATCGGCAGCACCCTGGGCATTTATGCCATGCTGCCCCTTTACCTGGTGGCCGAGCGGGGCTTTGACCCGGCCTTCGCCAACACGCTGATCGGGTTGTCGCGGGTTTCGACCCTCTTCATGGCCCTGGCCGGCGGCTGGGTGGCGGACCGCTTCGGCGCCCGGCGCACCATGGTGGCGATCTTCGTCTTTACCGGCAGCGCCACCCTGGGGCTCTCCCTGGCCGGGGGCACCGCGCTGGTGGTCCTGGTCCTGATCCAGCCCATGGCGGCGGTCTGTTTCTTCCCGGCCGGATTCGCCGCCCTGTCCCGCATCGGCAGTCCGGCGGCCCGCAATCTGGCGGTCTCCATGACCGCGCCGGTGGCCTTTCTCATCGGCGGCGGGGCGGTGCCCACCATGATCGGCCTCTTCGGCGACCTGGGGCGCTTTTCCTGGGGCATCGGCCTGGCCGGAGGGTTCATGCTCTGCGGCACCCTGGTGGCCCTGTCCCTCAACATGCCGCCCAGGTTCTACGACGCGCGCCGGACCCGAAGCACGTCTCCGGAAACGCCCGGCAGCGGCCGGAACCGCGATCAACCCGATTGAAACGGCCGCCCCGCGCCCGCCCGGCCGCCCGTTGAGACCCGCCGCCCGGGCCGGCGCATCACTGAGGCATTCATCTTTAGCCGGGAAACCGGCATCGTCGTCCCGGAGCGCCGGGACAACCCCTTGGGGGCCCGCCCGGCGCGTTGCCTTCCACAGGGGCTTGTGCTAAGCAGCGCCCATGGCCAGCACTCTCAAAAAATACTGGATCATCGCCGCCATCGGCCTTCTGCTGGTGGTGGGATTCGCCTCCACCCTGCTCACCAGCTACCTGGTGGCCTACCGGTCCCTGGACGAGGAGATCCGCCGCCACACCCTGCCCCTGACCAGCGACAACGTCTACTCCGAAATCCAGAAGGATCTGGCCCTGTCGATCTTCATCTCTTCGCTCATGGCCCACGACACCTTCGTGCGCGACTGGGTCCTGGCCGGGGAGCAAAACGCCGGGGAAATCGTCAAGTTCCTGGCCGAGATCCGCGTCAAATACCACACCGTCACCGCCTTTTTCGTGTCTGACAGGACCGGAAACTACTACCATCCCGAGGGGATTCTGAAGCGGGTGGGGGCCGAGGATCCCCGGGATGCCTGGTACTTTCGCGCCAGAGGGCTCAAGGACGACTACGAGATCAACATCGATACGGACACGGCCGACCGCCGGCGGGTGACGATCTTCATCAACTACAAGGTCTTTGGCTACCACAACGAGCTGATCGGGGTCACGGGGGTGGGCCTGGAGCTCAAGCAGGTCCAGAAGATCCTCAACGCCTATGAGCGCAAATACCACAGCAGCGTGCTGTTCGTGGACAAAACCGGAAAGGTGGTCCTGCACGCGGACGATTTCGCTTTTCCCAAGGATATCCACCAGTGGGAGGGTTTCGCCGAAGCCGCGGTGAATATTCTCGCCAATCCGGGGGCCTCGTTCAAGTACGAGACCGACGGCCATGTCTACTATGTCAGCTCCCGCTTTTTCCCCGAATTCAAGATGACCCTGGTCATCCTCAAGCAGGGCGACACGTTCCGGGATGCCTTTGTCCGCCGTCTGCGGATCAATCTGGCCATCGGCATCGTGATCACCGTCCTGGTGGTCCTGGCGGTGAGCCTGATCCTGCGGGGCTACAACCGCCGCCTGGAAAAACTGGCCAGCATCGATTCCCTCACCGGCGCCTACAACCGGCATGCCTTCGCCCTGCTTTTCTCCCAGGCCGTCAAGGCGAAGCAGCGCGCCAGGGCCGGCCTTGCGCTCCTGATCCTGGACATCGATCACTTCAAATCCATCAACGACCGCTACGGGCATGAATGCGGGGACATGGTGTTGAAGCAGTTCGCCGAAACGGTGGTCCAGAAGATCCGCCAGAGCGACGTGTTCTGCCGCTGGGGTGGAGAGGAGTTTGTCATCTTGCTGGTCGACTGCGGCATCGAACACGCCCGGCGCATCACCGAGAACCTGCGCCAGGCGGTTTCCGCCCACAAGATCCCGTGCGGCGGGGATGCCATCACCCTCACCCTCAGCGCCGGGGTGGTGGAACATCGGGATCCGGAGACCCTCCATGAGCTGGTCGTGCGGGCCGACCGGCTGATGTACCAGGCCAAGGCCGAGGGCCGGGACCGGGTGTGTTGCGAATCCTGACGTCGGCCGCCGGCGCGACCGGATGGATCCGGCGGGTGACGGGAGGCTTGTGAAAGGTGTGGCGCGCCATCCAAGGGCCCGCTCCGGTTTTCTTTCGTCCGTTTTTCTGGTATCGCGTTGTTTCGGCCATGGGGCCGCAACCCAATCCGATCCGGAGCGCTGACCATGAACGATACCCTTGTTGCCGTGCGCCAGGCCGCCGAAGAAGGCCTGGACGACTCCCTGCAGCGACTCTTCAGCCTGCTGCGCATCCCCAGTATTTCCACCGATCCGGCCCACGCCGGACAGGTGCGAAAGGCCGCCGAAGCCCTGGTGAGCCTCCTGGGCGAACTGGGCTTCGAGGCCCAGGCCCGCCCCACCGCCGGGCACCCGGTGGTGGTGGCCCGGGATCACGGGGCCGGACCGGCGCTGCCCACGGTGCTCTACTACGGCCACTACGATGTCCAGCCGCCCGATCCGCTAGATGAATGGCGCACCGGGCCCTTCGATCCCGTCCTGGAGGACGGTCCCCATGGCCGGCGCATCGTGGCCCGCGGCGCGGCGGACGACAAGGGGCAGCTCATGACCTTCATCGAGGCCTTCCGGGCCTGGAAGAAGGCGGCCGGCCGGCTCCCGGTGAATGTCACCGTGATGCTCGAGGGCGAGGAGGAATCGGGCAGCCCCAGCCTGATCCCCTTTCTCGAAGGGGCCCGCGCCGACCTGGCGGCGGATGTCTGCGTGGTGAGCGATACGGGCATGTGGGACATCGACACCCCGGCGGTCACCTACATGCTGCGCGGGCTGGTCTACCTGGAAGCCACCCTGCACGGACCCGGCCACGATCTGCACTCGGGGATGTACGGCGGCTGCGCGGTCAATCCCAACAATGCCCTGGCGGCCATCGTGGCCCAGCTCCACGACGCCAGGCGGCGTGTGACCATCGAGGGGTTCTACGACGAGGTGGCGGAGATCTCGGCCGAGGAAAGGGCCATGTGGGAGCGGCTGGATTTCGACGAGGCGGCCTTTCTGGCCACCGGTGGGCTGGCGGCCGATGTGGGCGAGGCCGGCCGGAGCCTCCTGGAGCGGATCTGGGCCCGGCCGGCATGCGACTGCAACGGGATCTGGGGCGGCTACACCGGGGACGGGGCCAAGACCGTGATCCCGGCCCGGGCCGCGGCCAAGGTTTCCTGCCGCCTGGTGGCGGCCCAGCGCGCGGAACGGATCATGGCCGGTCTGCAGAAATTCTTCACCGATCGCACGCCGCCGGGGTGCCGCTTCACCTTCAAGACCTACGGCTGTTCGGACGCGGTGCGGGTGCCCACCGATTCGCCCTGGCTGGCTGCGGCCCGGGCCGGGCTCCGGGAGGCCTTCGGGCGCCAGGCGGTTCTTATCGGCACCGGCGGTTCGATCCCGGTGGTGGGCGAGATCCGGCGCGTCCTGGGCATCGATTCGCTGCTGGTGGGATTCGGCCTGGACGACGATCGGGTCCACTCGCCCAATGAGAAATTCGAGCTGGCCTGCTTCCGCCGCGGAATCCAGGCCCAGGCGGCCATGCTGGGGCGTCTGGCCGCCGTGGCGCGGAACGGGGCCGCAACGGGTTGACCGGGGGCGGCTGAAGAAAGATCAGCCGCGGCCGCCGCTCGCATAGGCCTCGTCGATGCGCGCCGTGACGTAGGCGAGCATTTCGGGGTCGTGGGATTCGAGATCGAAGCAGACCGCATCCTCGCCCAGAAGTCCATCGGGCACATGGTCGCCGCGTTCGTCCGGATCGCTCACCGTGTCGTCGTAGAAGCAGACCGACAGCCAGCGCGGATCGTCCTCGATGACGTCCACCATCACAAAGAGGGGCCGGTCGCTCCGGTCCGGGGCCGCGGCCCGCAGCGAGTAGGTGACCCCGGGCCGGGCAACGAAGGAGAGCACCACCCCCGGTTCGGCCTCCAGGTGGCCTTTGAGGGCGATAAAAGCCTGCCGGCTCTGTTGGGGCGTGTCGGTCCATTCGGCCAGAAAGGCCTCCAGTGCGGTGATGGGTGGGGTCACGGCGGATCTCCTTAGGCAAAGATTCAAAGATGGCGCCCTTCCTAAAACAGCCAGGCAGGGTTGTCAACGAAAGCCGAAAGCCGGGACCTGCGAGCCGATTCGGTCAGACCGGCCGCGCCACGGACCGGCGGCGCTGAAAATCGAGGCGTCCACTTTAAACCTTGAACCTTGAACCAGGAATCTGAAACGCCGCGAAGCGGCAACCTTGACCCCCCGGTCCCCATGCTTGTCGAACAGCACCGCACCATCGCCTACACGGACGTCAAGCCCGACTTCACCATCCAGTTGCGCGCCCTGCTGCGCCTGCTCCAGGAGGCCGCCGTGGCGCATTCCGAGCAGGTGGGGCTGGGCAGCCGCGAGCTGCTGGACGCCGGTACGGTCTGGGTCCTGCACAAGATGGCGCTGACCTTCCAGCGCCTGCCGCGCTACCGGGAAGCCGTGCGCGTGGTCACCTGGCACCGGGGCAGCCGGGGGTTTCGGGCCTACCGCGATTTCGAGGTTTTCGCCGGGGTCGAAAGGGTGGCCGCCGCCACCAGTCTCTGGCTCTACTTGGACATGGGGGCCAGGCGCCTGCAGCGCATTCCGCCCGAACTGAGCCGCGCCTACACCGAGGAGGCCCGGGAAGCCGGCTGCGGGGACCTGGACCACTGGAAGCCGGATGCGGCCGTGGAAACCGCCTTCGAAGTCGCCTTCACCGCCCGCAGCAGCGACTTCGATCCGCTGGGGCATGTCAACAACACCGTTTATTTCGACATGCTCGAGACCGCGGTGGAGCGCGCCTGGGGGCCCGAGGCGGCTCTGCGGCGTCTGCGCATCCATTTTCAAAAGGAGATCGGCCGGGAGGTCCAGGGGGTGCGGGTGGGACTGGCGCGGCGCGATGGCGGCGGCATCTTTCGAATCCATGACGGCCCCACGACCTTCGCCGCCGGGGACTTGAGTCTGGGCTGAAAAGCGGAAAGAGCCCACACCGGGCCGACAACGCATGATGTCATCGCCAATATTTTCAAAACACTATTCGGCATCCCGAAGCGCTTTCAACCCGCCGTCGACCCGGGCTTCTTTTCCGTCGTCATCCCGAGGAGGCACGACGAGGGATCTGCAGTCGGTCAAAGAGGCGGGAAAAGAGTCCAAAAGGGCAAAAAAATTCCTCGCTGGTGCTCGGCATGACCATAGAGGGCAATTCGACACAACAGGAGAAAGGCAACCCGCTGGGACAGGAGAAGGGATCTTGAGATGACATTCGGTCTTTCCAAGAGCGTATCCCCCATGAAACGCGCGTATCTTGCCGTGTTATGGGTGTTGGCGAGCCTTTTCATCACGATCTGCGCCCTCCCATCGCCGGCCGGGGCCGAACGGGTGCGGATGATCACCAACCTGGGCAACATCGACATCGAGCTGTTCGAGGACCTCGCGCCGCTTACGGTGGCGAATTTTCTGGCCTATGCCAGGGAAGGGGCCTACACCAACAGCGTGTTCCATCGTCAGGAGCCGGGATTCGTGATCCAGGCAGGAGGGTATTTTCTCAACGGCAATACCATCTATCCGGTGGCCAAGAAGGCCCCCATCGTCAACGAGTTTCATCTCTCCAACCTGCGCGGCACCATCGCCATGGCCAAGGTGGCCGGCAATCCCGACAGCGCCACCAGCGAATGGTTTTTCAACCTGGCGGACAACTCGGCCAACCTGGACCTCCAAAACGGCGGTTTCACCGTTTTTGGCCGGGTGACGGATGAAAGCCTCTCCGTTCTGGACGCCATCGGCACCCTGAACCGATACGACGCCAGCGGGATTCTCGGTTCGGCCTTCAACCATCTGCCCCTATTGGAGGCCAGACTGGCGCCGGATACCCTGGTGCTGGTCAAAAATGTCGTGAATCTGTCAGATGCCCTGCGTGCCCTTGAGGCGATGGCCGGGATGGCCGTCCAGCCCGCCGTCTCCCGGCCGGAAATCGATGGCGACGGACGCATGGGGATGGCGGAAGTGATCCATGTGCTGCAGCGCATGGGCCCAACCAGATAGAAAGGACACCCCACGCCCCCCAGGAGGAGCCCGATGAACGCCAAGACCCCTGCCATCCTCGGCATGTTGGCCCTTCTGATCCTGACGTCGCCCCTGTCCGCCGCCACCTACCATGTGCGCCCGGACGGGGGCAGCGCCCTGCAGTGCGACGGTCTCAGCGATGCCCCTTATCCCGGTGGCGGTGAAAACCAGGCCTGTGCCTGGGGCCACCCGTTCTGGGCGCTGTTTCCCGGGGATCCACCCATCTGGCGGATCCAGGGCGGCGACACCCTCATCATCCATCCGGGCAGCTACCCGATGGGCTTCGGCGCCCCCAACACCGAGTGGTGCTTCGCCGAAGGGGCCTTCGACTGCCATCTGCCGCCCCTGCCGTCCGGACCGGACGCGGACCATCCCACCCGTCTGCTGGGCGCGGGCTGGGACCAGGGCTGCGCCCATCCCCCCGAGTTGTGGGGCACCCAGAGGCCCTGGCAGGTCATCAGCCTGGCGGGAACCTCGCATGCCCAGGTCCGGTGCCTGGACATCACGGACCACGATTCGTGCATCGAATCGTATCTGAGTGATCCCGCCGTGAGCTGCCGGCGCGACGTCTATCCTTATGGCGACTGGGCCGACTACGGGATCTATGCCGCCGATTCGACCGATGTGCTGCTCAAGGATCTGGACATCCACGGCCTGGCCCACGGCGGGATCCATGCCGGCCGCATCAGCGACTGGACCGTCGAGGACGTGCGCATCGCCGCCAACGGCTGGGTGGGCTGGGACGGGGACATCGACGGGGCGGACGGCAACTCGGGCACCCTCGTCTTTCGCCGCTGGACGGTGGAATGGAACGGCTGCGGAGAAACCTACCCCGATCGGCAGCCCCATCACTGCTGGGGTCAGAGCGCCGGCGGCTACGGTGACGGGGTGGGAACGAACGACACCGGGGGCCACTGGATCATCGAGGATTCGATTTTCCGCCACAATACCTCCGACGGGCTCGATCTGCTCTACCTGGGAAGCGACCAGCAAGAAACCATGGCGGAGGTCCGGCGCTGCCTGGCACAGGGCAATGCCGGCAACCCCATCAAGGTCGCCGGGTCCGCACGGGTGGAAAATTCGGTGATGATCGCCGACTGTGGATTTTTCGATCAAAAAGACTTCGCTCCGCACATGACCGACCATTGCCGGGCCGGCGGCAATGCCCTGGCCCTGGCGCCGCACCGGGGCAGCGTGATCGATGTGGTCAACTGCACCATCACGGGCCAGAGCGATGTGCTGGTGGAGGTCGAATGCCGCGGGAACTGCGATGGGACGGAACAGGTGAGCCTCTACAATAATGTGTTCCGCGGGGAGGCGGATTTTCTTCAGCCCGGCGACCAGACGGCTTTCCTGTGGGAAGATCGTGAGGGCTATACCAGCGGCCGCATCGACTACAACGTCATCGCCCATGTCAAGTTCGGCGGCCCCGAATGCCCCTTCGGCGCCCATGACATCTGCGCCGAACCACACTTCCTGAATTCGGATCTGGCCCACTTCGACGGGCACCTGCAAACCGGCAGTCCCGCCATCGACAGCGGTCTTCCCGTCGGCAGCCTGGGCCTGGTGCCGGACCTGGACCTGGAAGGCCGCCCGCGGCCCCAGGGCGCCGGGGTGGACCGGGGGGCCTATGAGGGAGCCGCCACGGGGGGGGCCGGGCTTGCCAGTCTTTCGGGGCTGCTGACCACCGCCTTTGCGGGCCACGAGAACCTGAGCGTCGAGAACGCCGTCATCTCTCTTCTCGGCGACGGGGGCAGCCTTTACGTCCCCACCATCTACCGCAACGGGAGCTTCACCTTCGCCGACCTCGAACCCGGAGCCTATACCCTGCGGATCACGGCGCCCCAGCTAAGCCCCCGCAGCCAGCCGGTCACCCTGGCCCCCGGCGAGAACCGGACGGTGGCCGTGGCGCCCATGAGCCTGATGTTCGACCTCGACGGCGACGGCCGCGAGGGCCTGGCCGAGGCCGTGCACGCCCTGCGGGTGGTATCCGGCGCGTTGCCCTGACCGCTCCTGGAAATACTTGTGCCGAGCCTTGCCGCCGAAGGCTCCCGCAAGGCGGGCGCGCCTGGGGTTTCCCACCGCGAGGGGTAACCTTTTGCCCAGGCGGCAAAAGCGAAGTCCCCAAGCGCTGCGATGGCCCCATGAACAGGTTCTTCCAGGGCACACCGCCGCGGCCGGCCGTCACACCTCACAGCGTTCGAAGTACAGGGTCATCACCACCCGGGAGCGGTAGTGTCCGGAGACCTTCACCCTCTGGCCCGGCTTGATCTTGGAAAGCGGCCGGGCATAAATTTCCGGAAACTCGCATTCGATGGTGCGCACCCCGCCGGCCTTGAATTTGACCACCAGTTGTTTGGCGAAATTGCGCTGAACGCTGGCCACCTCGCCGAGAAAGGAGACCTTCTTCCCCTTGTACGCGGCTTCGAATGCGGGTTGGTCGCGGGCCATTTCGTCCCACAGGCCGACGGCCGTCAGGCCGGCCTGCTGGGCCGGAACCGCGGCGGGCATCAGGCAGAGGATCAGCAGAAGTCCTGCGCGGCAAATCCGTCTGGTCATGCGAAACCTCCGTAGGCTGGAAAAAATCCTCGTTCGACCCTTCATCTATGGCATCGGTCTCCGGTGTGTCAATGCTTGGGCGTCGGGGATGGCGGCCTTTGAAACCATCGTGCCAGGGCAGATCCGCCGATTGATGGGCCCGCGCCCTGTCAAGGCCGCGAAGCGGTGTATCCGGCGGGTGGACGAGCGGGTGAGAGATGGGCGCGCGCGGGTAGGGGAGAGGGTAGGGGCCTGACCAGATTCTGAAATCCGGAAAAATGTTGTCAGAATGTTGTCAAACCAAAAACGCCCAAAACTCCAGTTTTCAAAACCCCCTGAAAATCCGGGCGAATAGCCTGAACAATCCCCGCAAATACCAATAAACAAGGGGTTAGCGGGTTTACATTCCCCGCTAACCCCTTGTTTTTATTGTGGTGCCGAAGGCCGGACTTGAACCGGCACGGGCGTAGCCCACTACCCCCTCAAGATAGCGTGTCTACCAAATTCCACCACTTCGGCACGAATCACTGCTCACTGCTTGTCGGCCGCGGCCGGCACCGGGGCCTCGTTGGCCGGGGCCGCTGTTACCGGGGTCTGTTCCGCGGCGGCCGGGGCCGCCGGTGACGGTTCGGCCGCCGCAGGGGCTGCCGTGGTCGCCTCCGCGGCCGGACGGTTCTGGTCCTGGACCGGCGACGCCTCGACCGGCTGGGCGGCGGCGGGCACCTGGGTCATGATCGACTGGCCCGTGCGGTTTCCCGAGAGGTAGGCCAGGGTCAGGCTGGTGAGCATGAAAACCACCGCCGCCACGGTGGTGGCCCGGCTCAGGAACCCTCCGGCCCCCGAGGAGCCGAAGAGGGTCTGGCTGGCCCCCATGCCGAAGGCGGCCCCCATGTCGGCGCCCTTGCCGGTCTGGAGCAGCACGATCATGATCAGGGCGATACAGACCACCACATGAATAATGACCAGAAAAATTGTCATGATACTTGCGTCTCTTACCTTCCGCGACCCTTGAAGGCCACGATCCGGGCGAAGGTTTCAGCCTTGAGGCTGGCGCCGCCCACCAGGGCCCCGTCGATGTCATCCATGGCCATCAAGCCCTCGATGTTCTCGGGCTTGACGCTGCCGCCGTAAAGAATCCGCGTTGCCTGGGCCCGGGCTTGCCCGTAGCGCTCGGCGAGGCGCTGGCGGATGAAGCGGTGCGCTTCCTGGGCCTGCTCGCGGGTGGCGGTTTTGCCGGTGCCGATGGCCCAGACCGGCTCGTAGGCCACCACCAGCGGACCCAGTTGATCCGAAAGCAGACCTTCTAAACCATCCGTGAGCTGTTTGTCAAGCACAGAAAAGGTCTGATCGGCGTCCCGCTGAGCTTCGGTTTCCCCGATGCAGACCACCGGCACCATGGCGTGGCGCAAGGCCGCCACCACCCGCCGGCGCACGCTCTGGTCGGTTTCCCCGAAGTACTGGCGCCGCTCGGAATGGCCGATGATGGCATAGCGAACCCCCAGGGCGGTGAGCATTCCCGGGGCCACTTCGCCGGTGAAGGCCCCTTCGTCCTCCCAGAAAAGATTCTGGGCCCCCAGGCCGATTCTGGCCCCCAGCAGGACCTCGGCGACTGTCGCCAGGGCCGGAAAGGCAGGGGCGATCATCACCTCGACACCCTGGACCCCGGCCACCCGATCCACCAGCTCGGCGGCCGTGCGGGCCGCTTCGGCCGGGGTCTTGTACATTTTCCAGTTGCCGGCGATCAGCGGGATGCGTGGGGTCATGGGAACGTCTCCTTTCGCCATTTCAAAGCTGCTCGCCGATCAGGGCCGCCAGGTCCACCATGCGCGTGGCGTAGCCGGCTTCGTTGTCGTACCAGGAGAGGACCTTGACCATGTCGTCCACCACGTAGGTGGTGGGCGCGTCCACGATGCTCGAAAGGGTGCAGCCGTTGTAGTCGGAGCTGACCAGGGGCAGGTCACTGTAGCCCAGGATCCCCGCGAGGGTCGTTTCGCTGGCGATGCGCAGGGCCTCGTTGACGTCCGAGACGGTGACCCCCGACTTTTCCACCGTGGCCACCAGGTCCACCAGCGACACGTTGGGGGTCGGCACCCGGATGGCCAGGCCGTTGAGCCGGCCCTTGAGCTCGGGCAGCACCAGGGCCACGGCCCGGGCCGCGCCGGTGGTGGTGGGGATCATGGAGAGGGCCGCCGCCCGGGCCCGGCGCAGGTCCTTGTGGGGAAAATCCAGCAGGCGCTGGTCGCCGGTATACGAGTGGATGGTGGTCATCAGCCCGGCGCGGATGCCGAAGTTTTCCATGAGCACCTTGGCCACCGGCGCCAGGCAGTTGGTGGTGCACGAAGCGTTGGAGACGATGTGGTGCTGGCGTGGATCGTACTGGCGGTGGTTGACGCCCATGACGATGGTGATGTCCGGGTTGTTGGCCGGGGCGCTGATGATCACCTTGCGCGCCCCGGCGGCCAGGTGCTTGCCGGCCCCTTCGCGGTCGCGGAAGATCCCGGTGCACTCGGCCACCACGTCCACCCCCTGGTCGCCCCAGGCGAGGCGTTCCGGATCGCGGACGCTGGTGATGGCCACCGGCCGGCCGTCCACTTCGATGGCGTCCTCGCGGGCGCTCACCTTGGCCTCCAGGCGGCCGTGGACCGAGTCGTAGACCAGCAGGTGGGCCATGGTGGCCGCGTCGGTCAGATCGTTGATGCTGACCACCTCGACCTTGGGATTTTTCAGGGCGGCCCGCAGGACCAGCCGGCCGATGCGTCCGAAACCGTTGATGCCGATCTTGATCGTCATGCTGCGTTCTCCTTTGGGTTCAGGCGCCGCGCTTGTTGCCTTTGAGGATTCCGCTGGCCAGGGAGATGCTCTTCTTGCCGTAGGCTTCCAGCTCCACGGCCAGCTCGGGAAGCGGTTTCTTGCCCCGCGCGTTCAGGGCCTTGATCACCATGGGCAGGTTGACGCCGGAGATGACCTCCACCCGGCCCTCCTCGAGAAACGAGTAGCTCAGGTTCGACGGGGTGCCGCCGAACATGTCGGTGAGGATCAGGGTCCCCTCGTTGGCCCGGATCTGGCGCAGGCCGTCGGCGATCTTCTGGCGCAGCCGGTCCACGTTCTGGGTCAGGTCGATGGATACGGCCGCGGCCGCTTCGGGCCGGCTTCCGACGATCAATTCGGCCGCCTCGATGAGGGCCTCGCCCAGACGGCTGTGGGTGACGATGAGAATCCCGATCATGAATGCCGATTTCCCCGGTCAGTCGCCGGCCAGACCGATGTCGCGATGGGCCAGGCGCACGGGCCGCCCGAGCGCCTGAAGGTGTTGAAAGATAGCCCGGGCCATCACCACGGAACGATGCCGGCCGCCGGTGCAGCCGATGGCGATGGTCAGGTAGGATTTGCCTTCCTTTTCGTACAACGGGATCAAATAGTCAAGCAGATCGGCGTAGCGCCCCAGGAACGGCGTGGCTTCGGGGTCGCCCAGGACGAAGGTCCGGATGGCCTCGCTCTCGCCGTCGAGGTGGCGCAGGTTGGCGTCGTAGAAGGGGTTGGTCAGAAAGCGCACGTCCGCCACCAGGTCGGCTTCCCGGGGCAGGCCGTGCTTGAACCCGAAGGAGAGGACCTGGATCTGCAGCACTCCGGGCTGCGTGCCGCGCCGGCCGATCTCGAACATGGCGGCCTTGAGCTGGTGGACGTTGAGCCGGGAGGTGTCGATGACCCGGTGCGCCGCGGCCCGCAGAGGGGCCAGGAGCCGCGCCTCGGTGCGGATGGCCTCGCGCAGGGGACGGTCCTGGGCCAGGGGGTGCTGGCGCCGCGTGGCCTGGTAGCGCTGCACCAGGACCTCCTCGTCGGCTTCCAGGAAGATCACCTCCGGCACGATGCCGCGCAGGCGCAGGGCGGCGAAGACCGACGGGTAGCGCTCCACGAACCCCTTCTCGCGCAGATCCATGGCAAAGGCCAGCCCCGCGGTGGCGGCCGTCTCGCTGTCCATGGGCAATTCCAGCAGGCGCGGCAGCAGGGCCACCGGCAGGTTGTCCACGCAGAAGCGGCCGGCGTCCTCCAGGGCCGCCATGGCGGTGCTCTTGCCCGACCCGGACAGGCCGGTGATGACGATGATGCGCGCGTTCTTCACGCCGCCCCTAGAAGTCCTCGTCCTGGGCCGCGATGGCGGTCCAGACCGCCTCGGCGTCCCCGGCGGCCATGAGCTGTTCCTTGAACGGTTCGTTTTTCAGGATGCGCGAGATGCGCGCCAGCAGCTTGAGGTGCAGGCCGGTGGAGTTTTCCGGCGTGATCAGCAGAAAGAAGATGTGGGTGGGGCGTCCGTCCAGGGAGTCGAAGTCCACCCCCTGGCGGCTCAGGCCCACTCCGAGCACCAGGGTGTCGAGGTTCCTGAGCTTGCCGTGGGGGATGCCGATCCCGCCGCCGATCCCCGTGGAGCCGAGCCGTTCACGCTCCATCAAGACCCGCACCAGGTCCTTGGCCGAGGTGCCGGTGCGCGCCGCCACCGGCTGCACGAGCTGTTCGAGGACCTCCTTTTTGTCCCGCGCCCTCAGGTCCGGCACGATGGCATCTTGGGTCAGCACATCCAGAATTCTCATGTCGTATCATCCACCATGGGGTCTCACGCGGCGCACGGCCGGGCGCCGGTGCCCGGCCCGCCGCCTTGGAATGTCGCCAGGGGTCTTTCCCCGTCAGGCGTTGGGTTGAATCAGACCATAGTCGCCGTTGCTGCGCCGGTACAGGACGTTGACCCGGTCGGTCTGGGCGTTGGTGAAGACCAGAAAGTTCTCCTCGCTCAGGTCGAGCTGCTCCAGGGCTTCTTCCACGTCCATGGGCTTGTAGTCGATGGGCATGACCCGCACCCGCGGCAGGGTGTCGCTCTCGACGGCCATGGCCGCTTCGGCCAGCATCGTCTTGGGGCTCTCGCCGCGCCGTTCGCGCTCTTTCTGCTTGCCCTTGCGCACCTGGGCCTCGATCTTGTCCAGGACCATGTCGATGGCCGAGTACATGTCCGTGGTCTCCTCCCGGCCGTTGATGGTCAGGCGGTCGGCCTGGATGTTGGCCTCGGCGATGTGGCGGTGCTTTTCCACCGTCAGCACCACCGCGGCCGTGGCCGGGTTGTGAAAATACTTGTCCAGGCGCTTGAGCTTGTCCTGGGCATAGGCCTTGAGGTGTTCGGACGGATCGAGATTCTTGAAGGTCACACTCGTCTGCATCCCGGACCTCCTGTCAGATCTGTTTGCGTTTGCTGCTGGGCAGCACCCTGAGGATCTCCCGGTACTTGGCCACCGTACGGCGGGCGATGTCGATGTTCTGGGACTTGAGAATCTTGGCGATGCGGTCGTCGCTGTAGGGGCGCCGCGGGTCCTCGCCGTCGATGATGCGGCGGATCTTCTCCTGGACGCTGGCCGAGGCGATGGCTTCGCCGTGGACGCGGCGGATGGAGCTGTTGAAGAAGTACTTGAGCTCGAAGATGCCCCGGGGGGTATGGGCGTACTTGTTGGTGGTCACCCGGCTGATGGTCGACTCGTGCATGCCGATGTCCTCGGCCACGTCCCGCAGGACCATGGGCTTGAGGTGGGCGATGCCCTTGTCGAAGAAGTCGCGCTGGTAGCGCAGGATGCTCTCCATCACCCGGTAGATGGTCTTCTGGCGCTGGTGGATGCTGCGGATCAGCCAGGCGGCCGAGCGCATCTTGTCCTGGACGTAGTCCTTGGCGCTGTCGGGGATCTGCTGGCCGCGGCGGATGGCGTTGCGGTAGAAACTGTTGACGCGCAGCTTGGGCAGGCCGTCGTCGTTGAGCAGGATCACGTACTCGTCGCCCATCTTGTGCACGTAGATGTCCGGGGTGATGTACTGGGCCGTGTCGTCGGCGAACTGGCGTCCCGGCCGCGGCTCCAGGCCGCGGATGATGTTCACCGCCCGGGCCACCTCGGCCATGTCCACCTTGAGCGCCTTGCAGATGGCCTTGTAGTTCTTGTTCTCCAGGTGGTGCAGATGGTCCTGGATGATGGCGGTCACCAGGGTGTCGGCCAGATCCAGGTGGCGGGCCTGGATCAGCAGGCATTCGGTGAGGTCCCGGGCGCAGACCCCCACCGGGTCGAAGCTCTGCATGAGGGCCAGGACCTTTTCCACCGCCGCCTCCGGGCAGCCGGCCTGTTCGGCCAGTTCGGCCACGCCCAGGTCCAGGTACCCGTCGGCCTTGAGATTGCCGGCGATGAGGCTGCCGACGCGCTCGGTCTCCTCGTCCGGCGCGGTCATCAGCAACTGCCACAACAGGTGGTCCTGCAGCGAGGCGGGCTTGGCCATGAAAGGCTCGAAGCCGGGGCCGTCGTGCGCTTCGGATTCGAAGTTGATGCGGCCCGGAGCGCTGTACTCGTCGATGTAGTTGCTCCAGTCGATCTCCTCGTGGAGCCGCTCCCTGATGGTCACCTCCTGCATGGGGGGCGCCTCCACCGGCGGGGGCTCCTCGGATCCGGTGTCCATCTCCTCGCTGTAGGTTTCCGGGACTTCCTCCAGGGCCGGGTTCTCCTCCAGCTCCTGGTGGATGGTGTCCAGCAGTTCGAGCCGCGACAGTTGCAGCAGCTTGATGGCCATCTGCAGCTGCGGGGTCATGATCAGTTGCTGGGACAGCTTGAGTTGTTGTCTCAGTTCGAGTGCCATGGTCACAACCTGAACTCTTCACCCAGGTAGATGCGCCGGGCGGTTTCACTGGCGGCGATATGCGCCGGCGGTCCGGACTCGATCACGGTGCCGTCGCTGAGGATGTAGGCCTGGTCACAGACGCCCAGGGTTTCGCGCACATTGTGATCCGAAATCAGCACCCCGATCCCCCTTTGGCGCAAGTGGCCGATGATCTGTTTGATGTCCAGCACCGCCAGCGGGTCGATCCCGGCGAACGGTTCGTCCAGGAGCATGAAGGCCGGTTCGGTGGCCAGGGCCCGGGAGATTTCCAGGCGCCGACGCTCCCCGCCGGACAGGGCCGTGGCCCGCCGTTTGGCCAGCCGCGCGATTCCCAGCTCTTCGAGGAGCCGCCGGGTGCGCCGGCGGCGTTCGGGCCCCTGGACCCCGCGCAGCTCGAGAATCGCCAGCAGGTTCTGCTCCACGGTCAGCTTGCGAAAGACGCTGGTCTCCTGGGGCAGGTACCCCAGACCCCGCCGGGCCCGCTGATGCATGGGCAGGTCGGTGAGGTCCTCGGCGTCGAGCATCACCCGGCCGGCATCGGCCCGGATCATGCCCACCGTCATGTAGAAGGTGGTCGTCTTGCCGGCCCCGTTGGGGCCCAGCAGCCCCACCACCTCTCCGCTGGCCACGCTCATGTCGACCCCTCTGACCACCTGGCGGCCGGCGTAGATCTTTACCAGGCCCTCGAGCCGGAGAGTGGTCATGGGGCGGCTCCCATTTTACGGCAGCCCCTGGTCGCCGCTGACGAAGACCGCCTCGACCCGGCCGCCGCCGGCGGCCTTTTCCACCGTGATGCGCCGGGTCTGGCGGTGCAGGGTGATGCGGCCTCCGGCCACCGTGTTGGGCCCGCTGAGGATCCGGGCCTGGTCGCCGGTGAGCACCAGCAGGCCGTCGGCGGCGGTGTACACGGCCCGTTCGGCGTGGGCGACGTTCTCCTCGAAATGGATGACCACCTCACCGCTGGCCTCGATGCGTTCGATGGTTCCCTGGGCGGCGGGCCCGCTTTCCTGGCCGCCGGCGCCCTGGGCGTAAAAGACCTTGAGCCGGGCGGCGGTAATCTCGGTGTCGCCCTGGACAGCCACCACGTGGCCGAGAAACTCGGCCGTGCGCCCATCCATGTCGGCCAGCAGCCGGTCGGCGCTGATGCGTACCGGCGCATCGGCGGGCGGGGTCTCGGCGGCCGCCGCAACCGCCAGGCAGATCCAGGCCGTCACCAGCCCCCAGAGCGCAAAGGCCCGCCTGTTGGCGCTACCAGAGCGTGGTGCCACGAAAGATTCCTTTCACCGCCCCGGCCAGCTCCGCCGTGCCTTGCTGCAAGTGCACCGTCAGGCTGTCGGCCCGGAGCAGGTCCGCGTCGCGGCGGATTTCCACCGCGCCGGGGGCCGTGACCCGGGCCCGGGCGTGGTCGTAGTGCAGCGATTGAGTATCGAGCCGATAATGCACATTTTTTACCACAACCCGTTCTTCGACTTCAATGTCATTCGAGGCCGTGTGGAGCCGCCCCCGTTCCGCCTCCAGGTCGATGGGGCCGCCCTGGCGGGGGAAAAACCGCAGGCGCGGCCCTTCGAGCCGCAGGATCCGCGAATCGCTGTCCAGGCTGGCCCGGCGGGCCTCCAGGACCCATTCGGTGCGTCCGTCGCGAGTGGCGGTGTGGCGCACCTGGTCCATGCTCAGATCGGCCCGCTCGCCCACGGCGGCCACCAGGGCCGCGGGCCGGGCCCGAAAGTGGCGGTAGCCGAGGTAGGCGGTCCCGATGGCCGCGCAGACCACGACGATCAGCGCCACCAGAATCCGCCGCAGCAGCCGGGTGCGCCGGCTGGCATTCATGGGTCGGCTCCCAGGCGGGCCAGGGTCCGGGGCCATTCGCCCCGGGCCACGAGCCAGTGCCGGCAGATTTCGCGCACCGCACCGCGTCCGCCCGGAGCTGCGGTGACCAGGTGGGCCGCGGCGCGCACCAGATCGTCCGCGTCGGCCACCGCCGCGGCCAGTCCCACGCGGCGCATGAGCCCCAGGTCCACCAGGTCGTCGCCCACGAAAGCCATCTGCTCCGGATCGATCCCGGTGCGCGCCACGATGGCCTCCAGCACGCCGGCCTTGTCGCGCACCCCGTCAAAGACCAGGGTGATGCCCAGGTCCCGGCAGCGGGCCGCCAGGGCCGGCCCCCGGCGGCCGGTGACGATGCCCACCGTCAGGCCGGCGGCCATGACCAGGCGCAGTCCCAGGCCGTCGCGTGCGTGGAAGGCCTTGAGGGTTTCGCCGTCGGCGCCGTAGTAGAGCCGGCCATCGGTGAGGACCCCGTCCACGTCCAGCAGCAGGAGGCGGATGCGCGCCAGGCGCGCGGCGATGTCGGCGGTCACCGCGGCGCTCATGGGCGGGCGGGATGTTCCGGGCGGGCCGCCGCGTGGATCCGTTGCAGGCGGACAAGGACGGGTTCGAGGCGATCCAGGGGCAGGGAATTGGCCCCGTCGCAAAGGGCCCGGTCCGGATCGGGGTGGACCTCCATGAAGACGGCGTCGGCCCCGGCCGCCACGGCGGCGCGGGCCAGCAGAGGGGCGAAGTGGCGCTCTCCGCCGGAGCTCTCGCCGGCGGCGCCGGGTAGCTGCACGCTGTGGGTGGCGTCGAAAACCACCGGGCAGCCCAGCTGCCGCAGAATGGCCAGGGCGCGAAAATCCACCACCAGGTTGTTGTAGCCGAAGCTGGTGCCCCGCTCGGTGAGCAGGACCCGCCCCGATCCACCCGCCGAGGCGACCTTGGCCAGCACCTGGGCCATGTCCCAGGGGGCCATGAACTGGCCCTTCTTGATGTTCAAAGGACGGCCGCAGGCCGCGGCGGCCAGGAGCAGGTCGGTCTGGCGGCAGAGGAAGGCCGGAATCTGGAGCACGTCCAGGACCTCGGCGGCCCGGTCCACCTGTTCGGGGCTGTGCACGTCCGACAACACCGGCACTTGCAGGTCCCGGCGGATAGCGGCCAGCACGGCCAGGCCGTCGGCCAGCCCCGGGCCGCGAAACGAGCGTACCGAGCTGCGGTTGGCCTTGTCGTAGGAGGCCTTGAAGATCAACGGCAGGTTCAGCCGGGCGCAGAGGGCCTTGAGTTCCCGGGCCACCTGAAAGGTCAGCTCCGGGCTCTCGATGACGCAGGGGCCGGCGATGAGGGTCAGTGCGCCGCCGCCCACGGTGACCGGGCCGATCCGGACCTCGGCCGGAGCCGGGTCATCTGCAAAATCGATGCCTTTCATAGGGCCAGACCTTTAGCCCGGGGCGGGCCAAAAGTCAAGGCGCAGGGGGCCGGGCCAAAGCCGGGGGCCGCCGCTTCCCTTCGCCCCTTTGGCCCTTGATTCGGCGCGCGCTCCTTGTTAATGTGGCGGCTTTCATGGACCGACTTCGGGAAAGCGGGTAAGCGCTTGAAAGGTAATGTGAAGTTTTCGCGTCTGGCCGCCGTGCTGGCCGCCGCGGGGATCCTGGTGGCCCTCGTGTTTCTGGTCTTCTCCCAGCGCCTGGAGGGCACGGCCCCGGTGGCGGCCATCGACCCGCCCTTCGGCGCCGTGGGCCGGGAGCACATCTTTGCCATCCAGGCCCACGACGCGGGCAGCGGCCTGCGCCAGGTGCGTCTTTCCGTCTCCGGCCAGGGCCGGGACGTGGTGCTGGTGGACAGGATCTATCCGGGGGGCGGCGGGTTCGGCGGCGGGGAACGGACGCCCCAGGCTATCGAGGTGCGCCTGGTGCCCACCGACCAAGGGTTCGCGCAAGGCGAGATGGTGCTGCGCCTGGAGGTCCGCGACAATGCCTGGCGCCGCTGGGGCCGGGGCAATCGCACCGTGCTGGAGCGGCCCGTGCGCGTGGACACCCAGCCGCCGGTCGTCACCGTCCTTTCGCCGGCCCACAACATCAACCAGGGAGGCAGCGGCCTGGTCCTCTACCGGGTTTCCGAACCCTGCCGACGCAGCGGCGTGACGGTGGGGGACGTCTTCTACCCGGGCCAGCCCGGCCTCTTCGAGGACCGCCTGATGCTGGCGGCCTTCGTGGCCCTGCGCTACGATCAGGGCCCGGGCACCCCCATGGCGCTGGTGGCCGAGGACGAGGCCGGCAACGCGGTGCAGCGCGCCCTGGTGCACCACATCCGGCCGCGCCAGTGGCGCCAGGACGTGCTGGAGATCGGCGACGGGTTTCTCGAATCCAAGATGCCCGAACTGGCCGCCCTGCTGCCGGCTCCGGCCCCGGAAAGCCCCCTGGAGCAGTACCTGGCCGTCAATCGCGGGGTGCGCAGGGAAAACTACGCCAGGCTCCAGGAAATCGTCGGCCGCTCGGACGATCGGCGCCACTGGGCCGACACCTTCGTGCGCCTGCCCCGGGCCGCCAACCGGGCCATGTTCGCCGACCACCGGGTCTACCGTTACAAGGGCGCGGAAATCGACCGCCAGATCCACATGGGCGTGGACCTGGCCTCCCTGGCCAACAGTCCGGTGCCGGCGGCCAACACCGGCCGGGTGGCCTTCGCCGGCGATCTGGGAATCTACGGACTGACGGTGGTGCTCGACCACGGTCTGGGGCTTTTCAGCATGTACAGCCACCTGAGCCGCATCGACGTGGGCACCGAGGCGATGGTCGCCCGGGGGGATGTGCTGGGGCTCACCGGAATCACGGGCCTGGCCGGCGGCGATCACCTGCATTTTTCGATCCTGGTGCGCGACACCTTCGTCAACCCCATCGAGTGGTGGGACGATCAGTGGATCCGGCACAACATCACCGACCGCATCGAGGCCCTGGCCAAGTGACCGGCGGGCGGATCCGCGAACCGGGAATCTGGAATCTGGAATCTGGAATCTGGAATCTTGAATCTGGAATCTTGAACCTGAAATCCTTCACCCCTCAACCCCGCGACCCCACAGGAAGCCGTCATGACAACCCACCAAGTCACCAAGACCTACGCCGAGATCAACGCGCGCATCCGCCGTGGCGAGGCGGTGGTGGTCACCGCCGAGGAGATGATCGACATCGTGCGCCAGGAGGGGGCCGCGGAGGCCGCCCGGCGCGTGGACGTGGTCACCACCGGCACCTTCGCCCCCATGTGCTCGTCCGGGGCCTTCATCAACTTCGGCCACAGCCGGCCGGGGATCAAGGCGGCCGGCGTTTGGATCAACAACGTGCCGGCCTACGGGGGCCTGGCGGCCGTGGACTGCTACCTGGGGGCCACCGAGCCGTGCGCCGACGACCCCCTCAACAAGGTCTATCCGGGCGAATTCCGCTACGGGGGCGGGCACGTCATCGAGGACCTGGTGGCCGGAAAGAAGGTCTTCATCCGGGCCACGGCCTACGGCACGGACTGCTACCCCAACACCGAGATGGAAAAGGAGGTCACCCTGCGCGACCTGCCCTACGCGGTGCTGTGCAATCCGCGCAACGGGTACCAGAACTACAACTGCGCGGTGAATCTGTCCAACAAGACCATCTACACCTACATGGGGACCCTCAAGCCCAGGGCCGCCAACGCCAACTACTGTTCGGCCGGGCAGCTCAGCCCCCTGTTCAACGATCCCTATTTTCGCACCATCGGCATCGGCACGCGTATCTTTCTGGGCGGCGGCGAGGGGTACGTCACCTTCCACGGCACCCAGCACAACCCCAAGGTGCGCCGTACGGTGCGCGGGGTGCCCCTGCGCCCGTCCGGGACCCTCTTCGTGATGGGCGATCTGAAGCAGATGAACCCGCGCTTTCTGCGGGGGGTGAGCATCCAGGGCTACGGGTGCAGCCTGGCGGTGGGCCTGGGGATCCCCATCCCCATCCTCGACGAGGAGATGGCGGCCTTCACGGCGGTGAGCGACGAGGAGATCTTCACCCAGGTGATCGACTACGGCAGCGACTATCCCGCCGGCCAGTCCAAGCGCCTGGCCAAGGTGAGCTACGCCCAGCTCAAGAGCGGGTCGATCCGTTTTCAGGGCCGCCAGATCCACACCGTGCCCCTGTCGAGTCTGGTCAAGGCCCGGGAGATCGCCGAGGCGCTCAAGGAGCGCATCGCCAAGGGCCGCTTTCTCCTGGGTGAGCCCCAGGCCCTGCTGCCCACATGAACGCCGGGACCCTGCGCGCCTTCGTGGCCGCTCCCCTGCCCGGGGCGGCCACCGAGGCGCTCGGGCGGCTGGCCGCGCGGCTGGAACAGGCCGGACTGCGCGGACGCTGGGTCCCGCCCGGGAACATCCACCTGACGTTCCATTTTCTGGGCGATGTGCCCCTTGCGGACGTCGACCCGCTGGCCGCGGCCCTGGAGCGGGCGGCCCGGGACGCGGCTCCCATCCGCCTGGCGCCCTCCGGCCTGGGGGTTTTCCCCCGGCCCCAGCGGGCCCGGGTGCTGTGGGTCGGTCTGGGTGGAGAGCTGGACCGCCTGGGGATCCTCCAGCGGCGGGTGGAGACTGAACTGGCCCGCCTGGGCCACGCGCCCGAGGGGCGGGCCTGGACCGCCCATCTGACCCTGGCCCGGGCCCGGGGCGAGTTCGACGCCCAGCGGCTCGCCCGGATCCTTCAAACCCATGCGACCCTGGAGGTCCCGGCCTTCCAGATCGACTCCCTGGTCCTGTTCCGCAGCGACCTGGGGCCCGGCGGGGCGCGCTACACCCCGCTGGCCCGGGCCGTGCTGGGACGGGACCCGGGACCCCATGCCACAGGAGGTGGATCATGAGTCCAGCACCGGAAAAGGATCGGGCCGTGCAGACGGCCATCGGCCAGATCGAGCGCCAGTTCGGCAAGGGCGCCATCATGAAGCTGGGCAGCCAGCCCATCGTCCAGGTGCCGGTGATCCACACCGGGGCCCTGGCCCTGGACAAGGCCCTGGGCATCGGGGGGCTGCCCCGGGGCCGGATCATCGAGATCTACGGTCCCGAATCCTCGGGCAAGACCACCCTGGCCCTGCACGCCGTGGCCGAGGCCCAGCGCCAGGGGGGGATCGCGGCCTTCATCGACGCCGAGCACGCCCTGGACACCGTCTATGCCCGCAAGCTGGGGGTCGACTGCGACGAACTGCTGGTGAGCCAGCCGGACACGGGCGAGCAGGCCCTGGAGATCGCCGACATGCTGGTGCGCAGCGGGGCCGTGGACATCATCGTCATCGACTCGGTGGCGGCCCTGACGCCCCGGGCCGAGATCGAGGGCGAGATGGGCGACGCCCACATGGGCCTCCAGGCCCGGCTCATGAGCCAGGCCCTGCGCAAGCTCACCGCCACCATCAACAAAACCATGACCATGCTGATCTTCATCAACCAGATCCGCATGAAGATCGGGGTCGTCTTCGGCAATCCCGAGACCACCACCGGCGGCAACGCGCTCAAATTCTACGCCTCGGTGCGCATGGACATCCGGCGCATCGGGGCCATCAAGGAAGGCCAGGACGTGGTGGGCAACCGCACCCGGGTCAAGGTGGTCAAGAACAAGCTGGCCCCGCCCTTCCAGGAGGCCGAGTTCGACATCATGTACGGCGAGGGGATCTCGGCCGCCGGGGACCTGCTGGACAACGGGGTCACGGTGGGCGTCATCGAAAAGAGCGGCAGCTGGTACAGCTACGAGGGCGAGCGCATCGGCCAGGGGCGCGAGAACGTCAAGCGCTTCTTCAAGGACAACCCGGACATCTACGCCTCCCTGCTGGGCAAAGTGCGCGAGAAGATGGCCCTGGCGCCGGGCCGAAGCTCGGCCGAAGACGCGGACGGGTAGGGGGGGTGCCGCCAGGCCGAAAGCTGAATCCGGAATCCGGAATCCGGAATCCGGAATCTGGAATCTTGAATCCGGAATCCGGAATCTGGAATCTTGAATCTGGAATCTTGAATCTTAAACGCGCCGCGGGCGCCAACCCTGAACCTCATCGGAGCGACACATGACGGGCAACGAGATCCGCCAGACCTTTCTCGACTACTTCCAGCGCCAGGGCCACCAGATCGTGCGCAGCAGCTCCCTGGTTCCGGCCGACGACCCCACCCTGCTCTTCACCAATGCGGGCATGGTGCAGTTCAAGCGGGTCTTTCTGGGCGACGAGAAGCGGCCCTACCAGCGGGCCGTGACCTCCCAGAAATGCGTGCGCGCCGGCGGCAAGCACAACGATCTGGAGAACGTCGGCTACACGGCCCGTCATCACACCTTCTTCGAGATGCTGGGCAACTTCTCCTTCGGCGACTACTTCAAGGAAAAGGCCATCGAATTCGGCTGGGACCTGCTCACCAGCGGGTTCGGTCTGCCCGCCGACCGGCTCTGGGTGTCCATCTACCTTGACGACGACGAGGCCTTCGAGCTGTGGCAGCGGGTGGTGGGGATTCCCGCCGAGCGCATCGTGCGCTTCGGCGAGAAGGACAATTTCTGGGCCATGGGCGACACCGGCCCCTGCGGGCCCTGTTCCGAAATCCATCTGGACCGGGGCCCCGGGTTCGGCTGCGGCCGGCCGGACTGCCGCCTCGGGTGCGAGTGCGACCGCTACCTGGAGCTGTGGAACCTGGTCTTCATGCAGTTCAACCGCGACGCCGACGGCCGCATGACCCCCCTGCCCAAGCCGAGCATCGACACCGGTGCCGGCCTGGAGCGCATCGCCGCGGTGCTCCAGAACAAGGAGAACAACTTCGAGACGGACCTGATCCGTCCCATCATCGACCGGGCCGCCGATCTGGCCGGCTGTCCCTACGGCCGGAACCGGGAAGGGGACGTGGCCCTCAAGGTCATCGCCGACCACAGCCGGGCGGCGGCCTTTCTCATCGGCGACGGGATCCTGCCCTCCAACGAGGGGCGCGGCTACGTGCTGCGGCGCATCATGCGCCGGGCCATCCGCTACGGGCGCAACATCGGGCTCACCGATCCTTTCCTGCACGAAACGGCCCGGGTGGTCTTCGAGATCATGCGGCCGGCCTACCCCGAACTGGGCGAAGCGGCCAGCTTCATCACCAACGTGATCCGCAACGAGGAGGTGCGCTTTTCCGAAACCCTGGACCACGGGTTGAAGGTGCTGGGCGACGCCCTGGGCGAGCTGCGTGCCCAGGGGCGGCGCGACGTGCCCGGGGAGGTGATCTTCAAGCTTTACGACACCTTCGGTTTTCCGGTGGACATCGTGCGCGACGTGGTGCGCGACGAGGGGCTGACCCTGGACATGGCCGGGTTCGAGGCCGGCATGGCGGCCCAGCGGGCCCAGTCGCGCCGCGTGGCCAGCTTCGGCAAGCTCGCCGACGCCTTCCGGGATCTGTCCAGCCGCGGGATCCAGCCGGTCTTTGTGGGCTACGAGGGGACCGCCGCCGAGGCCCGGGTCCTGCTGGTGGTTTCCGACGGCCAGGGGGTGGCGGAAGCCGGGCCCGGCACCGAGGTGGAGATCGTCACCGACCGCACCCCCTTTTACGGGGAGGCCGGCGGCCAGGTGGGCGACCAGGGCCGCATCACCACCGCCGAAGGGGGGCAGGTGGCGGTGGAAGACACCATCAAGGATCCCACCGGCCTGATCATCCACAAGGGGCGGGTGACGGCGGGCCGCATCGGTCCGGACCAGCGGGTCCGGATGGCGGTGGACCCCCAGCGCCGGGCCGCCACGGCCCGCAACCACACCGCCACCCACATCCTCCACGGCGAGCTGCGGGCCGTGCTGGGCGACCACGTCAAACAGGCCGGCTCCCTGGTGAGCCCCGAGCGGCTGCGCTTTGATTTCACCCATTTTTCCCCCATCGAGGCCGAGGCCCTGGCCGAGATCGAGGCCCGGGTCAACGCCCGGGTGCGGGCCAACGTGCCGGTGGCGGTGGACGAGATGGATGCCGAGACCGCCTTCCAGTCCGGGGCCATGGCCCTGTTCGAGGAGAAATACGGGGACCGGGTGCGGGTGGTCTCCCTGTCCGATTTTTCCAAGGAGCTGTGCGGCGGCACCCACGCGGGCCGCACCGGGGACATCGGGCTCTTCGTCATCGTTTCCGAAGCCAGCGTGGCCTCGGGGGTGCGGCGGGTCGAGGCCCTCACCGGCGAGGCCGCCGTGGCCCATGTGCAGGCCCGGGCCCGGATCCTGGCCGAGGCGGCCCGGCGCCTCAAGGCCCCGCCCGAGGCCCTGGCCGAGCGTATCGAGCGGCTCATGGCCGAGCAGCGCCGCCTGGAAAAGGAGCTGACCCGCCTCAAGACCGAACAGGCCGCCGCGGCCGCCGGGGCCGCCGCCGACGACGAGACCCGCACCGTGGCCGGGGTGTCGGTGATGGTGCGCCAGGTGGCGGTGGACAACCCGGCGGCCCTGCGCGACCTGGCGGACCGTTTCCGCGACCGGCTCGGGTCCGGGGTGGTGGTGCTGGGCGCCGAATCCGAGGGCAAGGCCCTGCTGGTGGCCGCCGTGACCCGCGACCTGACCCAGCGCTTCCATGCCGGCAGGATCATCCGGGCGGCCGCCGCCGAGGTGGGCGGCGGCGGCGGCGGCCGTCCCGATCTGGCCCAGGCCGGCGGCAACCGTCCGGAAAACCTGGACGCGGCCCTGGCCGCGGCCCTGGCGGCGGTCAAGGAAATGGGGCAGGGGAGGGAAACCTGAAGACTGAAACCTTGAACCTTGAACTTTCAATCTTGAATCTTGAATCCGCAAAGCGGCAACCTTCCGGCCGCCGCTGCCCATGATCACCCGCCTTCTCTACCGCTGCCCCCTGTGCGGCGCCGAGCCCTGGCTAAAGGCCGGTCGCTGCCGCGCCTGCGGGGCGTCGCTGCGCCTGGCCCGGGGCGGTCTCGAGGCCGTTATCGGCGGCCGCCGGGCCGGCATCGACCACTGGTATGCGGCCGTGCGGCGGCTGGAGCGGCTGCCGGCCGGAGGGCTTCACGGCGGGCCGGTGGAGGTGGCCGTTGAAACCCGTTGCGGCCTGTTCCGGGGAGCCGGCGGGCTCGGGGCGGTGCGCTACGGGCGCCGTCGCCTGGGCCGGGCCCGGCTTCACCTGGACGACCAGGGGCTGGCCCTCCGGGGAGAGAGCCTGGATTGCATCCTGCCCCTGGACGCCATGGCCGCCGTGACCATCGAGTCGCACACCGTCATCGTCAACACCCGGGACCAGGGGGTCTTTTTTCTCGACTTCCCCGACGGCGGCGGAAAGCGCTGGGAGGACGCCCTGGCCGCGGCCCTCAGGGCCCGCCATCGCCCCCGGACCATCGACGAATTCTGCCCCCGGATCCGTTTCGCGGCCCCCGGGGATACGGCCGGCGGCCGCCCCGGGGTGCGGGCGGCCCGCTGCCGGCCCGTGGGCCCGGCGCCCGCCCCGGCCGCCTTCGAGACGCTGCGCGGGGCCGTGCAGATCGGAAGAGCGTCGGGTAGGGAAAGAGTGTAGATCTCGGTGGTCGCC
>CALJLV010000218.1 GCA_937982505.1 uncultured Desulfobacteraceae bacterium | reverse complement strand
AGGACACCGGCCTTTCACGCCGGCGACAGGGGTTCAAATCCCCTTGGGGACGCCAATAATAAAAACAGGGGGTTACGGGTCAAGCCGTGCCCCCTGTATTGTTTCTGAAAAACCAATACCCAACACTATACCCAACACACAACATCGGGTACACGGGGCAGGCAGGGTCCGGGGATCGGCGGCCGGGTCAAAATGGTTCCGGGGTCGACCACACCGCGGCCCCCTCTTTCCCTCCTGCGCAGACTTGACGGCGGAAGGCCCGATGATGTCTACTGGCAAGGAGGTTGCCCGGTGGAGAACCTGCTGGATGAAATCGAAGTTCGTGTGCTGGGGAGCCTGATGGAAAAAGCGCTCGCGACTCCGGACTATTATCCGTTGAGCCTCAACGCACTGACCGCCGCCTGCAACCAGAAATCAAGCCGCCACCCGGTGGTCTCCTACGATGAGCAGACCGTGCGGCAGGCGCTGGCGCGGCTGGAGGACAAGGGGCTGGTGTGGGAGAGCCTGGTGGGCCGGGTGCCCAAGTACGAGGAGCGTTTCAGCGCCGACCGCAAATGGATCGCCCGCGAATCATCGGTCCTGTGCGTGCTGCTGCTGCGTGGGCCCCAGACCGCCGGAGAGATCCGCAGCCGCAGCGCCCGGTTTCACGCCTTCGAGAGCCTCGAAACCGTTCTGCAGACCCTCGAGGATCTGTCCGAAGGCGGCTACGTTGTTCGTCTGGAGCGTGAACCGGGGTGCAAGGAGCCGCGCTATGCGCATCTTCTCGCCGGACTGCCCGCCGCCGGCCTTCCCGGCGTCCAGGCCGCACCCGAGACGGATTCGAGTGCGCCGCAGAGCCAGAATACCGCTCGCATCGAGGCCCTGGAGCAGGTCCTGCTCTGTCTGCGGGAGGAACTGGAGAATCTGAAAACCGAGTTTGAGCGTTTCAAGAAACAGTTCGACTGAGGCCTCGGCACTTGCGGCCCGGATCGACCGCCTTCGCCCGGAGTGGTCCTGCCGCGCGGTTCGGCCACCGGCGGCCGCTTGACCCCGGGCCTCCGGGATGTCCACCGGCGCCGAAAACAGTTGTTCTTCCGGCGCCGGTCGCACGCCAGGGAGGGATTACGGCAGGAACCGGTCCAGGGACAGGCGCCAGGAACCCGTACGGCAGGTCAGTCGGCCGCGGAACGGCTTCGGCTGGTCTGGCCGCCGCCCGAGTCTCCGGCCGGACCGGAGGCCTTGTCGCCGCAGTTCTGGTCTCCGCCGGCGTAGGCCATGGTCCCCATCGCCAGCATCAAGGCCGCCAGGATCACCATCAGCTTTTTCATGAGGGCACCTCCGAATCATCGCATAAGGTTCACTTCCTGACCCTCTCTAGCACGCCTTTGATCGGCTGTCAAAAAAAGCCTCCCGGTCCGGCGAATCTCCATGGGCGGGGCTTCGCGGCGGCCGGGATCGGAAGATGGGTGGGAATGGGTCTGAAATCCCCCCGGCCCCCCTTTTCCAAAGAGGGGATTGAGTGAGGCTTGGCAATTTTCCAAAGTAAGGAGTGGGGCTTGGCGATTTCCCATAGGAGGGTGGCGGTAGGGCAGTTTTCCAAAGGGGGAAGGTTGGGTCATTTTTCTGTCCGGTTGCCCCGTTGCCCCCTGGAAACGGATCTGTTATAGGAAGGCGCCATGTCGCTGCACGGGTCCCCCGCCTCCCGTGGGGCGACATCCTATTTATTATAGACCCATTTACAACAGACGCATTCCAGGAGGTGCCTTCTGGGTCCACTGAACGCATTGTGGCGCTTTCTGGCCTCGGTCCGCTTGACCGTGGTCCTGCTGCTCTCACTGGCGGCCACTTCCATCATCGGCACCCTGATTCCGCAAAACGAGAGTCCGGCCGCTTATCTGCGGGCCTTCGGCCCGCTGCGCTACCGCCTGCTGGAAGCCCTGGATCTTTTCGACATGTACCACGCCTGGTGGTTTCAGGCCCTGCTGCTGCTGCTGGTGGCCAACATCGTGGTCTGCTCTGTCGACCGGCTCTCGGGCAGCGCCGGGCTGATCTTCACCCGCCGGCCCAACTACCGCATCGACCGGTTTCGCCAGAGTACCTGCCGGGTCAGCTTCGACGCCCCTCGTCCACCGGCGGCCCTGGCCGATACCCTGGCGGGCGCGATCGACCGGCGCTACGGGCGCCTGAAAATCGATTCCGCCGAGACGGCGCGTCTCATCTTTGCCGAACGCTGGCGCTGGACCCGGCTGGGGGTCTACGTCGTGCACGCCAGCGTGGTGATCCTGGTGCTCGGCGGACTGATCGGCGCGATCTTCGGTTTCGAAGGGCATGTGAACATTCCCGAGGGGCAGAGCGCCGATACCATCATCTTGCGCCACGGCCAGGCCTCGCTGAAGCTGCCTTTCGCCATCCGCTGCAACGATTTCCAGCTCAGCCTATATCCCAACGGTGCGCCCAAGGAGTATCGCTCCAACCTCAGTCTGCTGCGCGACGGGGCCGTGATCCACGAAAAGGAGATCATCGTCAACGACCCGCTGCGCTTCGAGGGGATCAACATCTTCCAGTCGAGCTACGGAAAGATTCCGCCTCGTCTGGATGAACCGCTGGCCGCGGTCCCCGAGAAGATCGAATTGGAGATGACCGCCGCGGCCACCGGCCATGCCGTTCGTGAACAAGTCCGCATCGGCGACAGCGTGCCTCTGCCCGACGCGCTGGGCAGCGTCACCATCGACGAATTTCTCTCCATGGCCGAATTCATGGGCCAGCCCATCGGCCCGGCCATCGGCGCCACCATTACCCACCCGGGAGAAGAGCCCCTGGTCGTTGTGTTGCCCCTGCGGTTTCCCGGCTTCGACAAGATGCGCCGGGGCAAGGTGGCCCTGGCGGTCCGGGCCCCGGCGACCATGCCGGCCGAACACTACTACACCGGGTTGCAGGTAACCCGCGATCCCGGGGTCGGGGTGGTCTATACGGGTTTCGTACTCATGATCCTCGGCTGCCTGGTCACCTTTTTCATGGCCCACGAGCAGGTCTGCATCGATATTCAAGCGCGCCGCCATGGCAGCACGGTGACCGTCTATGGCGTCACCCACCGCAACAAGATGGCTCTGCAGCGCCGCCTGGACCGTTTGGGGCACGATCTGGCCGCCGCCGGCGCCGCGCCCGCGGAACAAGGAAACCGTCCATGACCAGTTCACTGCTTCTTTCCCTGACCACCTTCATCTACGGTCTGGCGGCCGTTCTCTATATGGCCGGCTGGATCTTCCACCAGGAGCGATTCAGCCGTCTGGCCACCTGGACCGCCCTGGCGGGCCTGCTGGGCAACTTGGGCGGGTTCGGGCTGCGCTGGGTCGAATCCTACCGGCTCGGATACGGCCACGCCCCCCTGAGCAATCTTTACGAATCGCTGGTCTTCTTTGCCATGACGATCACCCTGACCTATCTGGTGATCGAGGCGCGCTACCGCCACCGCACCATCGGGGCCTTCACCCTCCCGCTGGCCACCCTGGCCATGGCCTACGCCTCGTTGTCACCCAACGTCAGCGACCGGATCCAGCCGCTGATTCCGGCCCTCAAGAGCAACTGGCTCATCGCCCACGTGATCACCTGCTTCATCGGCTACGCCGCCTTCGCGGTGGGCTTCGGTCTGAGTCTGATGTACCTGGTGGACCGGATGCGCGCCGAACGTTCCACCGATGATGGGGTCCGGTTGTCAGACATTCTCGTGCTGCAGGTGAATCTGCTGGGGCTTGGGTTGATCCTGACCCGTTTCATCCTGGGATGGCCCCTGGTGCCGGCCCTGGGCGCGGCCGCGGTCCTGACCGGCCTCGTCGATCTGGCCGCCTGGCTCGCGGGACGGCGGGAAAGGTT
>CALJLV010000217.1 GCA_937982505.1 uncultured Desulfobacteraceae bacterium | reverse complement strand
TGGTGGAGGCGGCGGGAGTTGAACCCGCGTCCGAAAGTAATCCACACAAACCTCTACATGCTTATTGCGGGTTTTGGTTTTTGTCCGCCGGGACTCCCACGCACCGGATTCCCGACAGCTTAGCCCGCTGATTTAACCGATCCGGCCGCGGGCGGCTCCGGATCGGCGGTCCTGCTAGTCGACGCTCCATCCAGGGTCGCAGGCGCTCCCCGGTGGAACGGCAGCCGACTAAGCGGCTACGGCGTAGTTATAATCGTCTGCGATTATATTTAGGTCCCCGTCTTTTTTACGAGCTGACGAGCGCTCGGCATGCAGCCTGTGCTTCAATACCCCCGTCGAAGCCGTTTCGCCCCCCTGTTGTGGCAGGGACATCCGACAAGTGGTGAAGCGGATGTCAAAGAACCTTGAACGCGCCCAGAATAGGGATTCGAGACGGATTTGTCAACCGCGGCCGTCTGCCGGTGCGGCGGGGGCACGGGCCGGGCGACCCGGCCCCCGGCGCGCGCGGCATGCCGCCGGGTTCAGCGGCCTGATTCGCTCAGCAGGCGGCATTCGGCGCTCTGGGGCGCCAGAATGAAGGCGGCCGCCGCGGCCAGCCCCGCGGCCCCCAGCACGAGGCCGATGACCGGAAAGAGCAGCATCAGCGGCGCCAGAAGCACCAGGGCGAAGGGGATGGCCAGAAAGCCGAGCACTCGGCTGGATCGTTTTTCCTGTAGGCAATCTTTCCAATTCATGGCAAACCTCCTTGGGGAGGGTTGTGGTCGGGGGCGTGGGGCGCCCGGTGGTCGCGATCTTTTCAACACCATAAGGCCGGATGGCCCAAAGGCAAGCGGACCGATCCGGAACACAGGAGAAGTGCCATGAGCCACGACGCGTGGAAAAGAACCCGGGGCGGCCTGACCCTGGCGCTGGCCCTGGCGCTGTTGTGCGCGTGCCACCCTAAAGGCATGGGCGCGGCCGATGCCCGGGCCGGGCGGCCCACCTGGCGCGAGATGGACCTGGCGCAGCGCCAGGCCCACATGCGCGAGGTGGTGTTGCCCCTGGCCGGGGAGGTTTTCGCCGCCTGGCGGCCGGCAACCCATGCCCGCATCGACTGCGGGCTGTGCCACGGTCCGGGGGCCAGGGTGGGCAGTTTCGAGATGCCCACGGCCTACCTGCCGCGGCTCAGCGGGCAACTGCTTCTGGGGCCGGAATTCAAGCACCATCCGGATACCACCCGTCTCAAGCTCGAGCGCCTGGTGCCGGCCATGGCCCGGGCCCTGGACCAAAAACGCTTCAGCCTTTTGACACGGCGTGGATTCGGATGCTATTCCTGCCACCTGGGGCCCGAGGGCCCCATGTTCGGCAATTGAGCCGCCCAATCCCGTCGTGAACGATTCATGAGACCTGCCAGGTACCCCTGATGACTGCCGAAAGCGCCCCGCCGGCCCAGCCGCCGTCCGACGAGGTCCTGTTCAGACTGGCCTCGATCGTGGCGTCCTCGGACGACGCCATCCTCAGCATCGACCTCCAGGGTCGCGTCGGGTACTGGAACGCCGGGGCCGAGCGGCTCTACGGGCATACGGCCGCCGAGGTCCTCGGCCGGAACGTGTCGTTTCTCATTCCTCCGCAAAACGAGAACGAACTGCCGGAAAATCTGCGGCGCATCCGGCGCGGACTGCACGTCGAGCCCTACGAGACGGTGCGCCTGCGCAAGGACGGTCGCCAAATTCACGTGTCGCTGACGGTCTCGCCGGTGAGAAACCGGGCCGGCGAGGTGATCGGCGCTTCGGCCGCGGCCCGGGACATGACCGAACGCCGGCGCATGGAAGAGGAGCTGGCCCGCTCCGAGCGCTTCGCCCGGTCGATCATCGACTCGCTCACGGCCCACATCGCCGTTCTCGACGAGAAGGGCACCATCGTCGCGGTCAACAAGGCCTGGCGCGATTTCGCGGCCGCCAATCCGCCCCTGCGGCGCAACGTCTGCGAGGGGGCCGACTACTGCGCCGCCTGCCAGGCGGTGGCGGACGATGCCGCACGGGCCATGGCCCTGGCCTTCGCGCAGGGGATCCAGGCGGTGATGAGCGGTGGACGGGACCAGTTCGCCCTGGAGTATCCCTGCCATTCGCCCGCCGAAAAACGCTGGTTCATCGGCCGGGTGACCCGCTGCCAGGGACCGGGGCCGCTGCGCGTGGTGGTGGCCCACGAAAACATCACCGAGCGCAAACTGGCAGAGGAGGACCTGCGCCATTATCGCGAGCACCTCGAAGAGCTGGTTCAGGCGCGCACCCTGGAGCTGGAAGCCAAGAACGTCCAGCTCGAGCGGGAGGCGGCCGAAAGGCGCAAGGCCGAAGCGATCCTCCGCGACAGCGAGGCGCGTTTTCGCACCCTGGTGAACCTGGCCCCGGACATCATCTACCGCATCCGCCAGGACGGCACGGTGGACTTCATCTCCAGCGCGGTGGGCCAGTTGGGATACGCGCCCGCAGAACTGATCGGCACGCCTTTCGAAAAGATCATCCACCCGGACGACCGCCAGCGGATCCGCCGCCACCTGGTGGAAAAGCGCATCGGGGAGCGCAGAACCCGGAACATCGAAGTGCGGCTTCTGCGCCAGGGCGACACCGGGCAGGACGATGCCCGGAATCATTGCCACGTGGAACTGTCGGCCCGGGGATACTGGGATGTGGCCGACAGCCAGATCGCCCGGCCGGACAAGCGGTTTCTCTACACCCTGGGCATCGCCCACGACATCAGCGGCCGCAAGGCGGTGGAACGCGCCCTCAAGGAGAGCGAGAGAAGAATCGGACTGCTCAAGGACGTGGCCTCCACCGCCAATGCGGCCCCCACCGTCGAGGCCGTGCTGCGGGTGGCCGTGGAAGGCATCGCCCGCTACCTGGGCTGGCCGGTGGGCCACGTCTACGGCGCGGACGAGCAAGCCCCCCAGAGGCTGGTCTCGCTGGACATCTGGTACCTGGAGGATCCGGGCAAATTCCGGCTTTTCATGGAAGAAACCGCCAGGACCGTGTTTACCCCGGGGGTGGGGATGATCGGCCAGGTGCTCGAGAGCCGAAAGCCGCTCTGGATCGAAGACATGGCCCTACACCCCGATTTTCTGCGCAAGCAGTTTGCCGACGCCCTGCCGGTTCACGGCGCCTTCGGCTTTCCGGTCATCGTGGGGGGCGAGGTCACCGCGGTGCTCGAATTCTTTTCAGACCGGCGGCAGAGCACCAATGTCTCCCTGATGGACCTGATGGCGGAGATCGGCAAGCAGATCGGCATCGTCATCGAGCGCAAAAAGGCCCACGAAACCTTGCGCAAGCTCTCCCGGGCCATCGAACAGAGTCCGGCCACGGTGGTGATCACCGACGTCCAGGGAAAGATCCAGTATGTCAATCCGAAATTTTCCCAGTTGACCGGTTTCGCCGTCCAGGAAGCCATCGGCAAAAATCCGCGGATCATGAATTCGGGGGCTCAGCCCAAGGCCTTCTACCAGGAGCTGTGGGCCACGATCCTTTCCGGGCGCGAATGGTACGGCCAGTTCTGCAACCGCAAGAAGAACGGCGAAACCTACTGGGAACGGGCCTCCATTTCCCCGGTGCGCAACGAACAAGGGGAGATCGCCAACTTCGTGGCCGTCAAGGAGGACATCACCCAGCTCCTCCACTATGAAGAACAGCTCAAGCGGGCCAAGGAAAGCGCCGAAAACGCCAACCGGGCCAAGTCCGACTTTCTGGCCAGCATGTCCCACGAGCTGCGCACCCCCCTGAATGCCATCATCGGTTTTTCGGAGGTCCTGGCCGAACGCTACTTCGGCGCCCTGACCGACAAGCAGGCCGAATACGTCGCCGATATCCTCGCCAGCGGCAGGCATCTGCTGTCCCTGATCAACGACATCCTGGACCTGTCCAAGGTCGAGGCGGGCAAGATGGAGCTCGATCTGTCCACCGTGGCCGTTTCGAGCCTCATCGACAGCAGCCTCACCATGGTCCGGGAAAAGGCGGCCAGGCACCGCATCACCCTCACGGCGCAGGTCGCCGCGGACGTTTCGGACCTGGAGATCCGGGCCGACGAGCGCAAAGTCAAGCAGATCCTTTTCAATCTGCTCTCCAACGCGGTGAAATTCACCCCGGACGGCGGATCCGTGCGGCTGTCGGCCAGGCATCTCAAGGCGCAGGACCCGGATGCGGCCGGCGGTGGCATCCGGGACGATGTTCTTGAAATCTGCGTCGCCGACAGCGGCGTGGGGATCCGCGCCGAGCATCAGAAAAGGATCTTCGACCCCTTCTATCAGGTCCACGGCACCCAGAAAATGAAACCTTCCGGGACCGGGCTGGGGCTTCCCCTGAGCAAGGACCTGATTGAACTGCACGGGGGGCGGATTCGGGTGGAAAGCGATGGCGACGGCCAGGGAAGCCGGTTTTACGTGACCCTTCCGCGGGCCCCGGCGCCGCGAGGCTGAATCGGTGATGCCCGGCGCGAACGGATGGATCGGCGGGTCAAGGGCGGGCCCCACGGGTGGTGACCATGAACGAATTGATTCTGATTGTCGAAGACGAACCCCAGAACCGCAAACTGTTTCGGGACGTGCTGCAGTTCAAGGGCTACCGCGTCATCGAGGCCGGAGACGGCGCCCAGGGCGTGCGGATGGCCCGGGAATTCCAGCCGGATCTGATCCTCATGGACGTGCAGCTTCCGGTGATGGACGGGATCGCGGCCACCCGCAGGCTGGCCGGGGAGCCGTCCACGCGCCGGATTCCGGTGGTGGCCCTGACCGCCTACGCCATGCCCGGGGACCGGGAGCGGATCCTGGCGGCGGGCTGCCGCGGATACATTTCCAAGCCGGTCAGCATCCCGGACCTGCTGGCCAAGATCGCCGCCTACATGGAGCCGGATCATGAATGAGAAGGCCAAAGTCCTGGTGGTGGACGACGAGGACCGCAATCTGCGCCTCATGGAAGCCATGCTGCTGCCCCTGGGATACCAGATCGTGATGGCCCGGGACGGAGAAGAAGCCCTGGAGCGGATGCGGGCCGGCGACGTGGATCTGGTGCTCCTCGACCTGATGATGCCGCGCATGGACGGGTTCGAGGTGGCGCGGCGGCTCAAGGGCGACGACGCCACCCGGATCGTGCCCATCGTCATCGTCACCGCCCTTGGCGAGGTGCAGGACCGGGTCAGGGCCCTCGAGGCCGGCGCCGACGACTTTCTGACCAAGCCGGTGGAAAAGACCGAACTGCGGGCCAGGGTGCGGTCCCTGCTCAAGGTCAAGGCCTACAACGATCACCTGCGCCACTACCAGCAGGCGCTCGAAGCGGCCGTGCTTCAAAGAACCCGCCAGGTGCGCGGGGCCATCGAGAAGCTCAAGACAGCTTCGCTGGAAACCATCTACCGGCTGACCCGGGCCGCTGAATACAAGGACGAGGACACCGGGGTCCACATCCAGCGCATGAGCAACTATGCCGCCCTCATCGCCCGGACCCTGGGCCTGCGGGAAAAGACGGTGGAGTCGATTCTCTACGCGGCGCCCATGCACGACATCGGCAAGATCGGCATCCCCGACCGGATCCTGCTCAAGCCGGGGCGGCTGGATGCCGCCGAATGGGAGATCATGAAAACCCACACCACCATCGGCGCCAGGATCCTGGAAGGATCCCAGGGCGGATTCATCCGGCTGGGGGAAACAATCGCCCTGACCCACCACGAAAAGTGGGACGGCAGCGGGTATCCCCGGGGGCTCAAGGGCGCCGGGATCCCCCTGGCCGGACGGATCGTGGCCATCGCCGACGTCTTTGACGCCCTGACCTCCAAGCGGCCCTACAAGGAGGCCTTCAGCCTCGAGAAGTCCCTGGAGATCATCCGCGCCGGCAGGGGCGGCCATTTCGATCCGGCCGTGGTGGACGCCCTGCTGAGTGCGCTGCCCGAGATGCGGGCCATCGGGGAAAAGTACCGGGATTGATCCGCGCCGGGGCCCCGAGGGGCGGGTCAAGAGGCATGACAGGCGGGCCGTTTTAGGATATGCGTGTTATCCGTTATCCGTTATTGGTTATTCGTTATTGGTGATTCGTTATCCGGGGGTTCTGAAAGTTCGGTTCCGCAACCCATTCAACGCGCTTGGGCGACAATGCCGGCAGGGGATCACGCGTCATGACCGAAACCCGATTGTGGCCTGTTTTGGAAGCTTGCCCCGTGGGCATCGCGGTCTTCGATGCCCATCAACGCCTCATCTATGCCAATCCGGCGGCGTCGGCGCTCTTCGGCGTGCGTGCGGACCCTTTGGGGCAAGAGCGATGCGGGGATCTGATCGCCTGCCGCAACCGGCACGAGGACCCGCGCGGCTGCGGCTTCAGCGAGGCCTGCTCCAAGTGCCGGCTCTTCGAATCCATTCGCGCCGCCCTGGGCCTGGGCGGGGCCCCGGTCGCCCAGGGGGACGAGATGCTCCTGGAGCGCGACGAGGGGCTGGCCAGGCTCTGGATCCGCTTTAAAACCTCGCCCCTGCGGATCAACGGCCAGGTCCGGGCCGTCATGGCCGTGGACGACGTCACCGCGGTCAAGGCCACCGAGGAGGCCCTGCGCGAAAGCGAACTCAAGTATCGCTCCTTTTTCGACAATTCCCTGGACGCGCTCCTGCTGACGGCCACGGACGGCGCCATCCTGGAGGTCAATCCGGCCACCTGCCGCATGTTCGGCCGCACGGCCGGGGAGATCCGGCGGCTGGGGCGCGACGGCCTGGTGGACCCCGCCGATCCGCGCCTGGCCCCGGGCCTCCAGCGGCGGGAGCGCAACGGCAAGTTCCACGGCGCCATCACCATGGTGCGCGCCGATCAGACCCGCTTCGAGGCCGACGTGACCTCCACGGTTTTCACCGACGCCAGCGGCCGGGCCAAGACCAGCATGATCATCCGGGACATGACCGAATTTCAGCAGGCGGCCAGGAAGCACAGGGAACTCGAAGACCAGCTGCACCACGCCCAGCGCCTGGAATCCGTGGGCCGCCTGGCCGGCGGGGTGGCCCACGACTTCAACAACCTGCTGGCGGTGATCCTCGGCTACACCCAGATGGTGATGGCCGAGACGGCGCCCACCCACCCCCACCGCGAGCTGCTCGAAGAGGTGCAGCAGGCCGCCCAGCGGGCCAAGGACCTCACCCGCCAGCTTCTGGCCTTCAGCCGCAAGCAGGTTTTGGAGGTGGAGGCCACCGAGGCCAACGCGATCGTCACCGGCTTCCAGAAGCTGATCCGACGGGTGATCGGAGAGGATGTCGCCTTGAAACTGGCGCTGTCCCCCACGGCCCTGCCCGTCATGGCCGACACGGCCCAGATCGAACAGGTGCTGATGAACCTGGCGGTCAACGCCCGCGACGCCATGCCCGAGGGCGGGACCCTGACCATCGAGACGGCCGCGGTGGACCTGGACGAATCCTACAGCGCCAGGCGGCCCGGGGTGGCGCCCGGCCGCTACGCCATGATCGCCGTCAGCGACACGGGCTGCGGCATGGATCCCAGGATTCTGGAATCGATCTTCGAGCCGTTCTTCACCACCAAGACCCGGGACAAGGGGACCGGCCTGGGGCTGGCCACCTCCTATGGGATCGTCAAGCAGCACGGGGGCAACATCTGGGCCTACAGCGAGCCGGGTCATGGCTCGACCTTCAAGGTCTACCTGGCCCTGTGCGGCCAGGGCGCATCGGTGGAAGCCCAGGGGCCGGACGCCGCCGCGCGGCCTTCCGGCTCGGCCACGGTTCTGGTGGTGGAGGATGACCCCATCGTGCGCCGCATGGCCTGCCGCATCCTGGCCGGCCACGGGTACACGGTGATCGAGGCCCGGGACGTGGGCGACGCCCTGGCGCGGGCCTCGGCCTTCGAGAAGGAGCTCGATCTGGTGCTGTCGGATGTGGTCATGCCGGAAATGAAAGGCCCGGATGTCTTTGCCCGCATTCGCTCCCTTCACCCCGGCGCCCGGGTGCTGTACATGTCCGGCTACACGGACGGGGCCGTATCCAGCGGTGGATGGCTCGAACCGGGGGCCGCCTTCATTCAGAAACCGTTCACCATCAGCGGACTGCTGGAAAAGGTGGCCGGCCTGCTGGCCGAGCCGCTTTGATCTGGACCGGCGTGCGGGAGATTCCATGGCGCATATCCTGATCGTTGACGATGACGAGTTGATCCGGCACCTGCTGCAGCGGATCCTGTCCCGGGCCGGGCACCAGTGCACCGTGAGCGCCAGCAGCGAGGAGGCCCGCTACCGCCTGCAGGAAGACGTCTTCGAACTGGCCCTGTGCGATGTGGAAATGCCGGGGGAATCGGGCATCGACCTGGCGCGCCACATCAGCGGGCAGTACGCGGAAATGGCGGTGATCATGGTCACCGGGGTGGACGACCCGGGCATCGCCGTGGCGGCCATCGAGGCCGGCACCTACGGGTACATCATCAAGCCCTTTCATTCCAACGAGCTGGTCATCAACGTGCAGAACGCCCTGCGCCGGCGCCAACTGGAGCTGGACCAGCGGGTCTACCGGCACGCCCTGGAAGACAAGGTCGAAGAGCGCACCGCCAAGCTTCAAAAGGCCGTGGAAGGGATCGTGCACGCCATGAGCCTGACGGTGGAAAAGCGGGATCCTTACACGGCCGGTCATCAGCGGCGGGTGGCCTGCCTGGCCGTGGCCATCGCCCAGGAGATGGCGCTGCCGGCCGACCGGATCGCCGGGATCCGCATGGCCGGAATGATCCACGACCTGGGCAAAATCGCGGTGCCGGCCGAGATCCTGAGCAAGCCGACACGGCTCACGCAGATCGAATTCGCCCTGATCCAGACCCATCCCCAGATCGGCTACGAGATCGTGGCCGACATCGATTTTCCCTGGCCCATCGCAGATCGGAAGAGCGTCGTGTAGGGAAAGAGTGTAGATCTCGGTG
>CALJLV010000216.1 GCA_937982505.1 uncultured Desulfobacteraceae bacterium | reverse complement strand
TTGGTCAAGCTGCAAGAAGCACTGCAGCAAAAGTCTGAAGCGATCGTCTACTACGACCGCGGGTGGGGGGTCCTGGGCCCCCAACCTCAGCGGGTGGCACTGGCGCTGGTAAAAGACGGCAAAGGGGCCGCCGGTGTCTGGTCTCTGGAATCCGTCTATGTGCTGCTGCGGGGGCTTCAAGCCGGGATGCTCGGCTATATGGCGGTCAATTGGATTCTCCTGGAGCTCATCGGCCTCTTGGTTTTGGGTCGCATCACCGCCAAACCGCTGCAGCGACTGCGGCGGCGTGCCGAAGCGTTCGACGATCGGGACAACGGCGCGCTGCTTTTCCATGATGCGCCCGAAACCGATGATTATACCCTGCTGTCTCGATCCTTGAACCGGATCTACGGTCGGATCAAGGCCGACCGTCAAGCCTTGGCCAGTGCTGTCTCCCGGCTGGAAACGGCCAACCGCGAGCTGCGCCAGGCGCAGCAAGAAATGCTTCAGGCGGAAAAGCTGGCGGCCGTGGGCCGGCTGTCGGCCGGTCTGGCCCACGAGATCGGCAACCCCTTGGGGATTGTGGCCGGCTACCTCGACCTCCTGCAGCAAGACGGTATCAGTGCGGCGGAGCGCAGAGAGGTGGGGCACCGCGCCGTGGACGAGGTCGAGCGCATCGGCCGCATTTTGCGACAATTGCTCGACCTTGCCCGACCGGGGTCCAGGGACGAACAAATCGTCAGCGTGCATGAACTGATTCAGGATACGGTCCAGGTGTTTGCCTATCAGCCGTTCGCGGCCGGCATTGCGCTGCACACCGTGTTGCGCGCCGACCGAGACGGCGTGCGCGGCCATGGGGACCGGTTGCGCCAGGTGTTTCTCAATCTGATGATCAATGCGGCGGATGCCATTCGGACCCGCAACGGGGGCGCGCAAGGAGAGTTGACCATCCGCACCCAAACCCAATGCGGCCAGATCCACATCGGGTTCGAAGACAACGGAGGGGGGATCGCCGAGAAGCATCTGGCGTCGATTTTCGACCCTTTTTTCACCACCAAGGAACCCGGCCAGGGAACCGGCCTCGGCTTGGCCGTCAGCTATATGATTGTCGAGGCGTTCGGCGGAAAGATGTCTGTACGCAGCCGGGAGGGGGTGGGCACCCAGATGCAGATCGAACTGCCTCTGGCCTGAGGCCTTTTCAAGGCGCCGGGGGGCAAGGATGGCCGCATGAACAGCAAGAGACTGCTCATCGTCGACGACGAAGCCAATATGCGACATATGCTGTCGATGCTTCTGAGCCGATCAGGCTACACGGTGGACAGCGCCGTCGACGGCCGGGATGCCCTGGCCAAAACCGCTCAACAGCACTACGACGTGGTGCTTTGCGACATCAAGATGCCGGGAATGGACGGTATGGACTTTCTGGAGGCCGCCGGAGACCTGACCGAACACAGCACGGTCATTATGATGTCTGCCTTCGGTACGGTGGATACTGCTTTGGCGGCCATGAAGCGGGGGGCCTACGACTATATCGCCAAACCCTTCAAGACCGACGAAGTCTACCTGACCCTCAAGAAGGCAGAGGAGCGGGAGCGGCTGCGGACCGAAAACCGGCGCTTGAAGCAGACCATCCGTGAGATCGAAGGCGAGTATCGCTACGGACGCCTGGTGGCCAGCAGCCCGGCCATGCAGGCGGTTTTCGATTTGGCCGAGAAGGCGTCGCACTACGACACCACGGTCTTGATCAGCGGGGAGAGCGGCACCGGCAAGGAGTTGATCGCCCAGGCAATCCACCACACCGGGGCCCGCCGCAGAGGGCCGATGGTGACAGTCAACTGCGGCGGGATTCCCGAAAACCTGCTTGAAAGCGAATTGTTCGGCTATCGCAAAGGTGCCTTTACCGGTGCTGATCGACACAAATCCGGCCTGTTTCAGAAGGCTGCCGGCGGGACTCTTTTTCTGGATGAAATCGGCGAACTGCCCCTGAACCTCCAGGTCAACCTGCTGCGGGTTTTGCAGGAGGGCGAGGTGCGGCCGGTGGGGGCTCTGCAACCGCAAAGGGTTGATGCCAGGATCCTGACCGCCACTGCAAAGGATCTGGAAACAGAGGTGCGCCTGGGGCGCTTCCGGTCGGACCTTTTTTTTCGCCTCAATGTGCTGCCGATCCACCTGCCGCCCCTGAGGGATCGGATTTCGGATGTCCCGCTTCTATGTCGCCATTTCATTCGCCGCTTCAACCAGCGCCTCGGTCGTGGGATCACGGGTGTTACACCCGAAGCCATGAAGCGCCTGCTGGCTCATGGCTGGCCCGGCAATGTGCGCGAGCTGGAAAACGTCGTCGAGCGTGCCATGGTGCTGGCCGAAGGTGCTGAGCTGACCGTGGCGGACCTGCCGCCGGAACTGAACTTTACCAGGGGCAAAGGGGGCGCCGCCGGGGAAGACAGGCCGGAGATGGCCGGATTTTCCTTGAAGGCGGCCCGGGGGCGGCTGGAGCGCAAAATGATCGTTCGCGCACTGGCCGCTACGGCGGGCAATCGCACCCAGGCTGCTCGTCTGCTCGAAATCAGCCATCCTTCCCTGCTCAGCAAGATGCGCCTTTACCGCATCGATTGAACCATCGTGGCAGGGCCGGCTTTTGCCACCTGTACACAGGTCCGAAAAACCGCTCACCTCAAAAAGAACCGACGGGAGAGGACAGTGAACACCGCCTCGAAAATCCGCCACTACGTGACCGCACTCTACGGCGAGGCCGCCGCCAATGAAGTGTGCGCTAAAATCGAGGCCTTCATGGACGGCCTGCCAGGGCCCGGCACCCAAGAGCGGCATGGTTTCACCGCCGCCGATACGGTACTGATTACTTACGGCAACGGGATTCAGTCTCCCGGGCAGGCGCCTTTGCACACCCTGGGCCAGTTCGCAGTCCGGAATTTCGCGGCGCTTTTCAACACGATTCATCTGCTGCCGTTTTTCCCCTCTTCTTCCGATGACGGCTTTTCCGTGGTCGATTACGCCCGGGTGGATCCATCCCTGGGCGCCTGGGAAGACGTGGCCTGGCTGGGGGGACGTTTCCGCTTGATCTTCGATCTGGTACTGAACCACATTTCGGCTCGCAGCACCTGGATGCACCGATACCTGGAGGGAAATGAGGCCTACGCCGACCTGGCCATCGCCATGGACCCCCTGGCGGATCTATCGGCTGCGGTAAGGCCGCGGGCTTCGCCTCTGCTGACGCCGTTCCGCAGGGGCGACGGCCGCCAGGTACACCTGTGGACCACCTTCAGCGCCGATCAGGTCGATCTGAACTGGGCCAACCCGGCCGTGATGCTGCGCATGGTGGGCGTGATGCTCGACTATGTGCGCCGGGGGGCCGCCCTATTGAGGCTCGATGCCGTCGCCTACCTGTGGAAAACCCCGGGAACCCCATGCATCCATCTGCCCGAAACCCACCTGATCGTCAAGCTGCTGCGGGCGATTCTGGATCGGGCAGCACCCGAGGCGGTTTTGCTGACGGAAACCAATGTGCCCCATGCGGAAAATATCAGTTACTTCGGGGATGGCCGCGACGAGGCTCAGATGGTGTACAATTTCACCCTGCCGCCGCTCTTGCTCCACACTCTGGCCGAAGCCGACGCCACGGTTCTGTCCGCATGGGCCAGCCGTCTCACCTCACCTGGGGACGACTCCACCTATCTGAATTTTACCGCCTCTCACGATGGTGTCGGGGTGCGCCCGCTGGAGGGCATTTTGCCCGAAGCGGCGATCGGGCGCCTTGCCGAGCGGGTGCTGGCCAACCAGGGGCAGCTCTCATGGCGGGAGGGGGCCGGCGGGGCAAAGACCCTCTATGAGCTGAATGCGACCTACATCGATGCGCTGCGCCAGCCGCACACCGGGGATCCTTTGCTGGTGGACCGTTTTCTCGCCTCTCAGAGTATTCAGTACGCGCTGCCCGGTGTGCCGGCCACCTATCTGCCCAGTCTTTTCGGAGCGCGCAATTGGCTCGAGGGCCTGCGGCGCACCGGCCGGGCGCGCTCCATCAATCGCCAGCCCTTTCAAAAGGCGTCCTTGGTGGCGGAGCTAAGCGATCCTTCAAGCGCTGGGCATGCTGTTTATCATCGCTACGGTCATCTGATTCAAGTCCGGCGCCGGCAATCCGCCTTTGCCCCCCATGCCGCCAGCCGGGTACTCGACCTGGGGCCTTCGGTTTTCGGCCTTTACCGGCAATCGGCGCATCAGACCCTCTGGGCGCTGACCAACGTCACCCGTCATTCCCGCCGCGTCTGTCTGCCAGCGGTCCGGGGGGAGGTGGTGGACCTGTTGGACGGTTCGCCCTGGCCGGCGCAGAAGGTCGTATTAGGGCCCTACCAGTACCGTTGGCTGGCGGAGACCGATCCTCGGGGCTGAAGTCGCCGGCGGGCGAATAGGGTAGGGTGCAGGCTTAATAGGGATAAGTTTCGCGGTCGTAGAGATAGTCGAAGTAATAGTCGCGATAATCGCGGGGTTCGGGGTCGGCCTGAAAGGCCGCAAGGTTGTCCATCGTTTCCATCCACAATTTTTTGGCATACCGGTAAAGCACCTCTTTGAGCACTTCCTGCGGTGTCATCAACTCCGGGTGCGCTGCTACGAAGTGGACCGCTCCGTTGATGGCCAAGCGAATGTTGCGGATGTATTCTGAATCGTCCTGGTTTCCATCCACGAAATGCTCGTGAAGGCTTTGGATGATGGCGCGAACCGTCCCCTCGATGGCGTCGATGTGGTTCATCGGTTCGTTTCTCGATGCGGGGCTTTTCCCGAGCCTGGGATCCCGGTCAAGCAGGGCCCGCCGGCGCGGGCAAGGCGGAAAAGGCAGCGGCGGATTCTCAGAGATTGGAGCCGACGGGCGGAATCGAACCGCCTACCTGCTGATTACGAATCAGCTGCTCTACCGAATGAGCTACGTCGGCCCGCAAGTGAACGCGCTTGTATCACAAGGGTTTTTGCCCGGTCAAGGGCAAATGGCCGACCTACCAATTCCTATCAAAAAAAAACCAAATTGTCCGTCGAAAACGGACCATGTGGGGGGCGCAAGGGAAGAGACAACACCCGGCCCATTCATCCGAATCCTTTTCGAACGGCTGAAGCGTCATGGGCGCTATCCTCTAGACGTCGTCCCCCAGCCGGCCTCTGAGACGGCTGGCCGTGCCGAGATCCATATCCTCCAGGGCCAGTTCGATGGCCATTTCAATCAGTGCGGATTTATTGGCGATGCGGGCGCCGGAAAGCTTGAGTTGGTAGAATGTTCGTTCAAAGCGATCCAGCAGGTCGGCAGAGATGTAAAAACCGACCTTGCGTTTGGGGGGAGGCACACGGTGTTTTCGTTCGGGGGGGCCGGTGGCGGTGGCCATGGGATCCACCTCCACCGGTGAATCTTCGAACAGATGCGCTCCGAGATCATCCTTACGGCGTGCCATGGGAATCAATCCTTCGGGCCAGTTGTTCGTAATCTATAGCGCCGCGGGCCTGGTGGGCGTATTCAAAGATGGTTTTACCAAAGGCCGGCGCTTCGCACAATCGTACATTGTATTGGATCGGTTCGCAGATCTGCCGCTGAAACAGGCGCTGCAAGTGGCGCAGGATCGATTCGCTCTGTCGAATTCGCCGGTCGTACAAGGTCGGCAGCACGTAACGCAGCTGCAATTTCGTGTTGAGCTTCTGGGCCGAGAGCAGATAGCCGAAAAAGGTTTTCAAGCCCTCGATTGCCGGGGCCTGCAACGCCACCGGACACAAGACTTCCTCGGCAGCCATGAGGATGTTGACGCTCAATACGTCCCAGCCCGGCGCGCAGTCGAAAAGCAGGTAGTCGAGGACGCCGTTTTTCGGGACCAGGGCTTTGGCGAGCAGGGTCTGGCGAACCTCCCGGGGCTGCTCCCCGAGCCAGTTTTTCAGTTCCACCAGCTTAATGCCGCCGGCCAGGAGCCATAGATTCTCGCGGGCGCTGCTGACCACCTCGCTTTTGGGCACCCGCCGGCCCTGTTCATCGTACCCGGTGACGAATTCATAGAGACCGTGGCGCGGTTCGAGGCCGAGAAACTTGGCGCTCTGTCCCTGGGTGTCGCAGTCGATGAGCAGGACCCGGCGTCCCAACCGGGCCAGGGCGTGCGCCAGATTAACGGCCGTAGTGGTTTTGCCGACACCGCCCTTGGCCATGGCAATGGCAATCTTACGCATTGACTCGATCCGTGGCTGGTTTTCTTTAATTCTTCTATTCGGGTGATATGGGCTTCTTCTGAACGGTTTCGCGTGTGTAGCATCTTAACCCCTTCGGGACAAGAGCCGATGCCCCCATTACCGCTCTGGCGACCGTGGGACCGCTCCCCAGGTGGCCCGGCCACAGCCGGCTTTACTTGAGATCGCTTCGATGGTAAGGGGCCCTCGGATCTCTGGTTCAGGGACGACGTCATTCGCCCCCCCTCTCTTTTTTTAGCGAAAGGATATTGGTCTCACGTGGAATTGGCCACTCTTGATCAGCTGAGGATCGCCTTGACCCAGGGGGCGGTCAACGCCACGGGGCTGACGGCTTCCGCGTTGGCTTATGCCGTGGCCAAAATCCACTGCAATACCCGCCGGTCCGTGGCGGTGGTGGCGCCCTCTAACGAAAGCGCGGCCCGCTTCAGCGCCGATTTGGGTTTCTTTTTGCCCGAGGAATCCGTCCTGCTCGATTTTCCATCCTACAACCTGCTGCCCTACAAGCGGCTGGCGTATCACGGGCAGACCGCTGCCCGGCGTCTTCGGACCCTGTATCGCCTCACGGCCGGCGAGTCGCCAATGGTGACGGTGGTTTCGGCAGGGGCGCTGGTGCAGCGGATGCTGCCCAAAGCGGCACTGATCGATTATCTGGACCTGGTTTTGCCTGGAGAAAAGCTGGACACTGAAAAGTTTGTCGAAAAGCTTTTGGCCGGCGGCTATACCCGCACTGTGATCACCGAGGAACCCGGAGATTTCTCCGTGCGGGGCGGCATCGTGGATGTTTTTTCGCCCCTTTTCGACGAACCGGTGCGCATCGAGATGTTCGGTGACAGGGTCGAAGAGTTGCGCTTCTTTTCGCCGGAAACCCAGCGCAAAAGCGGGGTGTGCACCGAGGCCGTCATTCTGCCGGCACGCGAAGCGATTCTGGACGACCGGCGCCTGCCGCGAGTCGTCTCCCGGGTGCGGGCCAGAGCGGCCCAACTGGGACTCAAACCTTCGCTGGTCCGCGAGCCGAGCGAGCGTTTGCGCCAAGACGGCGTGTTGCCGGGGGCTGAGAGCCTCATCGCCCTGATGTATGAGCGGCTCGACTGTCTGTTCGACTATGTGGGTCTCGATACCCTTTGGGTCCTTTGGGACATGCCGAACCTGAAGAGCACGGTCCAGGAGACATGGCGCCAGACCTCACGCTCCTATATCGCCGCACGCCAGGATGGGCGACTTTGCGTTTCTCCGGCCCGGTTGCAGCTGCGCTGGAAAGATCGGAAGAGCGTCGTGTAGGGAAAGAGTGTAGATCTCGGTGGT
>CALJLV010000215.1 GCA_937982505.1 uncultured Desulfobacteraceae bacterium | reverse complement strand
ACCGGGTTGCCGGTCAGGCGCACCTTGGGCGCCGCCTTGCCGAAATCGGTGCCGGGCAGGGCCGTGTAGAGGCGCCGGGCAAAGCGTGCCGCGATGCGGTTGGTGGCTCCCGGTACGATGTTCTGCTCGCACAGGACCACCGGAATGCGGGTCAGCCAGGCCCCCAGGGCCACCGGGCCCGCGCTGTAGCCGCCCATGCCGATCACCAGGTCGGGACGATGCTCCCGGATCAGGCCCAGGGCCCGGACCAGGCCCAGGGGCAGGCGGCCCAGGGCCGCAGCCTGGCGCCATGGCCCGCGGTTCTTGATCCCTTCCACCGGCAGAACCCGGTGGGTGAAGCCGGCCCGGGCCAATGCCCGGATTTCCAGCGGCCGGTCGGTGCCCACGAAGAGGATCCGGGCCTCGGGATGGCGCCGGCGCAGGGCTTCGGCCAGGGCCACGCCCGGAAACACGTGGCCGCCGGTGCCGCCTCCGGCCAGGATCACCGCCGGGGGGCGCGCCAGTTGGATGGAAAGCGGGCTCATCGTCTGGCTCCGATGTTCATCAGGACCCCCACCATGGCCATGCTCATCAGCAGGGAGGTGCCCCCGTAGCTGAGAAAAGGGAGGGTCAGCCCCTTGGTGGGCAGCAGCCCCAGGGTGACCATCATGTTGATGCAGATCTGCAGGGCCAGAGCGGCCGTCAGACCCAGGGCCAGCAGCATGGCAAAGGGATCGGTCGCCCGGCGGGCGATGGTAAACCCGCGCCAGATCACCAGGCCGTAGAGCAGGAGGATGGCACCGACCCCCACCAGCCCGAGTTCCTCGCCCACCACGGCGAAGATGAAGTCGGTGTGCGGCTCGGGCAGGTAGAAGAGCTTCTGCATCCCCTGGCCGAGGCCGCTGCCTGTGATCTGGCCGCTGCCAAAGGCCATCAAGGCATGGATGATCTGGTAGCCGTCGCCCTGGGGATCCTTCCACGGGTCGACAAAGACCATGAGCCGCTGGATCCGGTACGGCTCCTGGATGGCCGCGTAGACCATCAGAGGGGCGGCCACGGCAAAGGCCAGGGCCAGATGCCGGATCCGGACGCCACCCACGAAGAGCATGGTCCAGGTGATGGCCGCCAGAATCACCGCCGAACCGAAATCGGGCTGAAGCAGGATCAGGCTGCACAGGAGCATCAGGACGATGACGTGGGGCAGAAAGCCGATGGAAAATTCCTTGACCCGGGGCTGCTTGCGGCCCAGGGAATAGGCCAGGTAAACCACCAGGGCGAAGCGGGCCACTTCCGACGGCTGGAAGTTGATGGGCCCCAGGCGCAGCCAGCGGGTCGAGCCGCCGGCGGTGACCCCGTGGCCGCTCAAGAGCACGGCCGTCAGCAGGACCAGGGCAGTCCCCAGCAGGGGGTAGGCCATGGGCAGCAGCCAGCGGTAGGGCAGATGACGGCAGATCGCCAGGGCACAGATCCCCAGGCCGGCGAAAATGGCCTGTTTCTTCAGAAAGTAGATGTCACTGCCGTAGCGTTCCAGGGCTACGGCCGAACTGGCGCTGTAGACCATCACCAGGCCCATGCCCACCAGAAACAGCACCGCGAAGAGCAAAATGCCGTCATAGGCGGCCGGTGTCTTGGGTTTTTGGGCGGCGGTTCGATTCATGACGGCAACCGGTGCACCGCGGCGGCGAAAACCCGCCCCCGGTGGGCGTAGTCGGCAAACATGTCGAAGCTGCTGCAGGCCGGAGACAGCAGCACCACGTCTCCGGGCCTGGCGCTGGCGCGGGCCCGGACCACGGCTTCAAACATGTCGGCGGCCTGCTCGACGCCTTCGGCGCAGCAGGGCCCCAGGTCGGCGGCGATGGCGGCGGCCGCTTCTCCCATGACGATGAGGCGCCGGACCTTTCGGGCCACGAGGGGTTTCAGCGCCTCGTAGCCGCCGCCCTTGTCCCTTCCTCCGGCGATGGGCACCACCGGCTGGTAGAAAGTGGCCAAGGCCTGGGCCACCGCGTCGTGGT
>CALJLV010000214.1 GCA_937982505.1 uncultured Desulfobacteraceae bacterium | reverse complement strand
TGACTGACGTGACTGGAGTTCAGACGTGTGCTCTTCCGATCTATGTTGCGCGGCAGGACCCCCATCTTCTGCCACAGCTCGTAGCGCGGCTTGGGCGCGCGCTTGAGATAGAGCACCTCGCCTTCGGGCTTGCCCCATTCGGCGATGGCCTTTTCCCCGACCTCCAGGGCGATTTCGTCGATGTCGCGGTCCTGGACCTTGCCGTCAACCTCCACCGTGGTGGCCACCCCCAGGTGGGGCGCCACTTCCAGCAGCTTGCGGGTATCCTTGATCTGGTAGGCGTCGCTCTCCTTGCGGGCCGCGGAAAGGAAAACTTCCGCCACGCAGCGGCCGTGGTCCGAATGGGCCGCGGCCCCGCCGGCGATCATGCGGATGAAGTTGCGCGCGGCCACCGTGTTGGCCGAGGCCCCGCAGATCCCCTTGCGGGTCTCGATGTCGGTCGCCTCGTCGTAGTCCTTGGGCAGGGTCAGGCGGCAGGGGCCCATGCCGCAGTTCTTGCAGCAGATCCCGGTGTTGCCGATGTTGCAGGGCTTCATCTTGACCGCCCGGTCAAAGCAGGTCTCGATGTTGAGCTCCTGGGACCGGCGGATCATCATCTGGCTGGCGGGATCGATGGTCGCCGCGATGGGATCGACCACCTTTTCGGCTTTTTCGACCTTCTTTACGATTTTCTTCTCTTCGGACATCTGAGGTTCCTCCTCATCGTTGTGGAATATCGGAATGGGATGGTCGCCGGATCAGGGCCAGTTGCGCCGGTGGACCCAGTCCAGCCGATCGGCGAGCTTGTCGAGCATGCTCTTTTGCACCGCGGCCGGGGTCAGGCTGACCTGGCCCTCGTGACCCCCGACGGCCTTCTTGGCCGCGCGCTCGGCACGTTCCGCGGCACGCTTCTGGCGGGTGGCCTCCACTTCGGCTTCGGCCTTGGCATGTTCTTCGGCCTTCTTCCTGGCCTCGGCTTCCGCCTTGGCCTTGGCTTCGGCTTCGGCCTTGGCCTTGGCCGCCGCTTCGGCCTTGGCCTTGGCTTCGGCATCCGCCTTGGCCCTTGCTTCGGCATCCGCCTTGGCCTTGGCTTCGGCCTCGGCCTTGGCCTTGGCGGCGGCTTCCGCCTTGGCGGCGGGATCTTCCGCCGGGGCGGGGGCCGCGGCCGGTTCGGCCTTGGGCGCGGCGGCCGGCTTGGCTTCCGCGGCGGGCTTGGGTGCGGCGGCGGGCTTGGCTTCCGCAGCCGCCTTGGGGGCCGCGGCGGGTTTGGCCGCCGCCTTCTTTTCCTCGGCGATGGTCAGATCCGGGGCCGGCGCCAGGGCGGCCAGATCGACCTGCACGGCCTCGAGCTGCTTGGCGATGGGGGCCACATCGGCGGCGCTGCCGCCGTCGATCATCAGGTCGATGAAGGCCTTGACCATCCGGATCGCCTCGGGATGGCGCATGATCAGCACATCGGAGCCGGCCACCAGGTAGCAGACCGCGCCCACGGCCTCCATGAGGATCCCGCGCTTTTCCGGGTCGCCCAGGGTGGGGGCCTCTTCGACCGACTGCTTGGCTTCCTTGCACTTCCAGATCTCGTTGCCCAGGTTGTTGATGATGGGCAACTGGAGCTTGTCGTCGCCCTGCTGCAGGGCCGCCATGCGCAGCCGCTCCATGACCGAGTAGGAGTATTCCAGACCGTAGCCGAGACCGCCGGTGGTGGGGTCGACGATCACCTTGTTCATCGACACGCCCAGATTTTCCAGCAGGATGTTCACCTGCTTGGCCAGGTTGACGTCGATGGGCGAGGAGCTGATGATCGCGTGGCCATAAGCCATCACGCTGGCCCCGATCCCCTTGTGGTTCTTGTCCTCCACCGGGCCGAGGACCAGGTTCTTGCCCTGGCAGGCCTCGCTGATCTGCTTGAGCACGGCCTCGTCCTTTTCATGGTTGGCCGTTCCCCAGACCACCAGGGGCACCTCGATGGCGTCCAGAACCTTCTTGACCGTGGCCGCCGCCTGCTCGGGGCTGGCGTTGTCGCCATTGGGATCGGTGCTCTTGAGCTGCAGCACGATCAGCTCGGCGCCGTAGGTCTCGACGCATTTTTTGGCCCAGGCCGCCGGATCGGCCGCCACGTCCTTGAAGGGTGCCAGGGCCGCCGCAGGCCAGTCGGTGGGTTCGATGTCCCAGATCTCCATGGCGATCCTGGGTTTGCGGGGCATCTTGCCTTCGAAGTGGTAGAAGGGGTAGCCGGTCTCGCCGCCGACGGTGACCGCCTTATTCCCCTGGCCCAGGGTGATCTCCTTGACCGCGCCGGAATAAGATTCCTTGTAAAATTCGAAGCCCAATTTCCGTCTCCTTTATCCCAAAGATGAGCGTTGATGGTGATTGCCGACCACTTTCACCTTGCCGCTTCGAAGCGGTGGCCCGGGGGGGCCGCGGAAAGATCAAACCTTTTGTGAAGCCACCTCCTTTCTCGAAGTCGATGGTATGGAAACCGTTCGTTATCGATTCACCTAGCGTCAGATCGGTGATGATCACAAGAGCGGACGGGGAGGTTTTGCACGAAAGCTCATAAACTAAACATCACCATTTATATTGCGACGTTTTGCTTGTCAATAGATGCCGGCGACTGAATTGCGAACAATTCCTGAACCCTTATTCACAGCGGTTCGTCGAAGCGGCAGCTCAGATGGACCGCATCGGTCTCGAAGGCGGTGCGCACCTGGTAGGGCAGGCTGCGGAAAAGCCGGATCATCCCCTGATTTTCCGGACTGGTGTAGGCCACCAGGCCGGCGATCCCGTTTTCCCGGGCCGCGTCGGCCAATTTGCGGATCATCAGCTTGCCCAACCCCTTGCCCTGCCACTGGCGGTCCACCGAGAAGGCCACCTCGGCCAGGTTCTGGGCCGGCAGCAGGAGGTACTCGGCGACAGCGATGACCCGCCCGAAACCGAACTCACCCACCAGGGCCACCAGGGTCAGGTCCTTGACATAGTCGATCTGGGATACCTCCGCCACCTCGTCGCGCACGAAGGTGGTCTTCTCGTGGAAGAAGCGGGCCACCACGTCTTCCTTGTTCAGGCTGTAAAAATGCTCCTGGATGCGGCGTTCGTCCACCGGCTTGGCCGGCCGGAGGGTGACGGCCTGGCCGTCGATGACCATCTCCTCCTCCAGGCGGAACGGATAGACCCCGTGCAGGGATTCTCCGAGGGTGCGATCCGGTCCCAAAAGTCCCATCTGCCTTGCCCGGTGAAACAATTCCTCGCGAAAATCCGGATGGGCGATGCTGATCATGGCCATGGCCCGCTCCTGGAGGCTCTTGCCGAAAAGATTCACCGCGCCGAACTCGGTGACCACGTAGTGCACGTCGCCCCGCGGCACCACCACGGCGGTGTCTTCAAGCATGGGGACGATCCGGCTGCGCCGGCCGTCACCGTATGTGGCCGGCAGCATCAGGATCGATTTGCCCCCCTCGGCCCGGGCCGCTCCCCGCACGAAATCGAGCATCCCCGTAACCCCGGAAAAGAGGTTGTAGTGCAGGGCGTCGGCCGCCGCCTGGCCCGTCAGGTCCATGGCCATGGCCACGTTCATACTGGTCATGCGAAAGTGGCCGGCGATGATTGCCGGATCGCAGACGTAATCGGAAGGCTGGAAGTCGATGGCCGGATTGTCGTCGAGGAACTCGAAGAGATTGGCGCTGCCGATGGCCCCCGTGGCCACCAGGCGGCCTTCCTTGTGGCCCTTGCGCCGGTTGGTGATGACCCCCTTGGCGTACAGGTGCATCATCCCGTTGGTGATGTACTCGCTGTGCACGCCCAGATCGTTGCGATTTTCCAGGCCGAGGAGGATGGCCTGGGTGGTGGCCCCGGGGCTGATCTGGATCGTCGCGCCGTCGTCGATGAGCCGGGCGATGAGCTGCCCGATGATGTTGGCCGAGGCCATCTCCGGCGGATCCTCCACCTCCAGAAGCGGCTCTTCCCATTCCACGATGCGGTCCACGTCGTTGACATGGATGAAACCGCGCCCCAGAACCCGGGGCATGCGCGGGTTGACCTGGGCGATGACCAGGTCCGCCGCCTGGGCCGCGGCCAGGGTGATGTCCACCGAGATCCCCAGGCTCATCCATCCGAAATCGTCCGGCGGCGACACCTGGACCAGGGCGGCGTGCAGCGGCAGGCGGCGGCTTTTGAAGAGCATCGGGATGGCCGACAGGTTCATCGGGGTGATAAAGCGCCGGTTGGCCTCCAGGGCCCGGGGTTTGGCCGACCCCAGGTAGAAGCTGCGGATATTGAAGGCCTGGGCTTTTTCGCCGCCGGCCATGAGGGTCAGGGGGGTGCTTTCCAAAGCCAGCAGACGTACGATTTCCAGATCGGTCAGGCGGGTGGTCGAACGGGCCAGCGTCCGCACCAGATGCTGGGGCTCGCCGCAGGAGGACCCCACGAAGACGCGCTGGCCGGGTCGAATCCGCGCCAGGGCCTCCTCGGCGGAACAGGTTTTGGCCACGTAACTGTCGGCCCAGTATTCCGGTTTGGTCATGGGTCCTTCACCCCCTTCGGGTCTCGCGGTTCTTTCCGGGCCCCTGATTGGAACGGAGCCCGCCGGAAAGCGCAGGCCAACCCCCCGCGCCCCATCGGGGTCGTATACCCTATCCAGAGGGCCGGGATCAAGGATTGCCGGCTTCGGGTCTTGACAGGAATGGCTGCAGGGCGCAACATCGCGATCATACGGGCCGCGCCCCACCGGAACGGTCCCCGGACCTCAAAGGGAAGGTCTTCCCATGGCGGACAAGGTCATCTCACTGGACACCCGGCCCGGACCGTTTCAAATGGCTTTTCAAAGGATCCTGCGCATGGTGCCGGACCGGGACCGCGGCGACCTTCGTCTCAGACGCCTGTTGGCCTTCCGGCTGGGGGTGGATGGAGAAGACGCCACCCGCGCCTACCTGATGCGCACCATTCGGGACGCCATCCAGGAACATGATAGCAGCCAGCTTTACCAGCGCCTGGCCCGCGGCCGGGCCGAGACCGGGGCCGGCGCCCGCCAACCGTCTGAACCGGCCTGACGCCGCCAATCTCCGGGACCCCCGTCATGTACATCGATCTGCGCAGCGACACCGTCACCCCGCCCACCGAGCGGATGCGAAAAGCCATGGCCGAGGCCGAAGTCGGCGACGACGTCTACGGCGAAGACCCCACCGTGCGTCGCCTGGAGGACCTGGCGGCCGAACGCACCGGCAAGGCGGCGGCCCTGCTGGTGGCCAGCGGCACCATGGCCAACCTCGTCTGCCAACTGGTCCACTGCGGCCGGGGCGACGAGATGATCCTCGGCGACCAGTCCCACATCTTCTACTACGAGCAGGGCGGCTCGGCGGCCATCGGCGGCATCCATCCGCGCACGGTGCCCAACCGGCCCGACGGCACCATCGACCTGCAGGCCATCGAGGCGGCGGTGCGCGCCGACGACGTCCATTTTCCCCGCAGTCGGCTGCTGGTGCTGGAAAACACCCACAACCGCTGCAACGGCAGCCCCCTGAGCGCCGACTACATGGCCCGGGTGGCCGCGACGGCGGAGCGCTGCGGGTTGAAGATCCACGTGGACGGGGCGCGCCTGTTCAACGCCGCCGTGGCCCTGGGCTGTCCGGCCGCCGACCTGGCGGCCCGGGCCGATTCGGTCTCCTTTTGCCTGAGCAAGGGGCTGTCGGCGCCCGTCGGGTCCATGGTGTGCGGCAGCCGGGCGTTCGTGGCCGAAGCGCGCCGGGCGCGCAAGGTGCTCGGCGGCGGCATGCGCCAGGCCGGCATCATCGCCGCTGCCGGTATCGTGGCCCTCACGGAGATGGTCGACCGCCTGGCCGAGGACCACGCCCACGCCCGGCGCCTGGCCCAAGGCCTGGACGGCATCCAGGGGCTGGCCGCCGACCCGGCCGCGGTGCACACCAACATCGTTTTCTTCAAGATCGCCGATCGGCGCACCACCGCGGCCGACTTGGCCGCCGCCCTGGCCCAGGCGGGCGTCCGGGTGCTGGCCCTGGACCCCTACCGGCTGCGGGCCGTGACCCACTATCCGCTCACCGCCGCGGACATCGAGCGGGCGCTGGCGGTGGTGAGGAAAGTTTTTCAAAAACCCACCGCCTGACCGTCCTTGCGCGGGTCCGAGGCGCCCAGGTAGCCGCGCTCCAGGCGCCAAACCATCTGGGCCCCGCCGTAGCCCCAGACCGGCTGCGCTTCGCGGATGCGATGGCCCCGGTCGGCCAGTGATTCTTTTAGGCACGGGTCGAAGCCGGCTTCCAGAAACACGCTCCCGTCCTCGCCCACCTGCCAGCGGGGCGCATCGATGGCCGTCTGGGGGTTGTAACCGTGGTCGGCCAGGCGCACCACCATCTGCACGTGCCCCTGGGGCTGCATGTGGCCGCCCATGACCCCGAGACTGGCCACCGGCTGCCCGCCGCGGGTGATGAATCCCGGAATGATGGTGTGATAAGGCCGCTTGCCGCCGGCCACGGCGTTGGGATGGCCCGGCCGGGTGGAAAAGCCGAAGCCCCGGTTCTGCATGCTAATCCCGCTGCCCGGGACGACGATTCCCGACCCGAACCCGGTGAAGTTGGACTGGATCAGCGAGACCATCATACCGTCGGCGTCGGCGGCGGCAAGATAGACCGTGCCATGGTCGACCCAGTGTTGGGGGTCGGGAACGCCGGCCCGATCCATGCGGATGGCCTCGGCCCGGGCCGCCAGAAAGGCGTCGTCGATCCAGGCCTCGGCCCGGGTGGACATGGCCCGGGGATCGGCCACCTGGCCGTGGGCCACGGCAAACCCGATTTTCATGGCCTCGATCTGCAGATGAAGGCTGTCGGCGCCGTCCGGGGCCAGGGCGGCCAGATCCAGGCAGCGCAGCACCCCCAGGGCGACAAGGGCCGCCAGCCCCTGGCCGTTGGGCGGTAGCTCATGGATCGTCCAGCCGCGGTAGTCGATGCACAGGGGATCCACCCAGTCGCTCTGGTGGCCCGCCAGGTCGGCCTCGTCCATCAGGCCGCCGTCGGCCCGGGCTGCCGCGGCGATGCGGCGGGCGATGGCGCCGCGGTAGAAGGCGTCCGCCCCGCCTTCGGCAATCGCCGCCAGGGTGCGGGCCTGGTCGGGGTTGGCAAACCATTGCCCGGGGCGCGGCGCGCGGCCGCCGGGTAAAAACACCCGCCTGAATTCGTCAAAATCCGTATAAGTGTCGGCTGCGGCGGCCCAGCGCGCCGCGGTGAACGGCGATACGGCAAAACCGTTTTGGGCGTAGCCGATGGCGGGGACGAACAGGTCGGCAAAAGGGAGTCGGCCGAGGTGCCGGTGCAGGGTTTGCCACAGGTCCACCGCCCCGGGCACGGTGACGGCGTCCCAGCCGAGACGGGGCATCTGCGCCCGGCCGGCGAAGCGCTCCAGGGTCCAGGCCCGCGGGCTGCGGCCCGAGCCGTTGATGCCGTGCAGGCGGCGGCCGTCCCAGACCATGGCGAAGGCGTCGCTGCCCAGCCCGGTGCTGGTGGGCTCCACCACGGTGAGGGCCATGGCCGCCGCCAGGGCCGCGTCCACGGCGTTGCCGCCGGCGGCCAGCATGCGCAGACCGGCCTGGGCCGCCAGGGGCTGGCTGGTGGCCACCACGTTTTGCGCCAGCACCGGCATGCGCTGGGAAGGGTAGGGAAACTGCCAGAAGGATGAAGACGGTGCCACAGGGCAACCTCCTTAGACAGGGAAAAAATCGGTTATGCCGTAGGGTGCCACTGCTTCCGCCACCGCTGAACGGATTTGCCGGGCCGTGGCGGCGCCGATACCCTCGACGGCCGAAAGCGCCTGGACATCAGCGCACATGACGGCCTGGACGGTTCCGAAACGATCAAGGAGCCGGGCGGCCCGCGTCGGCCCCAGGCCGGGCAGTCCCTGGAGGATGTAAAGCTGTCGTTGCCGGCGGCCGCGGGGGCGGCGGCCCGGGCGCTGGATGCCACCGGTGACGGCCTTCTGAACCTGGCGCGCGGCAAAGACCATCACCCGGGCGGATTCGGCCGGATCACAGGATCGCAGCACCGGGATGCCGAGAATCAGGCCGACGGTGACCAGCGCGCCTGTCAGCGCCTCGCGGCGCATGCCGGTCGCGGGAAGATCCCGGCCGGTTCCTTCCAGGAGCAACGCCCCACGCCGGGAGGCGTTGGCCAGCCGGACCGCCTGGCGAAACAGGCGTCCGTCGATCACCGACAGCGCGAAATCCGCCAGGGTCTTGCGCTCGAAAAGAAGCTGATCGCCCACCTGATAATCGCCCAGCGACAACCGCCCCATCCGCACCTGGACGCCCTCGATGGCTCCAAGGGCCTCGATGACGCCGCCGCCGGCTTCGCGGTCGTCGGCGGTGATGAAAACGGGCGCTTTCATAATTCGAGGCTCCCGGATCGCGTTGACTTTGTGAAGGAATCTATTTATTTAAACCCCAATGGGGGGATGTGATAAAGATGGTCAATTATACCGCCAAATACACCAAGATCGATTCCGGGTACATGGGACAGTTGATCGAATGGCCCGAGGTGGTCACCGAAGGCAAGGACCTTGATGAGTGCCGCGCCTTGCTGCGGGATGCGCTGAGCGAGATGGTGCTCGCCTATCTTCAAATCGGAAGGGAAATCCCGACCGGGAATGCACTCATCGAGCAACTGCCTGTCGAGGTTCAACATGTCGGTCAAGCGACGTGATCTTGTGCAATACCTGGAACGACACGGTTTCTATCTGCTCAGGGAAGGCGCAAATCACGCCATCTACACCAACGGCAAGAAAATCATCCCCGTCAAACGCCACAACCAGTTGGACCGCATCACTGCCAACGAACTCTGCAAACAAGCCGGGATAGACCCTAAATTTTAACCAGGACGACGAAAAGAGCGATCTTCCAGACGCGCCGCCACCAGCTCCACCGGGTGCCGGACCGGCGTCGGCCCCAGGTGCGCCATCTGCAGGCGGCAGGTGGGGCAATCGGTGGCGGCCGAAGCCGCCCCGGATGCGGCGATGCGGTCCATCAGGCCTTGACCGATCCGCCGACTGAGGGCGTCGTTGGCCGCGTGCAACCCCCAACTGCCCGCCATGCCGCAACAGCCACTGTCCAAAACGCGCAGATCGATCCCCTTCACCCTTGAAAGCATCCGAACCGAGCTGTCCGCCTCCTCCTGGCCCAGCAGGTGGCAGGGATAGTGGTAGGCCACCGGCTGACCGGTGCCGTTGGCCAGCGGCAGCCGGTCCATGGCCTCGGCCACCAGGGCGCTCACCGGACGGACCTTTTTGGCCACGGCCCCCACGGCCGCGATCCCCATCAGGTCGGCCCACTCGGTCATCAGGGCCAGGCCGCAGGAGGAGCAGGTGACCCCCACCGCCTCCACCGCGGCGATCCGGTCCCGCCAGGCGCGCAGGTTCTGGCGGATCTGGCGCCGGGCCCCGTCCACCATCCCCTTGGCCAGCATGGGCAGCCCGCAGCAGTGCTGGGGAGGCACCAGCACCCGCCAGCCGGCGGCCACCAGGAGCGCGACGGCCGCCTTGCCGATGGAAGGGCGAAGATAGGCCGCATCGCAGCCGGCATAGTAGAGCACCTGTCGCGGGCCGTTTCCGAACACCATCCCGCCGAGGCGCTCGAACAGGCTGCGGCGGTCGAAGGCCACCAGCGGGCGCCGGGCCGACAGCCCGGTGATCCGTTCCGCCGCCCGGCGGGCCGGCGCCGGCGACGCCAGCGCCTGGAGGAGACCGGAAACCTTGTGCGTTGTCCGTCCGGCCAGCTCGATGCGCGTCACCAGGTGGTCGTGGAGGGGGTTTCCGTAGCGGCGCGCGTAGCGGGCCTTGGCCTCGGCGGCCAGCTTGGGGATGTTCACGTGGCTGGGGCATTCGCGCAGGCAGCTGCCGCAGTGGACGCAGCGGCGCATCACCGCCCTGAAGGCGGTTTCGTACTGGGCCTGGCCGTCGATGCGGCCGCCGATCAGCGCCCTGAGCAGGTTGGCCTTGGCCTTGGGGGTGGCGGCTTCCTCCCGGGTGGCCTTGTACACCGGGCACATGCGTGTGGCGCCGGTGACGGTGGTGCACTTGCTGCAGCCGTGGCACAGCTCGGCGGCCGGGGCCAGGCCGTCGGGCCAGACCAGTTCCGCCCGGCCCGTGTCCCGGCGGCGGTACTGGCCGCCGTAGCGCAGATCGCGGGTCATCTGGTCCGGGTCGTGGCGGGTGATGATCTCCGGGTTGAGCCGCCCGCGGGGATCGAAGATGTTTTTGACTTCCAGGAAAAGGTCGTAAATCGCCGGGTAGCGGCGTTTGACGTAGGCGCTGCGCAGGCGGCCGTCGCCGTGCTCGCCGCTCACCGTGCCGTCCAGGCCGGCCACGATGTCGTAGAAGGCGTCCGCGATGGGCCGCAGCTTGGCCACGTCGGCCGGGTCCTTGAGATCGAGCAGGGGCCGGGTGTGCATCAGCCCCTTGGCGATGTGGCCGTAGACCACGAACGGGACCCGGTGGCGTTCCAGCAGGGCGTAGACTTCCTTGAAGTACGCGCCCAGGTGGCGCACCGGCACGGCGGCATCCTCGATGAGGGCCAGGATCTGGCGTTGTCCCTTGAGGCGGTAGAGAATCGGCACCGCCGCCTTGCGCACGGCCCAGAACCGCTTCTTCTCGGCGGCGCCGGCGGCCGGGTGGATCCGGTGGGTGAGCCCCTTCAGCGCCTCGAGCACCCGGGCGTTGGACGCCTGGCAGGCCGCCTCGTCCGGCCCGTCGAACTCGATGAGCAGCACGTTGTCCACGTCCTCGGGAAGCGCCGTGGCCAAGCGGGGGTCTTCCCGCCGGGCCAGGGCCAGCAGGGACTTGTCCATGATCTCGATGCCCGCCGGGCCCAGGGGCAGAATTTCCTGGACGGCCCGGGCCGAGGCCTGGATGTCGTCCATGTAGGCCACCACCAGACTGTCGCAGGCCGGCTTGGGCAGCAGGTGGAAGGTGAGCTGGGTCACCAGGGCCAGGGTCCCCTCCGAGCCGCCCAGCAGGCGCCCCAGGTCCAGACGGCCGTCGCGCACCAGGCCGCGCAGGTTGTAGCCGGCGCTGTTGTAGGCCGTGTCCGGGTAGGCGGTTTCAATGGCGGCCGCGTGATCGCCGTAGAGGCGATGGAGGCGGTGGAAGGGGGCGGGCAGGTTTTCGGCCGGCGTTCGGGACAGCTCGCCCAGGGTTGCCCGACGGCCGTCGGCCATTACCAGCTCGGCGTCGACGATGTAATCGGCCACGTTGCCGTACTTGACCGAGTGCGAGCCGCTGGCGTTGGTGCCGTACATGCCGCCGAAGGTGGCGTAGGTGCCGCTGGAGGGATCCGGCGGGAAGAAGAGCCCCGTGCCGGCCAGGGCCTCTTCCAGCTCGCCCAGGCGATAGCCGGGCTCGCAGGTGAACCGTTGCCCGGCGAGGTCCAGATGGACCAGGCGGTTCATGAAGCGGGTGAAATCGATGACCAGCCCCCGGCCCAGGGCCGCGCCGCAAAGCCCGCTGCCGGCGCCCCGGGGATGGACGGTGAGGTCGTTCGCGGCGGCAAAGCGCACCGTCTCCTGGACGTCTCCCGCATGGCGCGGGTAGACCACGGCCGCCGGCAGGAGCTGGAAGATGCTGCCGTCGGTGGCCAGCAGGGTGCGCGTGGTCAGGTCGGTGGCGACCTCGCCGTCGATGCGGTGGGCCAGCCCGTCCATCTCGCCCGCGTCTAAATGGCGCCTCATCCCATGGTCTCCTTTTGGACTGAGCCTCTTGTCCTCATCTTCGGTTCCTGCCATAAGATCCGTTTATCGCCTCAGTCAAGCCGCCGGCACCAGGATCATACACCGCAACCCGGGGAGTTCAAGCCGTCATGCGTTATCCAGACTTCATCGCGTCGCCCTTGCCGCTGCCGTCCTTCGTCCACGTCCACCGCCGCCCCCCGGAGGATCACATCCGGAATGTGGGCGCGACGGTGTGCCGCGAGCTGGACCGGATCCTGCCCGAAAGCGGGATCCGCCCTGGCCAGCGCGTGGCCGTGGCCGTGGGCAGCCGGGGCATCGACCGCCTGGCGGAGATGGTCCGCGCCCTCTGTGAAAGACTGCGCCGGCACGGGGCCCGGCCCTTCATCGTACCGGCCATGGGCAGCCACGGCGGGGCCACGGCCGAGGGGCAGACGGCGGTACTCCAGCGGCTGGGGGTCACCGAGGAGAGTTGCGCCGCACCGGTGGTCTCGGACCTGGCGGTCAGCGACCTGGGCACCGTCCTGGGAGAGGTGCCCCTCTACCTGGGCCGCGATTTTGCCGCCGCCGACCACAGCATCTGCATCAACCGCGTCAAACCCCACAGCAAGTTCAAGGCCGTCGTGGAAAGCGGCCTGCTCAAGATGCTCTGTGTCGGCATGGGCAAGCACGCCGGGGCCGTTGCCTTCCATCGCTGGGCCCTGCGCCACGGCTGGTGCGAAGTGCTGACGGCCATGGGCGAAGCCTTGGCCAGGCGCAGCAATTTTCGCTTCGGCCTGGCGGTGGTGGAAAACGAGAGCGACCGGGCCGTGCACATCGAAGCGGTGCCGGCCTCCCGGCTCATGGCGCGTGAAACCGAATTATTGACCCTGGCCAAGGCGCGCTTTCCGCGCCTTCCCTGCCGGCAGCTCGACGTCCTGGTGGTGGGCCGCATCGG
>CALJLV010000213.1 GCA_937982505.1 uncultured Desulfobacteraceae bacterium | reverse complement strand
GGCCTGGAAATACGGCGAGCGGGCCTGGCGCTACTGCCAGCTCGATGTCGGCCACGCCCTGGCGGCCTTGAAAATCGCGGCCGGCTTTTTCGGCTGGCAGGCCACGGTCCTGGAAGCGGTCTCGGACGAGGCGGCGTCAAGGGTTCTGGGGCTGGATCGCACCGTGTGGCCGCCGGGGGAGGACGAGGCTGCCGAACTGATGGTCTGGATCCATCCGCGCCATCGGCCTCCGCCGCGTCTGGATCTGCCCGAGCCGGTGGTGGCGGCCTTCGGCGGGCTGGAGATTATCGCCGCCCCCAGTCGCCTGAGCCCCAGCCATGTGGATTGGGATCTCATCACGTCGGTGGCCGCGGCGTGCCGGCGCCCTGCCGATGTTGTGCCGGAGGACCCGCATGGAGGGCCCTCGGACCCGGATCTCTTTCCCGCCGCCGGTATCACGCCGGCCCTGGTGCGGCGGCGGCGCAGCGGGCAGGCCTACGATGCGGGGGCCTCTATTCCCCTGGCCGTTCTCGGCCGTATTCTGGCCGCCAGCGGCGCCGGCCCGCGGGTGGCGCTGGCCCTCTGGGTGCATCGGGTGCGCGACCTGGAACCCGGGCTCTACGCCTACCAGCCCAGCGCGCCCATGGCCGCCCGGGCCGGGCTGGCCGGAGAGCCGGTGCCGGCTGTGGCCGGCCTTTACAAGCTGCGGGGCGGCGATGTCCAGGCCGAGGCGCGCCGCCTGGCCTGCCACCAGGATATCGCCGCCGATGCGGTCCTGGCCCTGGCCATGATCGCCGAATTCGAGGATCCCGTGGCCCGATTTCCCCATCGCTACCGGGAGTTGTTCTGGATCTGCGGCCAGATGGGGCAGGCCCTCTACCTGGCCGCCGAAGCCCAGGGGCTGGGAGGCACGGGGATCGGCTGCTTCTTCGACGACGAGGTGCACCGCTGTTTGGGGCTGGGTGGCGAACGCTTCCAGTGCCTCTACCAGTTTGCCCTGGGCCGGCCGATTCCGGACCCCCGGGTGGCCACCCGGCCGCCATACCTTCACCGGTTCCAAGGAGGGTCCCCGGATGGCCCCTGACACCGTTGTCCGTCTCGATCCGGAGGGGCTGCGCACCTACCTGCAGACCCATCCGGAAAGCGACTATCTGCTCATCGACGTGCGCCAGCCGCGCGAATACGGGGCGGCCCACATTCCCGGCGCCTATTTTCTGCCTCTGATGGAATTCGAGGCCCGGCTCTTTCATCTGCCCGCCGACCGGGATTTGATCTTCTACTGCCACAGCGGCGGCCGCTCAGCCGCGGCGGCGACCCTGGCCCTGGATGCCGAGATCACCTCCCGGCCCATCTACAACCTGGACGGCGGGATCATGGCCTGGGACGGAATGGTCCTGGAGGGCTACCCGCGCCTGGATCTGCTGGATTCCCGGGGGGGCGTCGACCGACTCTTGCATGCCGCCATGGACCTGGAAAAAGGGGCCTGGCGCTTCTACCAGGCGGTGTGCCGGCAGTTCGCCGGCGCGGTCTGGATCGGGGCATTTCGCGAGCTGGCCGAGGCGGAAACGGCTCATGCCCGCCTCGTGTACCGCTTCTGGTCCGCGGTCCGGCCGGCGCCGCCGCCCTTCGATGTGCTGTTCGACGGTCTGGAGGGGCGGATCCTCGAAGGCGGCCTGCCACTGGACGAAGCCGTCCGGCGGCTGGCCGGGCTGAGAGCGGATGATCTTCTGGGGCTGGTGGAAATGGCCCTTGGCATCGAGGCCGCGGCCTACGACCTGTATCGGGTCATGGCCGAGCGCGAAGGGATCGAGGATGAGGCCCGCGAAGCCCTGCTGGCCATCGCCCAGGCGGAAAAAGGCCATATCCGCCGCCTGATCCAGGCTATGGAAGGAAGGGGATCCGCGGCCGGCTGATCTCCCGGGGCAACGGGACGCTGGCCTGGCCCTTCAGGGCGTGGCCGGCAGGTGGCGGCCGAAGACCTGGTAGGCCGTCTGGATGGGAACGGCAAAACCGAGCCCTTCGAATCGCTCGGTGAGTTCCTTGAAGGTGTTGATCCCCAGCACCCGGCCCGCGGCATCCACCAGGGGGCCGCCGCTGTTGCCCGGGTAGATCTTGGCGTCGGTCTTGATCCATCCGCCCTCGTATCCGGACAACACCCCTTTGGAGACCGAGTTGCGCAGGGCCGCCGGATTGCCCACGGCGTAGACCGGCTCTCCCGTGGCCGTCTGCCCGGGCGCCGCCGGGGTCAGGCGCGGGACCCGGTACCCGTCGACTTTCAGCAGGGCCAGGTCCCAGCGTTCGTCCTCGGCCACCAGAAAGGCGCGCAGGGCCGTATTGTCCGCCAGCAGAACGTCGAAGACCCGCTCCAGATCGGTGATCCGGTCGCGGGCCTCGGCCTCGGTCTGGCGGCGGCGCAGGGTTTCGTGCTGGTCCTGGATTTCCCGGCGCCGCCGATCCAGATCCTGCTGCCATCTGTCCAGGGAACCGCGGTTCTGGGCGTAATCGGCGCTGCGCATGCGGCGGCGCAAGCCCTCCAGTTCGGCCAGGGCCGCGTCCAGGCGCTGCTGTTCGGCCTCCAGACGGGTGTAAAAGGTTTCGGCCTGGGTGTCGATGCGCTCGATGCGCTCGGTGCGGGCTTCCCTGACCTGAGCCGGAGTCCGTACCACGTGCCGGTTGGTGATGAGAAAGCCATCCTCGGTGACGAAAAAGCCCGACCCCATGCCTTTGCCGCTCTTGACGGCGACGGTGCCCAAAACGGCCGCCTCGATGGGGTTGCGCGGGTTCTGCCGGGCGAGCTGCGCCGCCAGGTCGCGGACCTGGGCGGAGCGGTTCTCGAATCGTTTGGCCACCTCCCGGCGGGCCTCGGGAGGCAGTTCATTGGGGTTGTCGGTAAAAACCCAAACCCCGTCGCTGCGGCGGTACTGGTAGATGCCGTCGGCCGCGGCGGCCGCCGCGAGCCAGATCAGCCCCAGCATCACGGCGGCGAGCGTCGACCGCGCATACCGACGCGCGGGGCCGGATTTTTCGATCGCGGTGGGTCTCATCAGGATAGGCCCTCTTCATGCTGGATGGCGGAGAGGTCTTTGCGCTCCGGCGCGGCGGGCTGAACCGTGCAGCACCTCCGGCCCGGCTGGACGGTCCCATCTTCCCCCGAATTGGCCGGCATGTCAAAGCCGGAGTCCGGCACGGCCTCCTTTCCGTTCCTGCCGGGCCTGGTGGGAGCGCTTTTCAGGCGCTACGGCGCGTGAATGGGTGGGGATGCGCGTTGGAATTCCGGAAGGCCAACAGGAAATCCCCAGGTCGGAGAAAGGCCCATCACCTTTCCCAAAGGGGGGAAACGGATGTCCAGAGGAAGCCTTCATCGAACCGGCAGGGTCAGCCGGGGAAAATCGCCCTGGGGGTGGCGGTCCACCAGGACCTGGCAGCCGTAGGCGGTGCGGATGTGCGCGGGCTGCAGCACTTCCTTCGGGGTACCACTGCAAACCATCCGCCCATTGTTGAGCAGCAGCATCCGGGTGGCGAACATGGCCGCCAGGTTCAGGTCGTGGGACACCATCACCACCGTCATGCGGCGTTCGCGCCGCAGCCTGGCCAGAAGGCGCATGATCTGAAGCTGGTGGCCCATGTCCAGGGCCGCCGTGGGCTCATCCAGGAGCATCAGCCGCGGCTGCTGGCAGAGGGCGCGGGCGATCCAGACCCGCTGCTGCTCGCCGCCGCTGAGCTGGTCCAGGGGACGGCGGGCCAGTGCGTCCAGCCCCACGGCGGCGATGGCCCGGGCCGCCTGGTCCACGTCCTCGGCGGCCTCGAAGCCGAGCAGACCCAGATGCGGGGCACGGCCCATGCGCACAATCTCCTCCACGGCAAAGGAAAAGACCGGGACACTGCCCTGGGGCACCAGGGCGATGCGCCGGGCCAGCTCGCGCCGACGGTAGCCGGCCAGGGGGCGGCCGAAGACGGCGATGTCCCCGGCCTGGGGCGCCAGGCTGCCCAGGATCAGGCGCAGCAGGGTGGTCTTGCCCGAGCCGTTGGGCCCGATCACCGCGAAGAAATCCCCCTCGGCGATCTCCAGCGACAGGTTTTCGATCACCGCCTGGCGGCCGTAGGCGAAGCTCAGATCTGTGCCGGCGACGGCGGGGATCATGGCCGGGACCTCCTGAGGAGGTACATGAAGAGCGGCGCGCCGATCATGGCCGTGATCACCCCGGCGGGCATCTCGCCCTGTTCCGGCAGAACCCGCGCCAGCAGGTCGCAGACCACCACGAAGGCGCCGCCGCCGAGGATGCAGGCCGGCACCAGGAGCCGGTGGTCGCTGCCCAAGCGCATGCGCAGCAGATGCGGCACCACCAGGCCCACGAACCCCACCAGCCCGCAGTGGCTCACCGTGACGCTGACCATCAGGGAGGCGGCCACCAGCAAGGCGATGGTCACCACCCGCACCGGGACCCCGCTGGAGGCGGCCAGTTCCCGGCCCAGGAGCATCAGATTCATCGGGTGGGCCAGCAGGAAGATGGCGGCAAAGCAGGGCACCACCAGGGCCGCCAGCAGTCCGAGCTGGCCGAAGCCGATGGGGCCCAGGTTGCCCATCAGCCAGAACAGGATGCTGTGCAGGCGGCCGTCCTGGCTCAAGGTGAGCAGGAACATGATCAGGGCGGCGCAGAAGGCGTTGACCATGACCCCGGACAGCAGCAGGGCGTCGCGCTGAAACAGGCTGCGCCCGGCGCTCATGGCCAGAATCAGGCCCAGGGTGGCCAGCGCCCCGGCGAAGGCGAAGAGGCTGACACCGGGGAAATGGGCCAATCCGAGGAGAATGCCCGTGATGGCCCCGATGGCCGAGCCGCCGGAAATCCCCAGGATATACGGCTCGGCCAGGGGGTTGCGCAGCAGGGCCTGGAACACCAGCCCGCCCAGGGAAAGGCTGGCGCCGCTGATGGCCGCCAGCAGGGCCCGGGGCAGCCGGAGGCGCCAGACGATGGCCGCGCCGGCCTCCTCGGCACCCGGCCCGCCGGTGATGGCCCGCCAGGCGGCCGCCGGCCCGATCTCCGAGGACCCGAAGGAGACGGCCGCCACCACCGACAGGGCCAGCAAAAGCGACAGGCCGGCGCTTACCGTCAGCACCCGCATCGGGGTGACATGGGCATGCGGACAAGTCATGGCACGGCCTCGAAGAGCGTCGGGTGGATCAGCCGGGCCAACTGCTCCAGTCCCTCCACCAGGCGCGGGCCGGGCCGGTCGAGGCAGTTGGAGTCCACGATGTGGAGGCGGTTGCCGGCCACCGCCGGCATCTGGGGCCAGCGGCGCCACTCGGCCAGGGCCTGCTGGAAAAGCCCCTCGCGGTTCATGGAAGTGATGATGAGCACCTCCGGGGCCAGGGCGATGACCTGCTCCTGGCTGAATCGCGGATAGGCGGTGGTGCCGGCCGCGGCATTGACGCCTCCGGCCCGGGTGATCAGCTCGTGGAGAAAGGTCGCCGAGCCGGCCGACACGATGGGCGCCATTCCGATCTGCAAGAAAACCCGGGGCCGATGCGAGGCCCTTGCCACCCGCCGATCCACCGCGGCGATGCGCCGCCGCATGTCGTCCACCCGCCGCCCGGCCGCCTCGCGGGCGTCGAGCAGGTCTCCCAGGGCCGCGACGGTTTCCATCACCGATGCCAGGTCCCGGGGATCCACGGCATAGACGGGAATCCGCATCGCCTCCAGGCGGTCCACCACCGCCTTGGGGTTGCCGTCGCGGATCGCCAGGCAGAGATCCGGCTTGAGGGCCACGATGCGTTCCAGGTCCAGGTGCACGTAGGAGCCCACCTTGGGAAGGGCGCGGGCCGCTTCCGGGGTGTCGGAAAAACGGCTGACGCCCACCAGCCGGTCCTGCCGGCCGATGGCGAAGACGATCTCGGTGGCGCTGGGCGCCAGGGCCACCACGCGCCGAGGGTCGACGGGCACCGCCATGGTGCGGCCGGCCAGGTCGGTGACCCGGCGCGTCTGCCCGGCGCCCGCCGCAGCGGCCAGCGACAAAACGGCCAGGACTACCAGGAGCGGCCGCCGTGGCCGATGGATCTTCAAGAAGGTCATGGCACAGCGGCTCCCGGCGCACCCGGCAGGTGCGCGCCTGCTCCGGCCAGCATCGCCGCCAGGGCCCTGCTGAGCGCTGTGCCCGCCGCTGGCGGAGCGGCGACTTCGTCTTCCGGCGGCACCGGCCCGCCGGCGATCTCGGCGGCCACCTGGCGGCACCAGCCGTCAAAAAGGGATAGATCCGTGGAGCGCCCGGCGTCCCGGGCATCGTCGAGGACCATGGCCGCCTCGATAAACCCGGCGTAGCGGTCTTCCAGCAGCAGCCGCTCCAGCGCGACGCCCAGATCGCCCCGGCGTCCGGCGCAGTCGCAGGACGCATCGGCCACCAGGGCCCACAGGTCCACCCCCCGCTCGGCCATCCGCCGTAGCAGGGGCCGTCCCGCCGCCATGCCGTTCTGCCTGAAGATCGCCTCCCGCACCCCGGCGTCCACCGCCTCGGCGATGAGCTGCCCCATCTTGCTGTGGCCGCCGGCGTTGTCGATGGGGGTTCCGGTGCCCTGGACGACGACGACGTTGTCGGTGCCGGTGCCGGTGGCCGGCCAGTGGGGTGCCGTGCTGCTGCGGATGTCCAGGTCCTGCAAGGCGGCGCTCTTGGCCTCGGTGACGGTGATCAGGGCCCGGGTCATGGCCCGGGGGCTGAGCTGCATGTTGGTCAGGATGATGATGTTGATGGTGCCCGGCTCGTACCAGTGGCCCGCATCGCAGCCGGCCCGCTGGGCGTTGGACGCGACCCCGGCGGTCACCAGGGCCGTTACGGCCATTTCCCGGTGGTTTCGCCGCTGGATGGACAGGCGGTCGACGTCGGCGCCGGTGAAAAGCAGGGCCGTGGTCTCGGGCCGCCGTTTCAATATCCGGCAGACCCCCCGGCGTTCGGCCTCCAGCCCGGCCGCGTGCCCCAGGCTCCAGCACGGCGGCGGCCAGTGGTGGTTGCCCACGGTCCTGATCCCCTCGCGCCGGCCCTCCAGGGTCGAAACAACGGTCATGGGGCGGTGGAAATCCACCACCAGGGTCTTGTTGACAAAGTCGTGGATCCGGCTTTCAACGATGCCGGCCCGGGCCACGTAGGCCAGGTCCAGAATCAAGTGGCGCTCGCCCACCACGGCGTCGGGGTGGACCTGGTCCTCTTGCCGGGCAAATGCTTCGGCGTAGAGGCCAGAGGCCAGCCAGGCGACGAAATCGGGGGTCCGCACCCCGCAGCGGCAGGTCAGATCGCAGGGGAAAAAGAGCAGCCGCCCGTTTTTCACCGCGTCCACCTCGCGCCAGCCCGGCCGGTCGAGGAGGCGTGCCGCGGCCCGGCGCTCAGGGCCGCAGCCGTAGATCATCTGGGGGTTGAAGCGCCGCCACTGTTCCAGGGTCACCTCCACCACGTCCCCGGTCCTGCCCATTGTGGGGGGAACGCCGCCGGCGGCCCGGATCATCTCGTTTTGAAACGAATCGTCTCCGGGGGCCATCACCCGCTCGCCGCCCATGAAACGCATCACCCGCAGGCGCTGGGGTACGGGGACCCTGGCCACCTTGGCGGCCACGAGCTCCAGGTCGGCATGGATCCGGTCCACCAGGGCCTCGGCGGCGTCGCGGCGCTGGAAAATGGCCCCCAGCCGCGCGATGGCCGTGCCGGTATCCGCGATGGAATCCATGTCCAGGACGATGGGCTGGATCCCCCTGGCGCTCAAAAGGGCCGCCGTCTCCGAGTGCAGGGAAGAGACGAACACCACCTCGGGGTCGGCGGCCGCCACCCGCTGGAGGTCAGGTGCGGCAAAGCCGCCCACCACGGGCAGCGCCGCCGCCTCGGGGGGCCAGGTGTCGTGGTAGGTGACGGCCCGGACCCGATCCCCGGCGCCCAGGGCGAAGATGATTTCCGTCACCGCCGGCACCAGGCTCACCACCCGCCGCGGCGGGGCGTCGAGGCGGATATGCTGTCCGGCGGCGTCGACGAATTCCAGGCCTGCGGCCAAGGCTGAGCCCGCAACCATCAGCCAAAGACTGACCCATAACGCGACAACCGGCCTGATGAGGCGGGAATTTAAGATAAGCATGATGATTTATCGATGATGTGTTCCTAAAAAGTTCCGACTTGTCATCCCGAACGAAGCGAGGGATCTCTAAGCGAAACGGTATATCTAATCATTCAGAATGATAGAGATCCCTCGTCGCAAGCTTGGAATGACAAATGCATTTAGTAGCTTACCCGGATCCCGGCATAAGCCGACAGACCGGGTGTGGCGTAGCTCCAGGATTCCTCGTAAAACGCGTCGAAGAGGTTTTCCACCCGGCCGTAAATTTCCAGCTGCGGCGTTAGCTGGTAGCGCGCCGAAAGATTGACCACGGTGTATGCATCCAGCTCCTGCACGGGATTGCCCTCTTTATCATAATTGAAACTTGGATCTTCGTCGCGTTCGTCCACCCACTGAATGTCCAGGTTGAGTTTCAGCGCGTCCATTGGCCGATAGCCCACATTGAAACGCACCTTGTTCAAAGGGTGATGGAAAAGTCTCTCGTCTTCCGCGTCCACTGTGTGGGTGTACGTGTGATCGAAGCGCAAATCCAGTCGATCCAGCGCCTGCCAGGCGATGAAACTTTCCAAACCCCGGCTCTTGGAAGTACCGTCTAGATTGTCGTAAGACCCTTGCCAGGTGACCGGATCGGTGACGTACCCGATACGATCTTCAAACTTCATTTCAAAATAGGTCGTACCCATCTTCAAGCGCCCCTGCCAGAAGGGTTGCTCTATTCCGGCCTCCCATCCCTTGCTCGTTTCCGGTTCGAGCGCCTCGTTGCCCCCGGCGAAAAACCATGCCGGAACGGCATCGGCGTAGAGTTCATAGAGAGAGGGAGTGCGAAAGCCGGTGGCGTAGGCCCCCTTCAGCACAGTGCCCGTATACGGCAGAATGAAGGCCGGGGCGATGCGGTAGGTGGTTTCACTGCCAAATTCCTCATGATCGTCCATCCGTACGCCGGCGACCAGCTCGAACCAGTCCTGCCAGAAAAACTGGTTCTGGATCCAAACGCTGTCGGTAGTGGCCGTCTTTTCCCTCTCGATATCGCTCTGGAAGCCCTCGTCCAGGAAGACGGCGCCCACGGAGAGGACATTGTGTTTAAAGTTCAAATCGACTTGCCCCCCCACCTCATCGGTTTTCGATTCGTAAGCGCTGCTCAAATTTTTGCTGTTGTCATAAAACTCCCGATCCTGAATGGCCCTGTTGTAGTAAACGGAGGTCGAGAGCAACCCATCCAAAAATTTCCCCGAGGCATCGGTTCGAAAGAATGTCTGTTTGCTGTCCTGGTATGAATCTTCCGGCATCCCGGGTCCGAAGCTATTGTCTACCGCATACCCTGCGAAGTCGAAATCATCGGCGTCGACAGTGGAATCAATATGGCGCAGGGTCACGCCAAAAGTGAAACGGTCTTCGATATCCAAGCCCAGACGCCCCGAAAAAGTCGTGTTGCGCCAGCCGTCGTCTTCGTCGGTATTGGCTCCTTGGGGAATGCGGTCGTTGTCGGCGTCAGCGATGGAGAAACCACCGGTTTCTGTCCGGGAAGCGGCCACGGCGAAGTTGAATGCGTCTGCGAGTTCGCCGGACGCTCCGCCGTAAGCCTTCCAGGTATTGTATGAACCGGCTTCCGTGCCTGCATAGATCCGTGGCTTGCCGTCGCCCTTGCGCGTGATGATGTTAATCACCCCCGCGGTGGCGTTGCTGCCGTAGAGCACGCTCTGGGGGCCTCGCACGATCTCAATGCGTTCGATGTTGTCGGTGGTCAGATTGGCTATGTCCGCCTGGCGACTGGTGGCCGAGGTATCATTCACCATGATGCCGTCGATGAGAACCAACGTGTTCTTGCTGTTGGCACCACGAATCGAAACCGACGTCAACGTGCCCAGGCCACCGTTGGCCTTGACATCGATGCCAGGCGACCCCTTGAGCACCTCTTCCACCGTCAAATAGCCCTTGGCCTGAATTTCTTCGGCCGTGATCACCGTCACGCTGCTGCCGCCGACCTTGTCGATGTTGGTTTCCGTGCGGGTGGCGGTGACCACCATGTCTTCGATCTTGACAGCCTCATCCCCGGCAGCCATCACCGCCGACGCGCCGGCCATCAAGCCGACCCCCAAAACCAACGACATTCCCAAACCGCGCCATCTTCGCATCTCTTCCTCCTCGAGTTGAACATGAGGGTGGCTGGCGGGGCCGGATGGCAATCCCGGCACCGCGACACCACCGGTCGCGATCCGGGACGTCCCTGTTTCATCCGCAGATCCAGATGGCGCACCGCTGCCGCGGCGTGCGCCGGCCATGAGGGGGGGCGGGTCCGATGAAAAAAAATCCCGGATCGAAAAAATTTCGATCCGGGATTTCCCTGTTCGATCCACGCGATCCGGGGGACTATACGGGATCCTCGCCCAACGCCCCGCTTGCCCCGGCAGGTCTTCTGACTCTCGGATCCTTCTACCGGCTGCGCCTTCCCGCAGCGCTCATGGCGCTCCAGTGGCCTGAATGCAGCTTTCGTCCCCGATCACAGCGGCGGGCCCGTCCCCGAATTTCACGAGGTTCCCCTTTAAGCGCACACGGCGCACCCGGGCAAGTCGACCGTTTCTTAGCATCGCGGCAGCGCTCTCGTCAACCCTGGTCCAGCCCGCCGGTAGGCTCCCGTCAGCGTCCTGCGATCCGGACTTTCCTCCAAGGCTTCGTTTCCCATGCGCCGTTTCCCGGGGAGGCTTACCCCCCCCGTGTGGCCAGGCGTTCCTTTTCCGTCAGGGCGCTCACGGTGATCCCCGCCATGGGCAGCCCCAGGTTCGCGCTGACCCGGGCCAGGATCTCGGGGTCATCGAAGTGGGCCGTGGCCTCCACGATGGCCCTGGCCCGGCGGGCCGGCTCGTCGCTCTTGAAGATCCCCGAGCCCACGAAGACCCCGTCCACCCCGAGATGCATCATCAGGGCGGCGTCGGCCGGGGTGGCGATCCCCCCGGCGGCGAAGTTGACCACCGGCAGACGACCCAGGCTCCGGGTTTCGCGCAACAGCTCCAAGGGGGCGCCGATCTCCCCGGCGAACGCGACCAGTTCCTCTTGGGGCAGGGTCTCAAGACGGCGGATCTCGCCCAGGACCGAGCGGGCATGGCGCACGGCCTCCACCACGTCCCCGGTGCCGGCTTCACCCTTGGTCCGGATCATGGCCGCCCCTTCGCCTATGCGCCGCAGGGCTTCGCCCAGGTTGCGGCAGCCACAGACGAAAGGGACCCGGAAACGCCGCTTGTCCACATGGTGTTGCTCGTCGGCCGGGGTGAGGACCTCGCTTTCGTCGATGTAGTCCACGCCGATGGCCTGGAGGATCTGGGCTTCGACGAAATGGCCGATACGGCACTTGGCCATCACCGGAACGGTCACGGCGGCCATGATCTCCCGGATCAGACCCGGATCGGACATGCGCGCCACCCCGCCATGGG
>CALJLV010000212.1 GCA_937982505.1 uncultured Desulfobacteraceae bacterium | reverse complement strand
GGGGATAAAGTCCGGGCTGGCGGCCAGACGCCGCATCCGGTCGGTTATTTCGGACATGCACAGGCCCTCCGTCAGGCAAAGGCGGGAAACGATCCGATGGGCGGCGGACGGGCCGCGCCCGGAGGACGGCCGCAGCGGCGACCCCGGCCCCATGTTGACCATACTTTGGCGCGGGAGACAAGCTTCGGGGATGATTCCCCCCCTTTTTCCACCCTCGCAAAACGGACTGAAGCATGCTATGGCTGAAACCCGTGGGCGGCCAGGGAGACCCCCCACCGGTTCCACCAGACCACTTCCCAAGGGAGAAGCCCATGGCCGAATTGGATGCCTTGACGGTGCTGGACCTCGACGGCCGCCAAGTCCCGCTGACCGCCGTGTGGACCGGCAGAACGGTGGTGCTGGCTTTCCTGCGGCACTTCGGGTGAATCTTCACCCGGCAGCAGGCGGCTGCCCTCATGAAGATCAAACCGCGGCTGGATCGGTCCGAAATCGGCCTGGCGGCCGTCGGCAGCGGATCGGTCGCCCACGCACGGCAGTTCGTCGGACAGACCGGATTCCGCGGCGAGATGTTCGTGGATCCGCGCCTGCAGGTCTACCGCGCCTTCGGCCTGCACCGTGGCGTGCGCCAGACCCTCGGACTGGCGGCCATTCTCAAGGGCTTCGCGGCCATGCGAAGGGGGTTCCGACAGGGAAGCACCGCCGGCGACCTGTGGCAGCAGGGCGGCCTGTTCGCGATCGATCCGCAGGGGCGGACCATCTTTGCGCATCGGGACCGATTTGCGGGCGATCATGCCAACCTCGAACAGGTGGCGGCGGCATTGAACTTCTGAGCCGATTCGTCCCGGCTCCCTTTTTCCCGGCTGCCGGGTCTCGCCGGCAGACCCCCTTCCCTGCCCGGTCCCCCCGGGCGGATTGCCCCCCTGTAACCGACCCGGGACCAATGGCGACCTAGACGCCAGTGACCAGACGGCGGCGCCGCCGCCGCGACGCCAACCGACATCTCCAGGATCCGCTGGATCCGGCAACCCGAAACAGGGTGACCCCATGAAACACATCGCCTGGATTATCGCCCTCGTGTTCCTTTGGCTGCCCGGCCCGGCAGTCGCCCAGGAAGCACCGGCCGTCATCGGACGGATCACCGCCGTCTTCGGCGGCGAACTGCTGCGCTATGACACCGAGGCCCGCGAGTGGGTCCAGCTGGTGGAGGACGCGCCCTTCGGCCTCGACGATGCCCTGTATAGCGAAGAGCGCGCCCGGGCTGAAATTTTCATCCCCAACGGCACTCTGGTGCGCCTGGACGGCAACACCCAGATCCTGACCCTCGCCCTGGAAGCGCAGCTGACCCACCTGCAGCTTGACGGCGGCCTGCTCCGCGCCATCAGCCGGGAAAACGGCGCCGGCATCGAAATCCTCACCAGATTCGGGCGCGTCTGGGTGCCGTCCGGCGCCGCCGCCGACATCGCCGTCGACCCGCGGGCGGCCAGCGTCACGGCCGTCCAGGGAAGCGTCCAAGTCCTGACCGAAAGCGGAGCCGCCTACCCGCTGGCCCAGGGCGACGCCCTGCAGGTGACCGAACAGGCGGTCTCGTCCATCGCCGACGCCCGGTCGCCTGCATGGAGCGACTGGAATCGCACCCGCGATGGGCTCTGGGCCGCCCGCAGCGCCGATACCCCGTCCGCCCGGCACCTGCCGCCGGGCCTGACCCCCTATGCCCACGAACTGGACGCCCACGGCGAATGGCGCCTGGTCTCCTATGCGGGGAGCCGCCACTGGCTCTGGCGTCCCACCCGGGTGACCCCCGCCTGGGCCCCCTATACCCACGGCCGCTGGGTCACCTGGTACGGTGACCCGTGCTGGATCCCGGCCGAACCCTTCGGCTACGTGACCCATCACTACGGCAGCTGGGAGTTCCTCAACGGGCTCTGGTTCTGGGTGCCGCCGGGGCTGGGCGTGTCCATCAGCCTCGGTTACGGTTGGTACCCGGGCCGGGTGGGATGGGTGAGCTACGGTGCCTTCATCGGCTGGTATCCCCTCTTGTGGCATGAACCCTGGTACGCCCACCGCCGTTGGGGGGCCCACAGCCTGCCCCACGCCAGCTACCGCATCGTCCGGCATCACCATGCCCCTCGGGCCGTGGTGGTGGAGCAGCGCCATTTTCATCACGGCCGCAGCTATGCCGACTGGCGCCACCCGCATGTGGCGCCCTCCCACTTCAAACCGCACCGTGGCCCCCATCAGATCGCCGCCCTGGGCAAAGACCCCCGCCGCTTCTACGCCAAGGGGACTCCTGCGATCCGCATCCCCGACCGGACCGTGACCACCGGGGTGCAGCAGGCCATCGCCCTCAAGCACCAGCGGCCCGACCGGTTTCGACCGGCGACGGCCGAGAGCCGCCATCGTTCCTATCCGGGGGTCGCGACGGTTGCAGGACCGCCGCCGTCACGCCAGGGCGTTGACCTCGGCCCGGGCCGGAATCGACCGGACCGGCAGCCGCATCCGAACGCGCACGGGGCACAGCACGGAAACGCCGGCGAAACCAGGGGCCTGGACCAGGCGCCGCGACGCGAAAGCCAGGGGCCCGCGAACATTGCCGGCGCTATCCGGACGGATCGCCCAGATCCGACGGCCCGGCACCAGATGCGGGCCGGGACTCCCGGGCGGCCCCATCTCGATCCGGACAGCCCCCGGTCCTCGGGCCGTGAACGGCGAGCCATGCCACCCGCGCCGCCAAGGCGCCAGGAGCGCGGGGACCGGCCGCGGGCGTCCACCGAGACCGCGACGCCGCGCCATGATCAGGGCACCCGGTTTGCGCCAGAGCCGGAGCGGCGCAGCGCCGCCCCTCCGGCCATGAATTCACCGATAGCGCCGGGTAGAACCCCGTGGGCCCGTCCCAACCGGTCCCTTGCCGAGGAATCGCCGCGCCAGCCCCCGCCCCCCGCGGCGGCCTCCGAAACCCGCCCGGCACCCTTTCCGGCCCGTCAGAACCCGTGGTCCCGCCCCGGCCGATCCCTTGCCGAAGAATCGCCGCGCCAGCCCCCACCCCCCGCGGCGGTTTCCGGCAACGGCCCGGTATCTTTTCCAGCCCGCCCCCACCAATCCATGGCCAACGAATCGCCGCGCCAGGCTCCCCCCCGGGCAGCGACGTTCACCAGCCGCACAGGACCCCGATCCCGGGAGGTTTCCCCGGCGACGGAGGCCGGCGGCGCCTCGCCCCTGCCCCGGCAGGAGTTTTCCCGCGGCTCGAATGCCCCTTCACCCCACCGGGGCGTCTTCGGGGGCCAGGGCCAGCGGCGCGGATCCGAATTCCGGGGAGGCGCCGGAGGCCATTCCGGGCAGAACCGGCCCTGATTCGTCATCCTGGATTGGACTGATCGTTTTTTGACTAGATTGGACATTGTGAAAGGCCAATCTGGCGGCTATGGTTTCCCGACAGCCCAGGAAACCCATCTTCCGTTTACGGAGGCGGCCGCCCATGAGCGTTCTGCTGAAAATCGACCCTCGCGCCCAGGTCCCGGTCTTTCGACAGATCATGGACCAGATCATCCGCCTGGTGGACAGCGAGAGCCTTCGGCCCGGGGACCGTCTGCCCGCCACCCGGGACATGGCCCGGCGGCTTTCGGTGAGCCGCGCCACGGTCTATCGCGCCTACCAGGAACTCTGGTCCCTGGGCTACCTGGAAAGCCGGCCCGGGGCCTACTCGACGGTCCGGCGGCGGCCCAAGGTCCTTGCGACTGGCCTCGGGTCTGACCCGGGCGTCATCCCCTGGGAGCGGCGGTCTTCGGCGGTCAGTGAAGCCCTCTACCAGGCCCACCGGGCCGAGGAGGCGCTACTGAATCCGGCCGTCCGGGCCGATCTGATAAACTTCGTTCCCCTGTCGCCCGACAGTCGTCTTTTTCCCACCGACGCCTTCCGGCGCGCCATGAACCATGTTCTGGCCCGCCACGGCGCCGAACTGCTCCAGTACGGATCCCCGTTGGGCTACCACCCCCTGCGGGCCTACATCGCCGAACGCATGCGGCTTCACGGGGTCTGGACAACCCCTGATCAGATCATGATCACCACCGGAGCCCAGAACGCCATCGAACGGCTGCTGCGGCTGCTGGCGCCCCCCGGCGCCCGGGTGGCCTTCGAATCGCCCACCTACTCGCGGGCCATGGACATTTTCCGTCTGGCCCAGGTGGAAATGACCGGGGTTCCCATGACGCCCCGAGGCATGGATCTGGAGGCCCTTGACGCCATGGCGGCCCAGGATCCGCCGGCCCTGGTCTACACCATTCCCAATTTTCACAATCCCACCGGCATCACCACCGACCAGGGCCATCGCGAGCGCCTTCTGGCCATCTGCGAAAGCTACCGCATCCCCCTGGTGGAAGACGGCTTCGAAGAGGAGATGAAGTATTTCGGCAAGGCCGTGCTGCCCATCAAGTCCATGGACCAGCGGGGAGTGGTGGTCTACCTGGGCACCTTTTCCAAGATCCTTTTTCCGGGCCTGCGCATCGGCTGGATCGCCGCCGACCCGGGCTGCATCGAGCGGCTGGCGCCGATCCAGAAAGCCCTGATCCTGTCGGGAAACCTCCTGGACCAGGCCGCGCTGTACCGCTTCTGCCGCCTGGGCGAATACGATCTGCACGTCAACCGCATGCATCGGATCTACCGCCGACGGATGCAGACCGCCCTCAAGGCCCTCAAGGCGACCTTCGGTTCGGACCGGCGGATCCGATGGACCGAGCCGTGCGGCGGCTATACGATCTGGCTGCGTCTCGAGGGCCTGTCGCAAAGCGAGCCGGAGGTGTTGGGGGTCCTGCGCCGTCACGGGGTGATGCTCCTTCCGGGCAGCTTTCACTTTCACGGCGCCGCCCAAGGGGTCTACTTCCGGCTTTCCATCGCCCATCTGGACGAGGCGACCATCACCGAGGGGATCCGGCGTCTGGCCCTGGGCCTCGACGCGCTCCGGCCATCCCGAAACCCGGGGAGAAGCCGCTCATGAACTGTTGCACCGCCTCTCCGTCGTCTGCCCGGCCCTTGTTCGGCTATCCGGGCCACGAAATGCTGCTGCCCGAGATTTGGCGGGCCGACGGCAGCTCTTTGTGGGATCGGGCCGGAAACCGCTACGTGGATCTGGAGTCCGGGGTCTGGTGCACCGTGGTGGGCCACGGTCACCCGGCCCTGCTGGGCGTCCTGACCCGCCAGGCCGCCGCCGTGGCTCACACCGGCTTCGGCTATTCGAGCCCCGTGGTGCGCCAGGCGGCCGAAGACCTGCTCGCCTTGCTGAATTTTCCCGCGGGGCGGTGCGTCTTTCTGTGTTCGGGCGGCGAGGCGGTGGAGTTCGGCCTACGGGTGGCCCGGATGGTCATTGCGCGGCCCCTGCTGCTATCCATGGCCGATGCCTACTACGGCGCTTACGGGACCGCCAGCGTCCGGTCCCCGGCCTGCTGGTACGACTTCGACTGGTCGGCATGCGATCCGTGTCCGCACAGCGAACCGTGCGGACCTTCATGTCCGCGCTGGGCGGCCATTCCCCTGGCGGATGTGGGGGCCCTGGTCTTCGAGCCGGGCAGCTCCTCGGGACTGGTGCGCTTTCCACCGGCCAAGCTGGTGGCGGCCATGGCGTCCCAGGTGCGGCACAACAACGGGCTGGTGGTGGTCAACGAAGTGACCACGGGGATGGGGCGCACCGGTCGCTGGTTCGGCTTCCAGCACTACGATCTCAGGCCGGACATCGTGGCCCTGGGCAAGGGGCTGGGCAACGGATATCCGGTGAGCGCCGCGGCCGTCGGGCCTCAGGTGGTCCAAAGGCTTGGCCAGCGGGAGGTTCCCTACGCCCAGTCCCACCAAAACGATCCTCTGGGGGCGGCCGTGGCCCGGGAGGTGATCCGCATCCTGCGCCAAGAGGACCTCATCGCCCAGAGCCGGCCCAAGGCCGACCTGCTGCATGCCGGACTGGAACGGATCCGCCGGGGCGACGGCAGAATCCGCCAGATCCGCGGCCGAGGGCTGATGATCGCCGTGGAGATGAGCGACGTGGCCACCGCGGTGGAAACCCATCGCCGCCTGGCCCGACGCGGCTATCTGGTGGCGCGCCGGCCGGGACTCAACGTCCTGCGCCTCGACCCGAGCCTGACCATTCCCGTGGCGGACCTCGACGGTTTTCTGAAAACCCTGGCGGAGATCCTGGCCGAACCCTGGACGGCCGTTTCCTCCCTGGCTGCAAACGGTTGAACCCTTCATTTTCCTTGAGGAGAATCCCATGACTACCCAAAAACCGGAAAATCCGCACGGCGGCGAAGGCCAGACCGGCACCGCAACCCTCAAACGGGGCCTGGCTCAGATGCTCAAGGGCGGGGTGATCATGGACGTGGTCACCCCGGAACAGGCCGTGATCGCCGAAACGGCAGATCGGAAGAGCGTCGTGTAGGGAAAGAGTGTAGATCGCGGGGGTCGCC
>CALJLV010000211.1 GCA_937982505.1 uncultured Desulfobacteraceae bacterium | reverse complement strand
TGCGCACCAGGCGGTTGAAGACGTTCGAATCGATGGTGGCCCGCAGGATCCAGGGGCCTTCGGGGCCGTGGCCCCGGATGGCGATGATGAAGTGGGGCAGCTCCCGAAACCCGGTGTAGACGTCGCTGATGTGCCTGCCCCGGCTCATCACCTCGCCGAACCAGGGCTGCTGATCGTAGCGCAGGCCGCTGAGGTTGTAGGGGCCGGCATAGGCCAGGTGGCGGCCCTGGCCGTCGATGACCCCCAGGTCCACCAGCCCCAGTCCGTCGGCCCGGCGGTTGATCAGGGAAAAAAGCCGGTTGAGATTCCGCGGGTCGCGCAGTTCCTCGAAGCTGTGGGTGTCGACGATGATGGAAAGGATGGTGGCCCGCTCGTGCAGAAAGACGTCCACCGCGTTGCTCTGGGAACTGGCCAGGTGGCGCACCTGATCCTGGATGCGGGCCTCGAAGACCTTGACGTACTGCCAGTAGATCACCGCCCCCAGGGTCACCAGGGGGGCGATGGAGACCACCAGGGTGATGGCCACCATGCGGCGGCGCAGATTGCGGTAGAGTTTGCTTTTCATCGTCGGTTTCTTCCCGGACGGCGCCGGTCAGGATCCCTTGCCGGGCAGCATGGCGCCGGTCTCCATCAGGTTGCGGTGCAGTTCGAAGCAGCGGCCCAGGTCGTGGCGGATGTGCCCCGGCCGGGAGCGGGCCAAATAGTCGTCGAGGTACCCGCGATAGTCGGGGTGGGCGCAGCGGTCGATGATGGCTCGGGCGCGCTGCATGGGACCCAGCCCGCGCAGATCGGCCAGGCCCTGTTCGGTGACCAGGATCTGCACCGAGTGCTCGTTGCTGTCCACGTGGGGCACCATGGGCACGATGGTGGAAATGCGTCCCGCCTTGGCGATGGACGGGGCCATGAAGATGGACAGGTAGCTGTTGCGGGTGAATTCGCCGCTGCCGCCGATCCCGTTGACGATATGGCTGCCGTAGAGGTGGGAGCTGTTCACATTGCCGTAGATGTCCGCTTCCAGGGCCGTGTTCATGGCCACCACCCCCAGGCGCCGGATGATGCCCGGGTGGTTGGAGATTTCCTGGGGCCGCAGCACGATACGCCGTGAGAAGAAATCGATCCGGTCCACCACCTCCCTGAGTTTTTCGGTGGTGATGGCCAGGGCCGTGGCGCTGGCGCCGAGCAGCTTGCCGGCGAGCATCAGATCCACCATGGCGTCCTGGTAGACCTCGCTGTACATCTTGAAGGGGGGAATCTGCGGGTGGGCGCCCAGGGCCGCCAGGACCCCGTTGGCCACGTTGCCCACCCCGGCCTGCAGGGGCAGAAAGCCGGAGGGAATCCGCCCGCAGTGCATCTCGTGAAGCAGAAAGTCCACCACATGATCGGCGATGCGCCGCCCTTTTTCGTCCGGTTCGCTGAAGGGGGCCACGTCGTCCGGGATGTCGTTTTCCACCACCCCCGCGATCTTGCGCGGATCGACCACGGCATAGGGGACCCCGATGCGGCCCAGCGGATCGTAGATCTGGATCGGCGTGCGGTGGGGCGGCGGCGGCAGGACCAGAATATCGGCCATTTCCCGCAGGCGCGGCGACTGGCGGCGGTTGATCTCGATCACCACCCGCTCGGCGCACTGCAGGTAGGTGGGCGAGGCCCCGATGGAGGTGGTCAGAAAGACGCGCCCGTCCCCGGTGACCTCGGTGGCTTCCACCACCGCCAGGTCGATGCGGCCGAAAAAGCCGAACTGGGCGGCCTGGGGCACGTGGGACAGGTGCATGTCCACGTATTCGACGCTGCCGGCATTGATCTGCCGTCGCATGGCGGCCCCGCTCTGGTAGGGGGCGCGCCAGGCCACCGATTCAGCCTCGGCCAGTTCGTCGTCGATCACCTGGCCGCTGGAGGCGCCGGTGAGCACCCGGACCTTGAACTCCCGGCCGACCCGGTGCTCGCCGCGCGCCCGGTCGGCCAGGGCCCGGGGCACCACCTTGGCGGCCCCGGCCGGGGTAAAACCGCTGAAAGAGACGGTATCCCCGTGCTTCAGGCCGGCCACCGCCGCCTCGGGGGTCAAAATGGGAAATCCGTTGATCTGGGGCATGGGTCCTTTCCATTTCTTGGCGATTCGGTTTGAAACGGCCCGCGGGCCGATGGGTCGACCGGCGGCCTCCGGGAACCGGCAACGCCGCGCGCCACCGGGCCAGAGCGGAAAAAAGCAATCCTCGTGCCAGCCGCATCCGCCCCGGTCCTTGCGCCAGTCCGGCAGCGTCCTGCCACAAGGGGCGCAATCGCCGCCGGGCCGGGCCGCCCCCCCCGGGGCCGCCGCGCTCCGGCTGGTCGGCGCCCGGCACCTGGACCTCGCCCCGCCTCGACCCGGCCATCCTGTCGCGCTTCTTTACAGAGTGTAAAGCCGGCGGCGGGCTTGGCGGCAAGAGGCGGGGCAGACGGACCGGAAAGGACCGCCGGCCCGGGCCTCCCTCAGGGATCGAATCCCGGGGGCGGCCGGTCCTCCGGGGCCTGGGGGGCCGAGGCCGGCGGTGGCGCGTGAGGGCCCCGCTGGAGGTGGAGGCGCAACCCGGCGTCCCGCGCCGCCCGCCGATAGCTGCCCTGGGCCAGGCGCAGGGCGCCCACCGGCTCCACCACGATGGCCGAGGCCGGCCGCACCGGGCAGTGGAAATGGCAAAGCCCGCAGCCGCTGCAGCGCCGCTCGTCCACCAGGGGGACGGCCACCTGGCGGTTTTCCATGCGCTCCAGCCGGATCGCGTCGTAAGGACAGACCTCGTCGCAGACCAGGCAGGACTGGTCGAACTCGAAGGCCAGGCATTTGTGGCGCAGGACGAAGGCCGTGCCGATCTTGGCCCAGGTCTTTTCCTCGGGTGCCAGCGGCCGGATGGCACCGGTGGGGCAGACCTGGCCGCAGGCGTTGCAGGCCGGCTCGCAGGGGCCCAGGCGCGGCACGATCCGGGGGCTCATCAGTCCGGCCCAGCCGCCCGCCAGCCCGGCCGGCTGCAGGGTATTGGTGGGGCAGACCTTCAGGCAGAGCCCGCATCCCACGCAGCGGCCGAGAAAATCGCTTTCCGGCACGGCCCCCGGAGGCCGGATGAGGCCGGCCCCGCCGGCCGGCAGGGGCCGCCGGGCCCCGGGCCAGCGCGGGTCCAGGGCGTCCACCCAGGCCAGGGCCGCACCGGCGGCGGCCGAGGCCAGCACCTGCCGCCGGGAGGCCTGGGGAGTCCGGGGGGGCGCCGCCGGATTGGGGACGAAGCGAACCGCCGCCGTGGGACAAAGGCGCACGCACCGCTGGCAGGCGATGCATTCGGCGAACCGGGTGCGGCGCGGATCGCGGCCGATGGCCGCCGTGGGGCAGGCCTGCTGGCAGATCCCGCAGTCGATGCAGGCCGGGGAGACCTGGCGGCGCCAGAGGGGGCGCGATCCGGCCAGGGCCAGCAGGGCGCCGGCCGGGCACAGATAACGACACCAGAAGCGCGGCGCCAGACGGCCGGCGGCCAGGATCAGCACCACCGCTCCGGCGCTGAACCAGGGCAGGCCGAAATGCGGCACGCCGGGGTCGGCATAGACCACCCAGGTCCAGTCGGCATCCAGGGCCAGGGGGCGGATCAGGGAAAGGACCCGGGCCGCGCCGGCCTTGAGCAGGCTGTGGATCACCAGGGCGTAGAAGCGCATGGCCACGGCGACGGGCGCCACCAGAAAGGCCAGCGAAAGGCCGAAAAGGGCCGCCGCCGCGACGATGGCCAGGATCTGGTACTTGACCGGCCGCCAGGCTTCCCAGGACGCCGCCGGCCCGCCATCCCGGGCCACCCGGCGGTCGGCGGCGTCGATGGTGGCGCCCAGGGGACAGATCCAGCCGCAAAAAAAACGGCCCAGCACGGCGGTGAGCACCAGCAGCAAAAAAACGGGCCCCAGCGCGCTCCAGGCCATGGCCCCTGCCAGCCAGGCCGCCAGCATGGCCACGGGATCCAGGCGCAGGAAGGCCTCCGGCGGCACCGGGGGCGGCACCGGGTGGACGGAAAGAAGCATCAGGCCGAAAAAGAGCCCGAAGGAGAGGATCTGGCACCAGATGGCGGGTTTCATTCGTTTCGGGACCGTTGACCGCCCCATCAGAGGTGCCGGACCCGCAGATTCTCGATGTCCATGCGCCCCAGCCCCCGTTCGTGGGCCCGGCGGATGTGGGCCACCTGGCGCGGGGCCATGCGCCGGCCATACCAGGGCACCAGGGCCACGGTCTGGGCGTCGGCGGCCACCGGATCGGCGGCGGCGATGATCGTATCCAGCCGCACCACCGTGCCCGGCCCCCCCGGTCCGTTGGTGGTCAGGGCCCGGGTGGCGTCCACCACCACCAGATGGGGACGCAGGAGGCCGGCCAGGTCCACGATGGACTCGTTCAGGTCGTACTTGTAGTGCATGATCCCCCGGTCCCAGATCAGGCCCATCATCCCCTTGAGGGAAAGGCTCACGCCGGTGGCGCCGTGGGACTTGGCCTTGGGCGCGCTGATCAGCACGTCGGCCTCCAGCACGTCCTGCATGACATCCGTCTGGCGCATCTGGAGGCCGCCGGGGATGACCCGGGGTTTGAAGAAGTCGGGCGCCGCCAGCCCGTGAACCAGGTCCTCGTCGAAGGCCGTGCAGGCCTGGCGCACCCCTTCGATGCACAGCTCGGGCTGGCGCAGGGGGTGGTCCAGGACCCGCACCCGTCCGGCCCCGGCCTCCCGGCAGAGGGCCACCAGCTCGCGCACCACCTCGGGATCGGTGTTGGTGGCGCGCTCGACGTCGGGGGCGAAGCTCATGTTCGGCTTGATGACCACCTTCTGGCCCGGCCGCACGAAGGCCTTCATCCCGCCCAGGGCCGCCACGGCGGCCCGGGTGGCCTCCGCCGGCCGCCCCCGGGCGATGGCCAGGTCCGGCGTCCCCTCGGCCCGCGCCGGTCCCGGAGGCCAGGTCCCCGCGGCGAGGGCCGCCAGGCCCACCAGGCCCCGGTGCATGAAACGGCGCCGGTTCAGCGGCAGCGTCCAGATTTCAGAAGGGTTCCGGGGGGGGCGGGTTTCCATGGCACCTCCCTGGCTTGCGGTTCTCGGTTTAGGCGCCCTGCGAACGGCGAATCTGGAGCCGGGCAAGAAACCTTCCAGGAACCATTACCATAAAATCCCCAACCCGACCTGTAAAGGCCATTCCGCCCTGGATTCGAAATCACAACGCGTTCAACCGCGATGGGGAAGTGCGGCCCGCCCGCAGATGCGGCGCACCTCGCGGATGAGGTTTTCGATGCTGTTGGCGCCCTTTTCCACGAAGGCGGCGGCCCGGGTCGTTTGCGGCAAGGTGCCGTTCCAGTCCGACAGGAAGGTGTGGATCACCAGGGGCACCTGGGGCGCCCGGCGCTGGCAGACCTCCAGCAGGGAGCTGCCCTCGGCGTCCGGCAGGTCCGGGTCCAGCACCACCAGATCCGGACCGGGGCGCTGCTCGAGACCCTGGAGCAGGCCGCGGGCGCTGTCGCAGGCCCGCACCTCGAAGCCGGCGGCCGCCAGCTCGCGGCTCAGGAAGCGCCGCACGTTGGGGTTGCGGTCGGCCACCAGGATCTGAAGACGGGCCGCCACCTCAGGCCCTCCTTTCGGCGGTGAGGTCGATGGTCAGTTCGTACTCCGCGCCGCCGGCACGCTTCACCTGGAAGCCCAGCTTGCGGCCCAGGGCCAGCATCTCGCTGTTTTCCGCCAGTACCACGCCCCAGACCTTTTCGATGCCGTGGTCCCGGGCGATGGCCAGGCAGCGCTGCAGCAGGGCCGCGCCGATTCCCTGCCCTTGCCAGGCATCGGCCACGATGATGGAAAATTCCGCCTGCCGGGGATTGCGCGTGGCGATGATCCGCCCCACCCCCAGCATCCGTTCGCCGTCCGGCCCGGGCTGCATGGCCACCAGGGCGATTTCCCGGTCGTAGTCGATCTGGGTCAGGCGTACCAGCATGGCGGGGGACAACCGCTTGATGGGGGAAAAAAACCTCAGGTAGATGCTGCGCTGGGACAGCGCCTCGAAGGACTCCAGGAGCAGGGGGGCGTCCTCGGGCCGGATGGGGCGGATAAAAACCTCCACCCCTCCCTTGACGGTCGTCCAGGACTCGTAGCGCCACGGATAGGCGCTGATGGCCAGGTGAAGGGGAGCGGGCAGGGCCGACGGCGCCACGGTGGCCTCCACCCGAACCGCCTGGATCCGGTGGGCCCCGGCGCGCAGGGGATCGATGGTCAGGGTGTTGACCTGGGGAAAGTCGCTCGCCAGTTGTCCCAGCCGGATCAGGATCTCCTCCAGGCGGGCCGGATCCGCGGCGGACCGGTCCCCGGGCGCCGAAAGGAGCCGGTAGACACGGGTCTCCTCCATCAGGCGCCGGGCCAGCAGCCGGTTGAGGGGCGGAAAGCCGATGGCCCGGTCCTCCAGGGCCGCGGCGTAGGGGCCGGCCCCGCCGAAGATCACCAGGGGGCCGAAATCCGCGTCGCGCCGGACCCCCACGAACAGGTCGCAGCCGTCTTCCAGAGGCGCCTGCTCCCCTTGGGGGTGCGCCTCGCCGCCGGATCCGCCGGGTGCGGCGGGGATCCCGTAAGCCGCCAGCAGGGCCCGGACCGCGTCTTCGGCCAGCCGGTGTTCCTGATCCGGGCAGCGCGCCAGGACGGCCTCGGCCCGGGGCCGGTCGTAGGTCAGTTGGCGGGTGATGCGCGAGGGGATGGCCTGGAGCATCTCGACGTTGCGGCCGTGGTGCATCAGGTCGGCAAAGGCGCGGGCGGCCCGTTCGGGAGTGTCGAAGGTGATGATCCCGGCCTGGTTGAGCAGGTGGCGCCCGGCCTCCACCCGGCTGCCGCCCATCCAGACGGTGAACACCGGACCGCGGTGCGCGGCCAGCAGGGTGGTCAGACACCGGGCCAGGTCCAGCGGATCGGCCGGCCCCACCGGAGCGAACATCAGCAGCAGGGCGTCGATCTCCCGGGCGGCCAGGCAGACCTCCACCACCCGGCCGTAGGTCTCCGCCGTCGCGCTGCCCGGCATGTTGACGGGGTTGGCCCGGTTCCAGCCGGGGGGCAGCACCGCATCCAGCCCGTCGAGGGTCTCGGGGGCCAGGGCCACCGGGGCCAGCCCGTGGTCGCCCAGGGCGTCGACGGCCATGATGGCCGGTCCGCAGGCGTTGGTGACGATGGCCAGCCCCGGTCCGACGGGCCGGGGCTGCTTGGCCAGCAGTTCGGCGCAGTCGAAGAGTTCCTCGAAGGTCTTGACCCTCAGGATCCCGGCCCGCTGAAAGGCGGCCCGATAGACGGCGTCGTGACTGCCCGCGGCGCCGGTGTGCCAGGCCACGGTCTGGGCCTGGTTGCGGCCGGCCTTGAGGGCGATGATGGGCTTGACGCGGGACACGGAACGGGCCGCGCCCATGAAGCGGCGGATGCGCTGCAGGCGCTCGACGTAGATCACGATGGCCGACACCTGCGGGTCGCTGCCCAGTACGTCGATGAGGTCGGCAAAATCCACATCCAGCATCGATCCCAGGCCCACGGCGTGGCTGAACCCGATCCCTTCGCGCAGGGCCAGGTCGAGGATGGCGGTGAAGATGGCCCCGCTCTGGGACAGCAGGGCGATGCGGCCGGCCGCGGGCATGGGGCCGCCGAAGCCGGCGTTGAGACCGGCCCGGGGAGCGATCAGCCCGGCGCTGCCGGGACCGATGACGCGAAAATCCATACCGGCCGCCTCCCGGATGGCGGCCTGGAGGCGCCGGCCCCCGTTGGCCGCCCCGCGGTCGTCCGCCGACACGATCAGGGCCCCGGCCATTCCCATGGCGGCGCACTCGGCCACCCGGTCGGCGGCCGCCTCCAGGGGGCCGGCGATGAGCGCCAGGTCCACCTGCCGTGGCAGGTCGCGCACCGCCGGGCGGGTCTCGATCCCGGCAGCGGGGGGAATCCCTTGCCCCACCGCCAGAAGCGGACCTTTGAAGCCGCCGGCCGACAGGTTGCCCAGGAGCGTCCGCGCAAGACCGTTTCCGTCGCGCCCGTCACCGATGACCGCCACGGATTTCGGGCTCAGGATGCGATCCAGGTTTTCCGCGTTCATCGCTTTTCCGCCGTCACTGCCTCTAAGTCGTTGCCGGATCCCGCCCTCAAGCCGGCCCCTGGCCGCCCCGCCGGTTTCAGGTCACCACCCACACGCTGTGCTGGCGCGCGGCCACGATCACCTTGTTGGTCACCCGGCCGATGAAGAAGTCCTTGACGCTCGACTGGCCCCGGCGCCCCAGCACGATGGTGCCGTAATTGCCGCGCTTGGCCTCCTCGGCGATGGCCGCCGCCCGGCTCACCACCCCCTTGATGATCTGGGTGGTGATCTGCTCGGGGGCGAACCCTTCGGCCTCCAGACGGCGCCGGGCCCCGGCCAGGACCTTGTCGATTTCGGCTTCGGTCGCGGCCACGCATTCGGCCGTGGAGGCGAAGCGCCGCGAGGTCAGATCGGCGGTGCCGCGGCCGCGGATCACGTTGAGCAGGTGGACGTGGTAGTCGCGCCCCCCCAACCGCTGGGCCACGAAATCCAGGGCCCGCAGGGCGCAGGCCGATCCGTCCAGGCCCACCAGGACCCGGTCGTTGGGAGCCCGCCGGCCGGCGATGAGCACCGGCACAAAGGTGAGCTTCTCGATGAGCTTGGCCGCCACGCTGCCCACCACCACCGGTCGCATGGCCCCGAGCCCCCGGCGGCGGATGATCACCGCGTCGTAGCCGTTGCCGGCCTCGCGGATGATGTCGCGCGCGATCCCCTGCTTGCGCTTGCGGATCATGATTTCGATCCGGTCCGCCTCGAAGCCGTGGTGGTGCAGGATCTCCTTGGCGCGCTGCATGTAGGCCTGGATCATCTTCTTCTGCTCGGCCTCCCAGGCGCGCATGGGGGTGGCCACCTTGACCGCCTTGTGGACCTTTTCCAGGTCGTAGTAGCACTCGGGGACGCTGTTGAGGACATGCAGGAGCACGATGTCCATCTTCTGAAAGGGTTTGAAACGGGCGATGTAGCGAACCGTTTCCAGGCTGCGTTCCGAACCGTCCAGGGCCATCAGGATGCGTTGGGCGCGTGTTCTTGGCATAAGATTCCTCCTTGGTTGATCCGCCCGGTTGGCGGCCGGTGGCCCATGGGGGTCGCCGCGCCGGCCCGGTGGGTGTGACCGGCAGTAAAGCAATGGGCGTACCAACCGGCGGCGGCGACGCCATTGCGCTTTGGACAAGGGGTCCCGGCCCCCGTGGGGGGCCCGCCGGGGGATCGGGCTGTCCGATTCTTTTACAGGGTGCAAAAGGAGTTGCCCGGACAAGCGGGAAAGGGGCGATGGGGAAAAGTGCTAGCCGAAGCGGCTTTCCAGCGCGTTGAGGCGGCGCCGCTCGGCCCGGTGGTGGCCCCAGCGGTCCGCCCCCATCAGCAGAACCGCCAGCACCGGAACGATCCCGACCACCGGCTCGGGCAAAACCCCCCGGATCCACCAGAGGATCAGGAGGACCGCCAGGGCCGGCATGGTCCAGCCCGAGCCGGTCCCCGAGGGCACCGGAGTCAGGGCGCGGCTCCAGGAGGTCTCCGGACCGGTGGCCACCACCACCGCCAGGCCACGGCCCTCCACAACCCGGGTGCCGCACCAGAGCATGCAGGACTGGGAGGCCGGATCGGTTTCGATGTCGATGGGGGCCGCGTTCTTGGCGACCGCGGACCGGCCTCCGCCGAAGGACTCGTCCACCGTCAGGTCCCCGGCTTCGAGGAGGCGCGCGTCGGCCCAGATGCGCGCCCCGGGCTCCAGGGACAGCAGATCCCCGGGAACCAGCTGGGGCGAATCGATGGGCATCAAGCGGCCGTCGCGCACCGCCAGGCCGGGGCTCGACCACCGGCGGCGCAAACGCCGCCGGTGGTTTTCGCCGATGAGGGAGAAAAGCAGGTGGGCCGCCAGGTGGATCAGGGGCAGGCAGAGCAGCGCGGCGCCGCCGGCCCAGTCCCCGCGCAGCGCGAGACCCGCGCCGGCGGCCAGGGGCAGGAGCAGCAGCCCCAGGTGGACCTCGCGCCAGCCGAAAACCGGCCTGGGGGCCAGAAGGACCGGCAGGTTGGCCCCGTAGCGCCGCAGCCGCCGGCGCCCCTGGATGGCGCTCAACCCGTTGCGGGCATCACTGCCCAGTTTGTCCAACACCGATGCCGCGTCCAGAGCATGCCAGCCAAAGGGCTGGGTCGGACCGGCGGTCTCGGAAGCTTTTGGATCCATCGCCGTTTCCTGTCGCGCCGGGCCGAAGGCCATCCGGCATCGATCAGGCGTCGAAGATTTCGCGTCGATTCTCGCTGTGGTCGACCAGGTAAAGGAGTTTTGCCTTGCCCCGCAGGGCTTCCAGAAGCTCGGGCATGCGGGCGCGGTCCAGGCCGAAGCAGCGGATGTAGACCTTGCGGTAGCCCTCGGGAACCCGGTCGTAGGCGGTCAGAATGCTCAGCAGCCGCCCCTTGAAGGATCGGATCTCGTCGGCCACCAACTTGACGGACCCCGGTTCGTCGGGCAGCAGAAAGGCGAACTGGACCCCCCGATGGCCCAGGCCGGTCAGGGCGATGATCAGCTTGTTGAGTTCCGCCTGGGTGATGGTGCCCACGATGCGGCCCTGGTCGTCCACCACCGGCGCCCCGGAGATGCGGTGGCGCAGCAGGACCTCGGCGGTCTCCTCGACGGTGAAGTCCGGCGGCACGCTGATGGCCGGAGCGCTCATGATCGTGCTCACCTTGATCCGCGAGATGAGGTAGAACAGCTCGTGGACTTCGAGGGTCGTGGCCTCCGAAGCCGAGGCGCGCTTGAGGTCCCGGTCCGTCACCACGCCCACCAGACGCCCCTGGCGCAGCACCGGCAGCATGCGCACATCGTTCTGCTTCATCAACTTGACGGCTTTTTCCATCGAGTCCTCGTCCCCGATGGTGACCACGCGGGTGTCCATCCAATTTTTGACCAGCATCGCCTACCTCCTTTTTTCCGGCCGCAGGCTCAGCAGCGGAACCGGGCAGCGTCGGTACATTTTCTGGGCGCAGGAACCCACCACGGTGTCGGCCAGGTTGCCACGGCCCTTGGTGCTCATCACCAGCAGATCGGCCCTCTCGGTCTGGATCTGTTCCATCAGAACCTGATAGGGGACCCCGGTCTCGACCACGACCTTGGTGGGAACGTCCTCGGCCCCGGCTTCGGCCAGCAGTTCGCGCAGCCGCCGCGAGCGCTCCTGGTACTGGTTCTGGATGTAGTGCTCGGGAGTAAACTCCGTCTGGCCCACCAGCACCCGCTCCACGGCCTCCACGTCCCGCCGGTTGAGCACGTTGACCAGGATCAGGCTGGCGCCGAGGCGCCTCGCCAGAACCGCCGCATGGGTCACGGCGATCGAGGAGTACTCCGAAAAATCGACGGCCACCATGATGCGCTTGTAAAGATCCATCGCCACCATCCTTTGTTTGGGGAACCATCGTCAGGCGCCGCTGGCGCGCTGACGTTCGCCGCCAGGAGGCATCTGCAAGCCCTGTGCCATTTGGCCAAAGGCTTCGGATGGCTCAGGGCCCTGGATTCAGGAGGAAAAAAACGGCCCGCAGGGGGAAGCGGCGCCCGGGGTGTCCACTATCTTTACAGGCTGTAAACGGGAAGGCGCCGAAACAGGGATGGACCAGGGGGCCCCAGGGAGGCGCGGAGGCTGAATCGGCGGCGGGGCCCGGAGCGTCGGCCGATTCCTTCAGCGCCCGGCGGCGGCCTCCAGTTCGGCCTCGATGAGAAACTGCAGGTGGTTGCCCCGCCCCAGGCCGGGTCTGAGCCGGCCGTTGACGATGAAGGTCGGAGTGGCGTCCACCCCGGCCTCCCGGGCCGCCTGGATGTCGGCCAGCACATCCGGGCGGTGTTTTCCCTCCGCCAGGCAGCGCTCGAAGCGGCCTGGGTCCATGCCCAGGCTCTGGGCCAGGGCCACCAGGTCGCCCGGCTCCGGATCCCCGGGGGCCTGGAAGAGCAGGTCCTGGTATTCCCAGAAGCGCTCCTGGTCCTGGGCGCAGCGACCGGCCTCGGCCATCTTGAAGGCCGCCTGGTGGCGCTCCAGGGGCAGATCCTTGAAGATCCAGCGGACGCGCCCGGCATAGGTCCGGCGCAGGTCGCCCACCACCTCGTGCGCCTTGCGGCAGGCCGGGCAACGGTAATCGGAAAACTCCACCACCGTCACCGGCGCATCGGCGGGCCCCAGCGTCGGGCTGGTGCCCAGGGCCACGCGGGTCAGGGGCAGGGGCGGCTCGGAAAGCCGGATCTCCACCTTCCAGTGCTGTTGCAGCCCCTCCACGAAGGCCTTGAGGGCGTCATCGGTGCGGGTGCGGTCGAGATGCGCCGCCACGCGACGGCGCAGCTCGTCCTCCTCTGCCTGCCAGTTGGCGCGGATGGACGGGTTGGCGGCCAGATAGGCCTCCACCTCGGCCGCCGAAACCGGCTTCACCGCCTCCACGGCCCCGGCGCGCACGGCTTCCATCGTGGTGCCGCGCCGCTGGGCCTCCAGCTCCAGCAGGCGTTCCTGGATCAGCGCATCCAGGTGGCGGCGCTTGTCCTCGTAAAGGGCCATGCGGGCATCGTAGATCCGGCCGGCCAGGGCGCGCTCCAGATCCTCGGCCGTGATGGCCTGGTCACCCACCCGGGCCACCGTTTCCGGCGCCGTGCCGTCCCCGGCCGGCCTGGCGGAAGGACGGTTCTCGGCGGTGAAAACCGGCTGGGTCAGCGTCAGAAAGAGCAGTCCGACGGCCAGGGCCTCCCAGCCGCGGGCCGGCTTGAACGCCAGGACCGTCAGGGCCACCATCACCACCAGGTTGAGCAGGCAAAAAGGGCAGACGATGCGGTGGGCCACCAGGGCGTAAAAAAAGGTCGCCTCCACCCCGGCCCCGGCCATGACCAGCCGAAAGATCCAGCCCGGCGCCAGGCGCAGGGCGGCCAGCAGGATCGCATAGTAGGCCAGACCCAGCAACGCCACGGGAACGCCCAGCAGCGTGTAGGCGGCCGTGTCCCGGCATCCCCCGCCCACCAGGCCGCACAGATCGGCCAGCAGGGGGATCAGCGGTTCGGCCAGGGCCAGCAGGGCGCTGAGCAGACCGGCGGCGGCCAGGGCCAGAAAAGCGCGTTGTCGTCTGAGTTCCAGGTTCATGGCCGGTGTTGAATGGGTCTTCAGACACGGGGAAAAAGGTCTCCCGCACCGCTTGACGGCCGCGGCGCGGGCCAGCGTCGCGGCCGATCCTGTATCACATGGGTCCGGTGGACGCAATCCGGCCCGGCGTTGCGAGATGACCCGAAAGGATGCCGAGGCCTTGCCCATGACCCGTTTTCCCGTGTCATGGCGAACGCCCGTGAGCCCTCCGCAGTTGCCAAGATCAACGCAACAGGCTGTGGGAGCGCTTTTCAAGCGCGATCAAAGGCGGGTGAGCCATCGGCGGTGGAGAAGACCAACGCCACACCGCGACATTCGGGAAAAAAGCGACAGACGCCCTGACCCGGACGGGGCCTTGGCGCGGCCCGTGAACCGAGCGCTGCCATGCCACCGGATCGGATTCTGGGCGCCTTTGCCATCCTTGTCGGCGCTTTAGTCGATCTCTTTTGTTGACACCCAACTTTACAACCAAGTATTATGCCGCGTAAAAAAGATCTTCCCGCCCGTCACCATCCACCATCGCCGACGGCGCAACCCGGATTCGTCCGGTTCTGGGTTGGCCGTAAACTCTGGAGAAGCACCGCCAACCGCCCTCAGCCAAATCCGAAATGAGGAGGACTCACCGATGAAACACGCCCGCAGGAACCATGGCTGGACTTCCCTATTCCTGATCTGTGGCATTCTCCTGATGGTTTCCTGTGGGGGCGGCGGGGGCGGGGGCGACGAAACGCCGGCACCCGAGCCCGGCCCGGAGCCGACTCCCATCCTGCTGGGACTCTTCAAGGACAGCCCCGTGGGCGGGCTATACTACCAGACGCCCACCCTGACCGGCAGGACCAACGACGCCGGCACCTTCACCTACCGCGACGGAGAGCAGGTCTCCTTTCTGGTGGGCGGTCTCAACGGGATCAAACTCGGCCATGCGATCGTCAACGCGCCCGGCGACGGCCAAAAAGCCGTGGTCACGCCCATCGACATCGTTGCGGGCGCCACGGACGTCACCAACCCGAGCGTGACCAACATTGCCCGGTTCCTCCAGTCGCTGGACGAGGACGCCGACCTGGGCAACGGGATCCGCATCAATGACGAATCCCATTCGCGCATCGCCACCTTCGCGGCCTCCAATTCCATCGATTTCGCCGACACGGCGGACTTCGAATCCCAGATGGCCGTCCTGCTGACCCTGCTCAACGCCGCGCCCAGCGTCTTCACGGATGGGGCCGGGGACCGGTCCCTCGTCGGCGCCGGTCAAGCCCAGGCCCACCTGGACGCCACCCTCAAGGGGTCCGTCGATCAGTTGACCCTCAGGACAGGCGCCTCAAGCATCGTGGCCGACGGCGGCAGCACCGTCAGCCTGCGCGCCACGGTGGTCAACAAGGACGGCCAGCCTCTGATCGCCGTACCGGTCTCCTTTGACACCACCCTGGGCACCTTGTCGGCGGCCAGCGCCGTCACCGGCGCCGACGGCATCGCCCAGGCGACCCTCACCTCCGGGACCGCCGCCGGCACGGCCATCATCACCGCCGCGGCCGAAGGATTCGTCCAGACGGCCAATGTCCAGTTCATTGCCGGAGCCCCGGCCACCGTCTCGGTGACCCCCGCCCCCGGCACCGTCAATCCCCGGGGCGCCGCCACCTTCACCGGCCTGGTGACCGATGCCAACGGCAATCCGGTGATCGGCGAAACCGTGTCTTTTGTTATCACCAGCAATGCCAGCGGCGGCGCGCTGGCCGCGGCCAGCGCGGTGACCAACATCAACGGCACGGTGACCGTGGGCTACACGGCCGGCGCCGCCACCGGCACCGACACGGTGCGCTTC
>CALJLV010000210.1 GCA_937982505.1 uncultured Desulfobacteraceae bacterium | reverse complement strand
GTACACAGTTCGATGATGTGCGCCACCGGATTGAGGTCGAGAGCGTAGGCCTCGCAACCCAGGCGCAGAGCTTCCAGAGGAATGGCCCCACCGCCCGCGAACATGTCCAGCACCCTGGGACGAGGGGCGCGGCCTTCTTCAATATCCTCGGCAGTGACCTTCTTGCCGGTCTCGATGGTCAGCCGCTCGGCATGGGCTTCGAGGATATGCCGCTGGGCTTCCTTCACGGCTAACTCTATGTCGAGCTTCTCTTCGCGTTTTGAATCGGATGGATAACGACAGAGTCGTTTCACGAACTTGGCCGCATTGGCCCTTCCCAAACTTTGCTTTTTGTTGTCCGGCCCGTTTTGCGGCACGAACTTCGATGCCGGCACCAGAGCACCATACACCGCAGCCCGGCACGCCACCAACGGCCGCCGCGCCCACCAGAGGTGAAGGGTCGATATATGGCCCTTGCGGACCGACTTTTCCCGCGATGCCTCGGCGCTGATGGCTTGGATCGGCAGGAAATCTTCTATGAGTCGGCGGTCGTCAGTCATGATTTTTTGGCTCGGGTAAAACCCTCGGCATCCATTCGTTCAAGTAACTTTACTGCCAGGGCCTGAAAGTCTTTATACGCCTCTTTGACGGCCTGGGCGTGGCTTCCGATAGCCCCGTCGGCGGACGTCAGATGAAAAATGGGTTTCCTTGATTCCTGGCCCATCGGTACCAGGCTTCGATAATGTCTTAAGGTTCCCAGGCACTCATTATCCGCTGATGGATTGGATGCAGTGGTAGATTTTTGTAGCACGGCTTCGTGATAAACCTGCGGCATGCGGTTAACCCATTTGTCGTAAGCTTTGACCGGACGACTAAGCCGCACACTATGCTGCTGAACGATATATCCGAGCGGTTTCATTCGGCCCCTGGGAAGACTGAATTCTGGATTTTCCCAGTTTTTTAAACGTTTGTTCCAGCCTTCGCGCCACGAGCGCAGCGTCGGTCCCAGATTTTTAAGTCCTTGAAGAGAAAAAAGATCTGCCCCTAAAGGAATGGCGACATAATCGGAGGCAATCAGGGCTGATCGGTTGATCGCTCCCAGGTTCGGTCCGACATCCACCAGGATAATATCGGCGCCTACTTTTTTGGCCGCCATTTGGGCGACTTGCCAGAACGCGGTCAGGATGCGGAAGTAGCGATACAAATTGGGGTCACCAATGCTCTTAGGCCACGATTCGGACAACAAATCCTCAAATGAGGCCAAAGCCACGTCACCAGGAATGAGATACAGACCCTGTGTCACTTTCTCGATATGGGGCTCTTGAATATCCCCAACCTTTGTTAGCGGTTCTATTGCTCGAAAAACCGTTGTCGGGGATGTTCCATTCTCCCAAAGCCGTTCAAGCTGGTCTTCATCGAGATAGGCTGCGGTCAAATTGGCCTGAGCGTCCAGATCGACCGCCACAACCGTATGGCCGAGTTCTGAAAACATCCACGCCAGATGATACACGAGGGATGTCTTTCCTACACCGCCCTTGTTGTTAAAAAATGTTAAGACCGGAACACTCATTGCCGCCTCCTGACCGTAGCCAGCACGGTCATCGGTTCGACTTGAAACTCGATTTCAGGGTTGCCGTTTTTCCTCATTTCCGTCCTTGCAATCTGTATTCCGACCCCGAATCGTTGCACAAAACCCATAACCTTCATGGCACCAGCAAGATTCGGATTGCGATAATCAGTAATTCCGGGGCGGCCGAAGTTCTCCTTTGTGACAACACCGAATGGACCGCCTGGATTGATGATTTCGATACGATCGTCAAACCAGTTTACGCGCACAGGGGCGTTGGTGCCTTCGTATGTGCGGTGCATCACGGCATTTCGAATCAACTGCTGAAGGGCTATGCGAGGATAGGGCGCCGTGCGTATTTCTCGATCTGCCGATGTGATATCCACTTCGATGCGGTTATGAGAATTGATCTTTTCATCAATGCGACGCAGAACCTGCCCCAGGGTACCATCCAACAAAGCCTCGTCTTGGATCTCATCGCTCACTTGCGTCCCCGCGATCCGGAGGAATTGAACAAACGCGCCGGGAATCCAATCCCGTGGCGATACACCCAGGACGAGTACGCCCATAATCGTTGGCGTTGGATCGGCCACGGATGCAATCATTCGGCAAGAAGCCAGTTTTTGTTCGTAAGAGCGGTCGTTGGCTTCGACGACATCCGGAGCAAATGCGTTTGGCAGATACTCCTGTTCGAAAAGAATCCGGCTTAGAGCAGACACATTGCACGAGGGAATCGGTTGGACATCAAATGGAATGTCCCGGTAGCGGCGCTTTTCATTGAGAATCCGTTCCTCTTGGGGTGTGGCCAAGGCCCTGCGAGGACCAGTCCGTATCCATATCCTTCCCTTGTATCTGACAGGCGGCGTGTCGGAAGGCTGTACGGTCACAACCGCCATTTCGGCACCTCTGAGAATACGTTTTTCGACAAGGATAGATGGGGGTGGCAAAGTGTTGCCGTCCGTCCTGATGTCGGCGAGGGTGCACAACAGTTCATCGGTGATGTTGAGATGGGAAGGCGAACCTTCGTCTTTGGCCCCCACAAAAAGAATCCCCGGTTTTCGGTGATCCGGCAGATCGTTTGCAAACGCGCAAACAGCTTGTCGCCCTTTTTCCGGTGCGTCCCCTTTCCAGGATTCCTTTCGCTCGGCCAAATCTGATTCGATGTCGGCAAGAAGCGCTTCAAGTTGGTCATCTGAATATGTCATTGCGTCCTCCGCGAATTTTCATCCCTTCAATGGCATCCGCAGGTATTTCATAAAACCTCGCCGCCACAATTTCCCGCTTGGCGTGGTCGAGCCTTGCGGCGGGATTACGGATGCTTACCAGCTCCGGACTATCGCTTAGTGGGTCCCATACCACGCAAAGCCAGTAGGTGTCAGCCAGTTGTTGGGCCTTGTACCATTCGTTGGTGGTCAGCCTTACCGGTTGGCCCCGCAAGCGCCCCTTGACCTCGATTCTCCGGACGAGGACCGCGCCGGTGGCCTCATCGGCGATTTTATGGGCACGGATATCGAATCCCAATTTCAGATGGCCGACCCGCTCGATGCGATCCGGGGGGAATCCTTCGGCCATCAGGGCTTCAATCACCCTGTCTTCCGCGGCAATCTCGCTCTGCCGGCGGATATTCGGATCGAGTTCGTCGGCTGGATCGGCGAGTTGGTCCCGCGTGTCGGCATCGGGGGTCAGGACAAAGGCCGTTGCCACATGCTTGACCGGTCCGGTCCTGGCGATTTCAAGGCGCTTCAGGCCATCGAGGCGCTCCTGGCGCGCGCGCTGAAGCTCATCCACGTATTTTCTGGCCTCATCCGCAGGCAGTTTGTATTCGGGTTTCGAGAAGACATCGGCGGCAAGCAGCATGGCCTTCTCCTGGGCGCGGTCGATCCTGGCCTTGAAGGACTTTTCCAGGTACTCCCGGCAGACTTGGGCGAAATGTTGCCGTTCTTTCTGGCAACGCGCCCGGCATTCGAGCTGATAGGTGCGCTTCAGAAAATCAGCGGCCGCCTGGATTGAAACCGGTTCGATTTGCTGTGGCGGATGCGGATGGGCCGCCAGATTGAGAAGGATGTCGCTCGGGATGGTTTCGTGTTGACCGTGGTCTTCTCTCACGGCGACAAGTTCGCCGTAAAGCGGCACATCGTTTCCCCTGGAATCCTTGCCGCGGATGGATATCTCAAAAAGATGGATACGGTAGGGTTCGCGGCAGAGGGGATCTACGAAGAATCCGGCACCACCGTTTAGTCCGCCAAGCCGGTCGTTGAGTTTTTCGTCCACAGCCGCATAGAGCGGATGCCCCGGCCCCATCAATACGGCATCCAGGTGGGCGTCTTGTTCAAGGTGATGCTTGTGAAAAGTAATTTTGCGGTAGGAAGGGTCTGCTTTACCTGTTTTCGGGACACAACGGAGACGTTCGGAACGCAGATCCGCCGGTACCCGTTCGACGCGCCACAATCCGTCGGCTCTCGGATCGACGCGCAGCCCCACTTCACGGGACGCCGCGAGAAACTGGGCTTCCACGTAACGCGGCATGAGCCGGCGCTCTTCGACTTCGAGGTTGCGGTGCTGAAAGGCGGAAAAATCCACATGGCCGCGTGCAAGGGCGATGCCCGTGGCCTCCTCGTATTCCTTGAGCCTGGCCGGGTTGATACGGTCGATCTGATCGAGGTACTCGTCGAGGCGCCTGGGATCGTAGGCCGCATCGCGAAGCATGTCCGATAGGTTCACGTCGTTGAGTGACAGCACCTCGCCAATCACGTCGAATACGCGGCCTTCGAGGGCCTCGTTCATTTGATCCAGCTTTTCCAGGAGTCGATGGAGAATGCGTCCTTCGACGATGGGCTGACCGTCATCGGAATCGGTTGCTACAAAATTGAAAGCGTAAACGTCCCGATCCTGACCGATGCGATGGATGCGGCCCAGGCGCTGTTCCAGCCGGGTCGGATTCCAGGGCATGTCGTAGTTGATCATCAGATGGCAGAATTGGAGGTTGATCCCTTCACCGGCGGCTTCCGTTGCAATGCAGACCTGGGCGCTGGTTCTAAAAACCTCTTGCGCCCGCTTGCGCTCATGAGGGTTCATGCCGCCATGAATTTGGCAGATGCTGAAACCCCATCGTTCCAGATGATCGCGCACGTAGCATAGCGTGTCGCGGTGCTCGGTGAAGATCAGGAGCTTACCCCGGCCGTCTCTCAGTTCAAGAAACTGCGTCTCTCCGAGGCACCGCTTCAATGCGGCCAATTTTGAATCGCTTGCGTTTTCTCGCACGCGGCGGGCTTGTTCCACCAATTCCTTGAGGGCGGAAATTTCCTCACGCAACTGCTCAAGTTCCAATGCGGCCGTGTACTCATCGACCAATTGATCGCGGAGCGCATCGTCGAGGTCGTCTTCGTCCTGCTCGGCATCCGGCAAGCTCCCCTGCAAGACGGCCAGCCGTTTGGCGCGCTGGGCCGGAGTGAGCGCCTCAATCTCCCCCAGAAGATCTTCCTGTTTTTTCAACCGTCGTTTGATCGATTCGTGAATGGCGCAGGTGGAGCTGACCAATCGGCGTTGCAGGACGGTTCGGGTCAACGCCGCGGACGAACGCCGCTGGCCTGTCTGCTGAGGGATGAACTCGTTGATGTAGGCGGTGACCGTTTTGTAAAGGGTATATTCGTCGTCGTTGAGGCAGAAAGTGACGGTGCTGGTATGCCGGTCCGGGAACAACCGTTTTCCGTGGGCATCCTTGAGGTCTTCTTTCAGCCGTCGCAAGGACCACGGCGAATCCTTGCCAAGGCGAAAAACATCTTTACGGATGGCAGTGGCCTGTTTTCCGAGACGGTGCGGTTCGGGAAACAGATCCGGATCAATGAGTCGCAGGAAATGGGCAAACTTGTCCTCATCGCCGTGGTGCGGGGTTGCGGTCATCAGCAGCACATGATCCGCTTGGGAAGTGAGCCGCGCTACCAGATCGTAACGCTTGGTTGTCACCACCCTGGATTCTCGATTCTGTCCGCCCGAGGCGGTTCGTGCCGAACACTTGTGGGCTTCATCGATGATGACCAAGTCCCATCGCTGCTGCCAGATGCGTTCGCGCACGTCTTCCTGTTTGGCATAGTCGATGGATGAGATGGCCTGGGAGGATCGCTGCCAGGGGTTGGTGAGTTGTTGCTGGTCGACAGCGGAAAAGATGATGTCGAAGGGCTCGCCGAACCATCGCAGCATCTCGTCTTGCCACTGAACGGTAAGCGGCGCCGGGCAGAGGATCAGAATGCGCTCGATGGCTTCGCGCAACTTCATCTCTTTGAGCAGCAAACCGGCCATGATTGTCTTGCCGGCGCCCGGATCATCGGCCAGCAGAAAGCGCAAGCGGGGCTGGGGGAGCATCGCCTGATAGACCGCTTCGATCTGGTGGGGAAGCGTGCGAATGCCCGAAAGGCTTACGGCGAATTGTTGATCGTGTGCGTAGGCCAGACGGACGCGGGCCGATTCGATCAGGAGCCGAAGCTGATTGGCATCCACAGGCGTTTGTGTGTTCGTTGCGTCGGGACCACTGCCGATAAGATCCGCCGCCTCTTGCGCCGAAATGATGGCCTCTTCCAGTGAACCGTCGGGAAGACGAACGCGGCATTCGTATCCGCCTGTCTCATCCGCGCCGAGAAGCCATGCATCCTCCAGGGTTACAGGAACGTCAAAGTGACCTGGCAGAGATATTCGGCGTCCTATTTGAGATGTGAGCAGGCTCATGACCAATTTCCTGTCATGCCTTGATAAAAAAACGACAAGACCCATACTGCAAAGGGCGGAATGCTCATGCAGACGGGCCTCGGTCGGCCAGGTATTGGCCTGATTTCTGTCATTGTGCCCGTCCCTCAAATTTTTGGGGTCAACGGCTGGGAAAACCTACTGAATGCTCCTTTAAATTGCAAGCCTTAACGCCCAAAGCAAGCCAATCAAAAACGGTTCCTAAAAATTGGAACCCGTCTCCGTGCAGCCTGCTGTTTCGGGGTTAGACGACACCCTATCATACGGCTGTGACAGATCAGATCAAATGGGCTTTTTGATATTTGATAGAGGAGGGCTCGCTCACATCACCCGGCCGCCGCCCGGATAGGGATGACCTTTGCCCCGGACTTGAGCCCGTCGAGGTAGTCAGCCCAGGCCTGCATCATCCTTTTGCGTTCGGGCATGAACTCCGCGTAATTGTAGGCTGCGCGGACGCTGTTTTTTTCGCCATGGGCAAGCTGTCGTTCGATGGCATCCGGATTCCACCCTTGTTCGTTGAGCAGGGTGCTGGCCATGCTCCTGAAGCCGTGGCCGCTCATCTCGTCCTTGGCATATCCCATCCGTCGCAGGGCCGATAATACGCCATTGCTGCTCATTGGCCGCTTAATGGTCCGCGGACTCGGGAAAACGTAGCGACCATGACCGGTCAGGGGGTGTATCTCCAATAGGATGGCCTGAGCCTGCCGCGACAGCGGGACGATGTGCAGGGTGCCGGCTTTCATCTTTTCGGCCGGTATGCGCCATTCGGCAGTCTCGAAATCGATCTCGGCCCATTCCGCATGCCGAAGCTCCCCGGGCCTGACAAACACCAAGGGTGCCAGTTGCAGGGCGCAGCGGGTCACGATGTTGCCCCTGTAGTCGTCGATGGAACGCAGCAGCCCACCGATTTCTTTGGGGTCGGTGATGGTGGCCATCTGCTTGCCGGAAGCCGGCGGGATGGCCCCCCTCAGGTCTCCCGAAGGGTCGCGCTCGGCCCTGCCGGTGGCAACGGCGTAGCGGAAGACCTGGCCGCAGTTCTGTTGGGTCCGGTGTGCCGTCTCAAGCGTGCCCTTGGCCTCGATCCGTCGCAGGATCGCCAGCAGATCCGGTGCCGTGATGGACCGGATCGGTCTGTTCCCGAGCCAGGGAAAGACATAAAGTTCGAGACGTCGGATGATCTTGCTGCCGTGGCTCTCGGCCCAAGTCGCAGAAAACTTGGTGTACCACTCTCGGGCAATGACCTCGAAGGTTTCCGTCTCTTCGGTTTCTGCGGCCTTCTGGGCCTTTTTCGTGTCCCCGGGATCGATTCCCTTTTCGATCCGCGTTCTTGCCTCGTCGCGTTTCTGCCTGGCCTCGGCCAGCGATGTTTGGGGGTATGTGTCCCAGGGTCAGCAGCCGCTCGATACCCCCAAAACGATATTTTAGCCGCCACAGCTTGCCGCCGGTCGGCGAGACCAGGAGGAAGAGGCCACCGCCATCAAATAATTTTCGGGGTTTTCCGGCCGGTTTGATTTTTTGATCTGGGTGTCGGTAAGCGGCGCGATCCGTTTAGGCATAGGGATCCCCTCCTTTTTGGGGGTATCTCTGTTGGGGGTTGGGGCACGTACCCCCAAAAATACCCCCAAAACCTTTGGATTTCACCGTACCAGACTGGACCTTGCTGGACAATAGAAAAAGAAAAGGCCTGATTTCTCAGGCCTTTTCGGACAGTATCGGACGATACTGGATTGTGCGGTGGTGGCGATGCAGGGAATTGAACCCCGGACACTGCGGATATGAGCCGCATGCTCTGACCAACTGAGCTACATCGCCACGGATCGGAGACGGTGGAGCGTTCCGATGCGAAAAAGGCCTTTTAGCAAGCGCACGGAACAACGTCAACCCCAAAAAGCAAAAACCGCCTACTGGGACCGTGCCACCTCTATGGTGAACTCTTCCAGATCCGGCGGCAGATTGTCAAAGACCACCATGAAGGGCAGCACCCCGCCGCCGGGGACGTTCAGGTTCGACTTGTTGGCGCCGCTGCGAAGATCGAGCCGCTTTTGGATCTCCCCCATTTCCAGGCGCGCCAGGTCCATGTCCGCCAGCAGGTTGCCGCAGAAAACGGACCGGGTGGCGGCCAGCTTCTTGCCCTTCTGGTAGAGGCTGCCCTGGACCTGGATGAAGCTGCGCGGCCCGGGATAATCGTTGCGCACCTTGCCGGTGATCACGAAGAGACGCCCGGCCTGGGCGTTGTCCACAAAGCGGCTGTCGATGTCCAGGGTCGAGATCTTCAGATTGCCCAGTTCATCCTTCACCGGTGGGGTGAGCCATTCGGAAACCACGGGAATCCGGGCCCCCATCAAATGGGCCCCGTAGACGCCGCCGCACAGCACCAGAATGATCAGCAGGATCACCAGCACGGGGCTGGGCCCCCGCTTGATTCCCAGATCGGCCTCCGGGGCGGCCGTGGCGAGGTCCTGGGGCTCCGGCCGCCGGCCAAAACGCTCGGTGACCCCGTCATCGAGGGTCTTGTCCTCCGCCAGGGTCGCGCCGGCCCCTTCCTCGAAGAGGGCGGCCACCTGCCCCAGCTCCTGGGTGTTGAACAGATCATCGTCTTCGCCGTCCACCGCCCGCCGGCTGGATTCAGGCTTGCCGGCAGCGGCCTCGGCCGCCGGGGAAGCTTCCACCGCATCGCCCAGGTCGTCCTCCTCCAGCATTTTTTCGATTTCGCTCAGATCCAGCTCCACATCCGCGTCCAGCACCTCTTCCCCAGGCGTCCTGGACTCCGAGCCGTCTTCCTCGCCGTCCAGGGGCAGGTCCAGATCAAGCTCCAGCGCGTCGCGCGCGCGGTCCGGCGTCGGTCCATCCAGGTCCAGTGCCGCTTCAAAAGCCTTGAGGTCGAACGCGTCGTCACCGGCCGGGCTCTGGACCGTCCCGGGCGGCGCCTGCCCCGGGGTCGCTGGCAGATCGGGCCCGGCTGCCTCGGCCTCGGGCGGTGGCGGCCCATCCAGGTCCAGATCCAGGTCAAGCTCAAGATCCAGATCGTCCTCCCGGGCCCCCGTCTCTGCCGCCTGCGGCATGGCCGGCTGCCGCGGAACGCCCGGGGCGGAGTCCAGATCCAGTTCCAGGTCCAATTCCAGATTTCCTTCGGATCCGGGGTCGTCCTGGGCCTCCGGACGGCTCGCAAGCGCTTCCATTTCCAGATCCATCAGCGCACCGGAAGCCTGCTTGTCCGATTCGGCGAGTCCTTCCCATTCCATGTCCAACGACAATCCCGTCTCGGTCGGCTCCTCTCCTTTTCCTTCCCCCTCCGCGTTCAGATCGAGTCCCAGGTCGAACTCTTCCAGGCCGGAGTCCGCTTCCCGGGCCGGTTCATCGTCCGGCAGGGCTTCAGACGGATCCGTCGCGCGCCACTCGGGCTGTCCCGGAGCGGCGCCGGGCGCTTCCGCCGCAGGCGGCGGATAGGCCACAAAGAGGTTGCCGCAATTGCTGCAGCGCACCCGCGATCCGCCCGGCGCGAGCAGGGTTTCGTCCAAGTGGTAACTCGATCCGCAATTCTGGCAGGTGATGATCATGGCGCACCTTTTGCCTTGAATTGGAGGTGATAGATTCCCGGCAGCTGGCGGTATCGTTCCGCATAGTCCAGACCGTAGCCCACCAGGAAGCCCTCGCTGATCCGAAATCCCCGGTAGGCCACCGGCACCTGCTGCTGGCGCCGCTCGTGCTTGTCGATCATGGCGCAGACCCGCACGCTGCGGGCCCCCAGTGATTCGAGATGGGCGATCAGACGAGAGAGGGTCAGCCCCGTGTCCACGATGTCCTCCACCAGCAGCACATCCTTGCCGCGCACGTCCGCGCCCAGGGCCTGGGTGAAGGTGAGGGTCCCGCAGGAGACGGTTTCGGAACCATAGCTGGAGGCGCCGATGAAATCCACCGTGACCTCTATGGAAAGGCGGCGCACCAGGTCGGCCATGAAGATGAAGGCCCCCTTCAGCACCCCGACAAGAAGCAGGTCGCGGTCCTTGTAATCCTCGGAAATGCGCTGCGCCAGATCGGCCACCCGTTTTTGGATGACCTCCGGGCTCAGAACGGGCAGCAGTGCAGACATAGGCCTAAATCGTATTCGGGGCAAGGGCGTTGAGGGGGATGATCTTCCTCCCGGCATCGGAGGCCCGGGGCTACCGGATATCTATCCTGTGGGGGGGGCCTTGTCAATCAGCGCGCGCTCCTAGAGGCCGCTTTGGGCCAGTTCGTTCACCAGGCGGCGCTGGGCCTCGGTCAGCTTCTTGGGCATGCTGACATGGATGCGTACCAACAGGTCTCCGTTTCCCGCGCCCCGGGCGCGCGGCAGCCCCTGGCCCGCCAGGCGCATGCGGGTCTTGTGATTCACCCCGGGGGGCACTTTCAGGCTCACCGTCTTGCCGTCCAGGGTGGGCACGGTGACGCTGGTACCCAGCAACGCTTCGCTGAGGCGGATGTCCCGCTGCACGATCAGATCGCTGCCCTCCACCTCGAAAACCGGATCCTCGAGTAGGTAGGGCCTGATGTACAGATCCCCCGCAGGGCCGCCGTAGGGGCTCGGCTCCCCCTTGCCGGCCAGACGCAGCTTCTGCCCGGGCCGGACCCCGCGGGGGATCTTCACCTCCACGCGCTCGATCTGTTCTCCGAGCTGGAGGCTGACCGTCTTGACGGCCCCCTCGGCCACTTCCCGCAGGGCCAGCCCCAAGTCGTAGACCAGATCGGCCCCCTTGGGCGCCGGCTGGCGCCGGCTGCGTCCGCCGAAGGGCGACTGGCCGCCGCCGAAGGAAAAACGCACGTTGCCGCTTTTGCCGCCGAACCCCGTCCCGCCGCCGAAGCCGAATTCCTTGAGGATCTCGCCGAAATCGAATCCGCGAAAAATGTCCTCCTGGCTGAAGCGCTGCTGGAAACCGGCGGCGCCGAACTCGTCGTACTGTTTGCGCTTTTCCGGATCGCTGAGCACCGCGTAGGCCTCACTGATCTTTTTGAACCTCTCTTCGGCGGCCTTGTCGTCCTTGGCATGATCGGGATGGTATTTCATCGCCAGGCGGCGGTAGGCCTTTTTGATCTGATCGGCGCTGGCGTTCTTGTCGACCCCGAGTTCCTTGTAGTAGTCCATCGCTTCCTTTCCATGGCCGTGTCGGCCGACGGTTTGAGCATCCCGGGCCCGACGGGCCGCAACCCTTCACTAACCCGTTAGAATGATCGTCGAATCGATTCTTCACAATAGCGCCGCCGGCTCCCAAGTCAAGACTCAAGCCGGCCAAGGCGGCGGGCTCGGAGAACGGCCCCGCTCTGCGGCCAAGGCGCGTGCCCGGAGCATCACCATGAGGACCGAAATGGCCGCCGGGGTCATGCCGTCGATGCGCGAGGCCTGGCCCAGAGAGGCCGGCCGCACCCGGTCCAGCTTCTGGCGCAGTTCGTGGGAAAGCCCCTGGACCCCGCAGTAGTCGAAGTCGTCCGGGATGCGGATCTTCTCCAGGTGCCGGAATCGCTCGATCTCGGCCAGCTGCCGCTCGATGTAGCCGGCGTACTTGACCTCGATCTCCACCTGGCGCACCACCCGCGGATCCAGGGCCTGAGGCTTGGGATCCAGCGGCGCCAGCCGGCTGTAGTCGAGTTCAGGCCGGCGCAGCAGTTGGTCCAGGGAGGCTCCGGTGCGGATGGGCGGCGACTGGCAGCGCGCCAGATGCTGGTTGACCGCCTCGCCGGGGGAGATCACCGTGGCGCGAATCCGCTGGATTTCACCGGCAATGGCCCGGCGCCGGGTTTCCACTTCGGTGGCCACCGGGGCACTGACCAGCCCGAGTTCTCCGCCGATGGCCGAAAGCCGCAGATCCGCGTTGTCCTCGCGCAGCATCAGACGGTATTCGGCCCGGGAGGTGAACATACGGTAGGGTTCTGCCGTGCCCCGGGTAACCAGATCATCCACCATCACCGCCATGTAGGCCTGGCTGCGGTCCAGGACGAAGGGCGGCCTCTTCTGGACGCGGCAGGCCGCGTTGACCCCGGCCCAGAGCCCCTGGGCGGCCGCCTCTTCGTACCCCGAGGTCCCGTTGATCTGTCCGGCGAAATAAAGGCCGCCCAGCAGCTTGGTCTCCAGGGTGGGCTTGAGCTGCACGGGGTTGATATAATCGTACTCAATGGCGTAGGCCGGCCGCATCATCTCGGCCGCTTCGAGCCCTTCCACGGCCCGCACCACCTGGAGCTGGATCTCCATGGGCAGGCTGTTGCCCAGGCCCGAGGCGTAGATCTCTTCGGTGTCCAACCCCTCGGGTTCGAGAATCACCTGATGGCTATCCTTCTGGGGAAAGCGCACCACCTTGTCCTCGAAAGAGGGGCAGTAGCGTGCCGAAATCCCTTGGATCACCCCCCCGTAAAGGGCCGACAGGTGCAGGTGGCGCCTCACGATGGCATGCACCCGCTCGCTGGTGCGGCCGATATGGCTGGGCTGCTGGGGCAGATGGACCCCAGGGCTGTAGCAGGATAACGGCTTCGGATCAGGGTCGACGTCCTGCGCCTCGAAGCGTGAAAAATCGATGCTGGAGCGCCTGAGCCGCGGTGGGGTTCCGGTCTTCATGCGCCCCAGGGTGAATCCCAGGCGCAGCAGATCATCGGCCAGGGCGTCGCTGGCGAACTCGCCGGCCCGCCCGGCGTGAATCGCCCTGAAGCCGATGTGCACCAGGCCCTTCAGGAAGGTGCCGGTTGCCAGAACCACCGCGGCGGCCGGATACCCGTAACCGGTGGCGTCCACGACCCCCGCCACGGCCCCGTCCTCCACCACCAGACGCTCGATCATGGCCTGCTTGAGCTCCAGGCCCGGCTGGGACTCCACGATCTGCTTCATGGCCCGGTGGTAGCGCTGCTTGTCGTTCTGAGTGCGCGAACTTTGCACCGCCGGACCCTTCTTGGTGTTGAGGGTCTTGTACTGGATGGCCGACAGATCCGAGACCCGGGCCATGGCCCCGCCCAGGGCGTCGATCTCCTTGACCAACTGGCCCTTGGCCATCCCGCCGATGGACGGGCTGCAGGGCATGGCCGCCACCTTGTCCAGATCGATGGCCATCAGCAGAACGCCGCAGCCCATGCGGGCCGCCGCCAGGGCCGCCTCGCAGCCCGCATGGCCGGCCCCCACGACAATGACGTCATACCTGCGCGGATAAGTGCTCATGGCGGAATTTGACACTTGAAATTTTAAATTTGAAATTTGAAACTGGAAAGTGGAAAGCTGGAACCTGAAACCTGAACCCTGATACCCGATAATCGAAACCCAGGTCAAGCGAGGCCTCGTGGACGCCAGACCCTATTGCGATCTGAACACTTTCCTGCGCCGTCGCTTCGGGGTACGGGTGCAGAAGATCACCGTGGACGCCGGCTTTACCTGCCCAAACCGGGACGGGACACGGGGCACCGGCGGCTGCATCTACTGCAACCCCCGGGGTTCGGGCACCGGTGCCCACGGGCAGGGGATCTCGATCCGCGACCAGCTCGAAGCGGGCAAGGCCGCCCTGGCGCGGCGTTACAAGGCCCGGGCGTTTATCGCCTATTTCCAGGCTTTTTCTAACACTTATGCTCCTCTTGAAACCCTGCGCGAGCGCTACGGCGAGGCCCTGTCGGTCCCCGACGTGGTGGGCCTTTCCATCGGCACCCGGCCCGACTGCGTCGACGAACCGATTCTGGACCTGCTCACCGCGCATGCCCGGCACACCATGGTCTGGATCGAATACGGCCTGCAGTCGGCCCACGACCGGACCCTGGCCGACATTGGCCGAGGCCATGACGTGGCCGCCTTTTCCCGGGCCGTGGAGGCCACTCGCCACCGGGGGATCCATATCTGCGCCCACGTGATCCTGGGGCTTCCCGGCGAAACGGCCGCCGACATGCGCGCCACGGCGCGCTTCGTGGCCGCCTCGGGGATCGACGGGGTCAAGCTGCACCTGCTCTACGTCGTGGCGCAAACCGAGATGGCGCGGCGCTACCGCCAGGGCGCATACCAGTGCTTGACCCAGGCCGCATACGTCGAAAGGGTCTGCGACGTTCTCGAACGGCTCCCGCCGCAGATGGTCATCCAACGCCTCACCGGGGACCCGCATCCCGGGGAGCTGGTGGCTCCGGACTGGGCCCTGCGCAAGCGCGAAACCCTGGATCTGATCCACGCGGCCCTGGCGCGGCGCCAGACCTATCAGGGCAAATGCTACCGGGTGGATCCCGGGTCAAGCCCGGGATGACGGCGCTGGAGAATGGTGGGGGACAGGTTGGCGCCCGCGGCGCGTTCCAGGTTCAAGGTTCAAGTGGCCATTCTCCGCGTCGCCGGGTCCCTGCGTCCTCAGCCCTCAGGTTTCAGGTCTCAGCCCTCAGATTTCAGGTCTCAGGTCTCAGCCCTCATCCCTCAGGTCTCAGCTTTCCAGTTTCCCTTCCCGCGCCCCTCGGTCCACCGGGACGAAACGTGTGGCCAGGGGCAGACGCCGTCCCTCGCCGAAGGCCTTGGGGGTTACCTTGAGCCCCGGGGCGGCCTGGCGCCGCTTGTACTCGTTGCGCGCCACCCGCCCGACAACATCCAGCACTGTTTCGCGGTCGAAGCCCTCGGCCACCAGCCGCTCCACCCCCTTGGACTCCTCTACATGGCCTTTTAAGATCTGGTCCAGCAGATCGTAGAGATCGGAAGAGCACACGTCTGAACTCCAGTCACGTCAGTCAATC
>CALJLV010000209.1 GCA_937982505.1 uncultured Desulfobacteraceae bacterium | reverse complement strand
GAGCGGCCCCCGCCAGCACCAGCGCAAGGCTTGCATGGGGGGCAAAGTCCGGCTGGGACAGCGCCACCCAGACCCCTACCCCGGCGAATCCCGCGACGCTCAGGAGACCCACCATGGCGGCGATGCAGATGCCATCGGCGTCGTACCAGGGAACGATGACCCGGCGGCTGCCGGCGCTCGGTTCAAGGCGCATGGGCGGATTCCTCCACAAAGGTGGGCATGGCGGCCACCTTATCCGGTGCCGGCCCCCCTGGCAAGACGCCGGGCCTCAAAACCCCGGAACAGCGCCGCCGGCCCGCGGCCTGGCCGGCCCCGCCGAACCGCTGAGACCGGCGCGGACCGGCAGGGGATAACCCACCATAAACGCTATATATTGTAGACTCTCTTGACAAGCATCAAGATATTGTGTTAACCCCACCAAAGCTCGATAAAGGTCCCAATACCGCTAAAAACCCCCGATATCACCGCACAAGTGCGCTGACCCCATCCTTCTGTCAAGGAGAACGCCGTGTTCGAACAAATCAAGAAGCGCGACGGACGCGTGGTGGAATTCGACTCGTCCAAGATCACCGCCGCCATCGCCAAGGCCGGCAAGGCCACGGGCGAGTTCACCGACCGCGAGGCCCGCAAACTGACCCTGCGGGTCCTGACCCTGAGCCACGAAATGCGCATCGGTCCTTTGCCGGAGGTGGAAGAGATCCAGGACATCGTGGAACGGGTGCTCCTCGATTCGCCCTTCTACAAGACGGCCAAGGCCTACATCCTCTACCGCGAACAGCACGCCCAGATCCGTTCCATCACCACCCGCGCCAACGTGCGCCTGGTGGAGCACTATATCGACAAGCTCGACTGGAAGATCAAAGAAAACAGCAACATGTGCTACAGCCTGCAGGGGCTCAACAACTACATCTCGTCGGACGTGACCGCCGAGTACTGGCTCAACTGCATCTACCCGCCCGAGATTCGCCAGGCCCACAAGGAAGGGGACCTGCACCTGCACGACCTGAGCCTGCTGAGCGTCTACTGCGTCGGCTGGGATCTGCAGGACCTGCTGCGCCAGGGGTTCACCGGGGTGGAGGGGAAAGTGGCCAGCGCCCCGCCCAAACACCTGCGCTCGGCCCTGGGCCAGGTGGTCAACTTCTTTTACACCCTCCAGGGCGAGGCGGCCGGCGCCCAGGCCTTCTCCAGCTTCGACACCCTGCTGGCCCCCTTCATCGCCTACGACGGACTCGACTACACCGAGGTCCGCCAGGCCATCCAGGAATTCATCTTCAACATCAACATCCCCACCCGGGTCGGGTTTCAGACCCCCTTTACCAACATCACCATGGACCTCCAGCCGCCGGCCACCCTTCGCGATCAGCCGGTGATGATCGGCGGCCGATACCAGGAAGCGGTCTACGGGGATTTCCAAAAGGAGATGGACCTGTTCAACCGGGCCTTTGCCGAGGTGATGATGGCCGGGGACGCCAACGGCCGGGTCTTCACCTTCCCCATTCCGACCTACAATATCACCGCCGATTTCGACTGGAACAACCCCAATCTGACGCCGGTCTGGCAGATGACCGCCAAGTACGGGATCCCCTACTTTTCCAACTTCATCAACTCGGACATGTCCCCGGACGACGCCCGTTCCATGTGCTGCCGGCTGCGCCTGGACAACCGCGAACTGAGGCGGCGCGGCGGCGGGCTCTTTGGCGCCAACCCGCTGACCGGCTCCATCGGGGTGGTGACCCTCAACCTGCCGCGCATCGGCTATCTGGCGTCCACCGAGGCCGAATTCTTCGAACGTCTGGAACGGCTGACGACCCTGGCCGCCGAAAGCCTCGCCATCAAGCGCAAGGTGCTCGAAGCGTTCACCGAAAAGAATCTCTACCCCTACAGCCGCTTCTACTTGCGCCAGATCAAGGCCCGCGCCGGGGCCTACTGGAAAAACCACTTCTCCACCATCGGGATCATCGGCATGAACGAGGCCTGCCTCAACTTTCTGGACCGGGATCTGACCACCGAGGCCGGTCAAGGCTTCGCCCTGCGGGTCATGGCGGCCCTGCGGGCCCAGATCGCCTGCCTGCAGGACCGCACCGGGGAAATTTTCAATCTGGAGGCCACCCCGGGTGAGGGGACCTCGTATCGGCTCTGCATGCTCGACAAGCGCCGCTACCCGCAGATCATCTGCGCCAACGAAACCCAGTACCGCCAGGGGGCCAGCCCCTACTACACCAACTCGAGCCAGCTGCCGGTCAACTTCAGCGACGACCTGTTCGAAACGTTGCGCCTTCAGGACGATCTGCAGAGCCAGTACACCGGGGGCACGGTGCTGCACATCTTTCTGGGCGAGCAGGTCCGGGACATCGGCGCCCTCAAGGGGCTGGTGCGCAAGGTGGCCACCCACTACCGGCTCCCCTATTTCACTCTGACCCCCACCTTCAGCGTCTGCCCGCAACACGGATACATCGGCGGAGAACATGCCCGCTGCGAACGCTGCGCCTGCCGCACCGAGGTCGCCCCGGGGGTGGTGCCGTACCTGCGCCCCCTCGGCCAGGCGCGCGGCGGCCAAGACCGGACGCGGACCTCCGGCGTGGCCTGAATCGGCCATGGGCCTGCGGCCGGATCGGCTCCCTGCGCCGGCTCCGGCCGCGGCGGCCCCTCAACCCCCTGGCGCCCATCTTGCCATGCCCATCGCCGCGCTTCACAAAACCACCCTCATCGATTATCCGGGAAAAGTGGCCTGCACCGTCTTTTTCACCGGCTGCAACTTCACCTGCCCCTACTGCCACAACCCGGACCTGGCCGCCGGTCGCCTGCCGGCCGGCGGGGGCCTGGCGCCCGAGGCCCTCCTTGCCTTCCTGGAGCAGCGAAAAGGGTTTTTCGACGGCGTGGTCCTCTCCGGCGGAGAACCGACCCTAGCCCCCGAACTGGCAGGGATTTGCCGGGCCATCAAGGATCTCGGCCTCGCCGTCAAGCTCGACACCAACGGGAGCCGCCCGGCGGTCCTGGCCGACCTGATCGGCGCCGGACTCGTCGATTACATCGCCATGGACCTCAAGACCCTGCCCGACGACTATCATCCCCACCTCAGCCCCCTTCCCTGCGGCGCGGCGCTGCAGGCCGCCATCGGGCTGCTGACCCGCTGCGGACTGCCCCACGAGTTTCGCACCACCTGCGCCCCTCCCTTTGTCGACCGCCGCCGCCTTCTGGCCATGGGGCCGCTGATCCGAGGCGCTCCCCTCTGGGCCCTGCAAGCGCTGCAGACCGCCAATCTGCGGGATCCGGACTTCTTTCATGCCCACCCCCCAGCGCCGGCCCGGGACGAGATGGCGGCCCTCCAGACCGTCGCGGCCCCCTTCGTGCAGCGCTGCATCCTGCGCTGACCTCTTTTGAACCTGGAAATTTGAAAGCTGATCAGTTTCGTTCATATAATGTATCGCATTCATATTTTACTTGACACCCTTGCGGCCACTTTCCTATGGTGAAGCGCCATCCATCCTGCCAGTCCACCACCATCAAGACAAAGGAGACACCACGATGAGCGACGCCTATGTCGAGGCCTGGGAACGGTCGATCAAGGATCCGGAGGGGTTCTGGGGGCAAGCCGCCGAAGCGATCCACTGGTACAAGCGCTGGGAAAAGGTCCTGGACGACAGCCGGCCGCCTTTTTACCGCTGGTTTGTCGGCGGGGAGCTCAACACCTGCTACAACGCCCTGGACCGCCACGTCGAAGGCGGCCGGGCTGACCAGACGGCCCTGATCTACGACAGCCCGGTCACGGATACGATCAAGAAGTTCACCTACCGCGAACTGCGTGACCAGGTGGCGCTCTTTGCCGGTGCCCTGGTGGCCCAGGGGGTGGTCAAGGGCGACCGGGTGCTGATTTACATGCCCATGATTCCCGAGGCGGCCGTGGCCATGCTGGCCTGCGCGCGCATCGGCGCCATCCATTCGGTGGTCTTCGGCGGCTTTGCGGCCAACGAGCTGGCCACCCGGATCAACGACGCCAAACCCAAGGTGATCGTGTCGGCCTCCTGCGGCATCGAAGTCAAGCGCGTGATCCCCTACAAGCCTCTCCTGGATGAAGCCATCCGGCTGTCCAAAGAGGACGCCCGACCGCAAAAATGTATCATCTACCAGCGGCCCATGGAGAAGGCCCCCCTCACCGCCGGCCGCGATCTGGACTGGGCCGCGGTGGCGGCGGCGGCCCAGCCGGCCGACTGCGTGCCGGTTCTGGCCACGGACCCGCTCTACATCCTCTACACCTCGGGAACCACGGGACAGCCCAAGGGTGTCATGCGGGACAACGGCGGCCATGCCGTGGCCCTCAACTGGACGATGAAGGCCATCTACAACGTGGACGCCGGCGACGTCTACTGGGCCGCCTCGGACGTGGGCTGGGTGGTGGGCCATTCCTACATCGTCTATGGCCCCCTGCTGCGCGGCTGCACCACGATCCTCTTCGAGGGCAAGCCGGTGGGCACCCCGGATGCGGGGGTCTTCTGGCGGGTGATCGGCCAACACCGGGTGCGCACCATGTTCACCGCGCCCACGGCCTTCCGGGCCATCAAGCGCGAAGACCCCCGGGCCGAGCTGATGAAAAACTACGATCTGTCGAAATTCTACGCCCTTTTTCTGGCCGGCGAGCGCCTGGATCCGGACACCCTCAAGTGGGCCCAGAACGCCCTGCGGGTGCCGGTCATCGACCACTGGTGGCAGACCGAAACCGGCTGGGCCATCTGCGCCAACTGCATGGGGCTGCACCCCTATCCGGTCAAAGAGGGATCGCCCACCAAACCGGCCCCGGGGTGGCACCTGCAAGTGGTCGACCCAAGCAACCAGCCGGTGCCGGCCGGCCAGATCGGCGCGTTGGTGGTCAAGCTGCCCCTGCCGCCGGGGACCCTGCCGACCCTTTACAAGAACGACGCCGGCTTTCTCAAAAGCTACATGGAAGAGTTTCCCGGCTACTACAAGACCGCCGACGCCGGGTTCATCGACGCCGACGGCTACGTCTATGTGATGGCCCGCACCGACGATATCATCAATGTCGCCGGCCACCGGCTGAGCACCGGCGGCATGGAGGAGGTTCTCAGCGACCACCCCGATGTGGCCGAATGCGCGGTGGTAGGGGTCGAAGACAGCCTCAAGGGGCAGGTCCCGGTGGGGTTCGTGGTCCTCAAGGCCGGAGTCCAGCGTCCCCACGAGGAGATCCTCGCCGAGCTGGTCAAGATGGTGCGCGACCGTATCGGTCCGGTGGCCAGCTTCAAGAAGGCCACGGTGGTCAAGCGCCTGCCCAAGACGCGCTCGGGCAAGATCCTGCGCGGCACGATCCAGAAAATCGCCGACAACCAGCCCTACAAGGTGCCCGCCACCATCGACGATCCGGTGATCCTCAACGAGATGGAAAACGCCCTGATCGGGATCGGATATGCCAGGGCCCGCAGCTGAGGCACCCGCGGCACGGCGCCGTCCACGGGCCTCCCCTCCTGCCGGCGGCCCCCCTTCCGGGGAGCCGCCGGCTCGATTTGGCGGTTGCATTTCCAGATGGGGTTCAGTATACATTTTCTTCAATTTTCCAAAAGATACCGCATCGTTTGAGGGCCGCTCGCAGGAGGACGCATGACCGATATCGCACGCTGGGACTGGGACATCGGCGACACAGCGATCCCCATCGCCGCCTGGAAGGAACGGTTCCGCTGGGTCGAGGAGCCCCATGCCAGTCCGGACGGTCAGTGCGTGGCGGCCATCGTCAACCTCGACGAGGGACAATTCGGCGTCTGCGTCAACGGAGATCCCTGGGAGGCGCAATTCGACAAGATCTGGCACCTGCGCTTTTCTCCGGACGGCCGCCTGACGGCCCTGGTCTCCGAAGAGGGGGAATGGACCCTGGCCGTGGATGGCGAGCCGTGGGAAGAGCGCTTCGGCTACATCTGGAACCCCCTGTTCAGCGCCGACGGCCGGCACATTGCAGTGGCGGCCCAGCAGGACATGCAGTACGCCATGGCCCTGGACGGGGCCATGTGGGAAAACCGCTTCGCCAACATGACCGATTTTGCCCTCAGCACCGACGGCCGCCATACGGCGGCCGCAGTCCAGGTGCGGGAAACCGGCGAAGCCGACATGGCCAAATTCCAGGCCGGGTGCTACTCGGCGGCCCTGGACGGAGTCGCCTGGAACGCGGCCTTCGTCAACGTCTGGCACCCGGTCATCAGCCCCGACGGCCGGCGCCTGGCCGCCGAGGTGCGCCAGAGCCTCTACGACTACACCATCGCCGTGGACGGACGCCCATGGAACCGCAGCTTCGCCGGGGTCTGGGAGCCGATCTTTCACCCGGCCACCGGCGCCGTGATCGCCCCGGTGCGCATCGACGGCCGCTGGACCCTGGCCGCTGACGCCGTGCCCATCTGGGAGCAGCGCTTCTTCCAGGCCTGGCACCAGATGGTCGCTCCGGACGGCGCCCGCCTGGCGGCCGTGGTCTCGCCGCGCTACGGCCACTGGACCCTGGCCCTGGACGGGCGTCCATGGACCACTACGGTCAACGAAATGGTCGCCGAAGCGGTCTTCAGCCCCGACGGCGCCCGCCTGGCGGCCGCGGCCAAGCATGACGGCCGCTGGTCCCTGCTGGTGGACGACCGGCGCTGGCAGCAGACCGCCGACCGCATCTGGGCGCCGGTCTTTTCCCCAGACGGAAAGATCCTGGCCGCCAAGGTCAAGACCGGCGGTCGCTATCGTCTGGCGGTAAACGACCGCCTGCGGCCCGAGACCTACGACGCCCTCTGGCCGCCGGTCTTTTCCCCCGGAGGCGACCGGATGATGCTGCGCGCCATTCAGGACGGGACCTATCACCGCCGGATCCTGCCCCTCGACCGGCTGCTCGCTTAAGGGGAAAACGCATGCACGCCATCTACCCGTTCGTCAGCGGTCCCCTGCTGTGGGTGGCCGCCATCGTCTGCATCGGTGGTTGCCTCTGGCGCCTGGTGGCGCTGCTGCGCCTCGTCCATCGCCAGGAACCCTTCATTTACAGCTACATGAGCCTCAAGTACGGGCTGCGCTCGATCGGGCACTGGATCGTGCCCTTCGGCACCACCAACTGGCGCCGCCACCCGTGGCTCACCCTGGTCACCTTCGCCTTTCACCTCTGCCTGCTGGCAGCCCCCCTTTTTGTCATGGCGCACGTCCTGCTGTTTCGGGAGGCCTGGGGTTTTGCCTGGCCCAGCCTGCCGGACGCCGCGGCGGACGCCATGACCGTCGTGGTGATGGCGGGGGCGGTCTTTTTCCTGGTGCGCCGCATCCTCCGGCCAGAGGTGCGCTTCGTCACCTCGATTTCGGATTACGTGCTGCTGGCCATCGTGGCGGCGCCCTTCGTGACCGGGTTTATCGCCTACCATCAGCTTTTCGCCTACCCGTGGATGATGATCCTGCACGTTTTGGCCGGCGAGATCCTGCTGGTGGCCATCCCCTTTACCCGGCTGGTGCACATGCTCTTCGCCCCCTTGACGCGGGCCTACATGGGATCGGAGTTCGGCGCCGTCCGCCATGCCATCGACTGGTAAGGCCCGCAAGGCGGCCGGCGCCCTTTTCGTTCAACTTTCCAGGAGGTGCCTTCGTGGCGGAACCTGCCCCCAGCGACGCGAAACCCACCCGTGATCCGGGAATCGAAAAAGGCGCCGCCGGCCTGACCGAGGACCGGATCCAGGCGGTGATCAACCGGGTCCTGGCCAAGGAGACCGGGGCCCGGCTCAAGGCCTATGTCGATACCTGCGTCCACTGCGGACTCTGCTCCGAGGCCTGCCACTACTATCTGTCCCGGGACAACGATCCGGCCTTTTCGCCGGTGGGCAAGGTCAAACAGACCCTCTGGGAGATGGTGCACCGAAAGGGGCGGGTGAGCGTCGACTTCATGCGCCGGGCCGCCGAGATCGCCCACACGGAGTGCAATCTGTGCAAGCGCTGCGCCATGTACTGCCCTTTCGGGATCGACGTCGCCTACCTGATGCTGGTGGTGCGGCGCATCGTCCACCTTTTGGGTATGACGCCCCAGTACATCCAGGATACGGCCCACAGCCACTCAGTGGTGCTCAACCAGATGTGGGTCAAGCCGGACGAATGGCCCGACACCCTCCAGTGGCAGGAGGAGGAGGCCCAGGCCGAAATTCCCACCCTGCGCATCCCCCTGGAAAAGGACGGGGCCGATATCATGTATTCGGTGATCGGTCCGGAGCCCAAGTTCCAGGCCCAGCTCATCTACCAGGCGGCGGTGATCATGGACGTGGCCGGGGTTGACTGGACCATGCCGGCCAGCGCCGGCTGGGACAACAGCGACATGGCCATGTTCACCGGCGACAACGAGATCATGGGCCGCATCAAGCGCGCCCACTACGAGACCGCGGCGCGGCTTCACGTGGCGCGCATCGTGATGGGCGAATGCGGCCACGCCTTCCGCTCGGTCTACGACGTGGGCAACCGCTGGCTCGGCTGGCGCCAGCCGCCCATCCCCATCGTCCATGCCATCGATTTCTACCACGAACTGATCACCCAGGGTAAACTGCGCATCGCTAAGAAATGCGAAACCCCGGTGACGATCCACGACCCGTGCAACGTGGTGCGCGGCGGCGGCCTCCACGAAAAGGCCCGCGAGCTGGCCCATGCCCTGTGCACCGAGGTGATCGAGATGCACCCCAACCGCGAACACAACTACTGCTGCTGTGCCGGGGGGGGAGTGATCAACTGCGGGCCGCCCTACAAGAAAAAGCGCGTGGAGAGCAACCGGGTCAAGGCCGATCAGCTGGCCGAAACCAAGCACCGGGGCGCCAGGATCCTCATCGCGCCGTGCCACAACTGCCACAGCGGTCTGGAGGACATCAACCACGCCTACGGTCTGGGCATGGAGATCAAGTTCTTCGGCGACCTGCTCTACGAAGCGATCGAGAAACCGGTCTGACCGGCCCCCAAGGAGACCTGCATGAAGGCGATTTTCGCGCTGCTGCTGGCCATCGCCCTGGTCTGGGGCACCGCCGCCCCGGCCCAGGAAGGGATGCAGGTGGTGGAAAACGACGTTTTCACCGCCCCCAGGCGCCCTCCGGCGATCTTCCGCCATGATGCCCACAACGCGGCGGCGGCCATCGAGGCCTGCAATGCCTGCCACCATGTGTACGAAAACGGCCAGCGGGTGGAAGACGAATCCTCCGAGGACCTGCGCTGCAGCGACTGCCACGCCGAAGCGGCCGACGGTGCCATCCCGGGCCTCATGGACGCCTTTCACCGCAACTGCAAAGGGTGCCACGCGCAACAAGGCCAGGGGCCGCTGATGTGCGGCGAGTGCCACCAAAGATAGGGGAAGAAGATTGGCGATTTGGGGTTGTTGATTGGCGATTGGCGATTGGCGAAATTTAAATCAACGATCGCAAATCAACAATCATCAATCATAGGAGGCGGCCATGCCGAAAAAGATCTTGATCATCGAAGACGACCCGGTGATCGTCCGGTATCTGCAGGCGGTGTTCAGCGATAACGGCTACGCCACCTGCACGGCCGGCAGCAGCGCCGAGGGGCTCGCGGTGGTGCGGGCCGAAAAGCCCGACCTGATCACCCTCGACCTGCAGCTCCCCGGCGAATGGGGGCCGCGCTTTTACCGCCGGCTGCGCCAGGACAGGGAACTGCAGGACATTCCGGTGATCGTGGTCAGCGGCCTGGACGGGGATCACGCCATCAAAGGGGCCATCGCCTTTGTCAAGAAGCCCTTCGATCCGGAAAAGCTTATCGGGATCGTACGCAACACCATCGGCGGATAAAGGCGGCCCCGCCCGCCCCCCGTGGCGCTGACGATGCTTCGAGGGGATCGCGCGGCCGGCCCGCCGGGATTTTTGATGCTTGTCTGGCCGGACGATTCATGCTACCAGAACGGGCCATCGGCCTGTCCGGGGCGCATCCGGACGGCCCCGATCGATTCAACCGCATGTCGGACCTGTGAACAACGGCTTTGAAAAGGAGTGGCAGGCCATGGCCAACAACAACTGGAGCACGCCCTTCGTCCTGGTGATCCTGGCGGGGATCTTTCTGCAGGTCGTCTTCGCCCTGGTGGACAGCCGCCCGATGCCCCACCGCACGGCTCTGGCCTTCTCCAAGGCCTATTTCGCCCTGGATCCGCAGATGGAAAAGTACCTGTGCGCCGATCTGAAGGCCGACGAGGATCTGGATCGGGTGGCCGCATACCGCACCCGCCGCTTCGACGAGGCCCGCGACCGGGGCCTGCCCTTCAGCGCCATGCGGGGCGCCCTGTACCACTATGACACTGAAACCCGGCTCGGTCCGGACGGCAGCAGCGCCGCGGTCCGCATTACCGCCGAGCGCCGCACCGCCATCAACCCGGTTTTCGCCTGGGTGGCCAAGCTCTTTTTCATCGGCGAGAGCCGTCCGGTGGACGAGGTCCTGGAGCTGGTGAGGGAGAACGGGACCTGGAAGGTCTGCGGCAACCCCTTCGGCCTGGCGGAAAACGGTTAAAACGCCGCAGGACGGCACGGCCCGCCCTCCCGGGTGACGCCCGCCCGCGGGCGGGCCGTTTTGCGCGGCCGGCGCCCGGGCCCTGACACGGTTTGGCATGGACCCCGTATACGTCCGGTTCAGAAAACTCGCCCGTCAGATCGTCTCCGCCCATCCGACTCCCCGCTTTTACACCGAATGCGGCCGGGCCGTCGCCGCTTCGGTCAACTTTTACGCCACCGATCCGGTGGTGGCCCGACTGCGGCGCTTTGTGGCCGCCCGCCTGAACGACGATTTCGGCCACGGCATGACCCATGCCGTCAAGGTCACCCTGGACGCCGGCGCCCTGATGCTGGTGGAAAGCGGGAATCCACCGCCGGCTTTCGCGGCCCTGGCCCACCGGGTGCGCCACGCCCAGTGCGCCGGGCTGCTCCACGACATCCTGCGACGGGCGCCGGATCACGCCGCCGCCGGAGCGGCCTTCGCCCGCCGGCTGCTGGGGGGCTATCCCCTGCCCCCCGCTGCGGTCAACGACATCTGCCGCGCCATCCAGGACCACGAAGCCTTCAAGGATTTTTCCCCCCCACGGGGGGCCGAAACCCGCATGCTGGGGGCCTGCCTCTACGACGCGGACAAATTCCGCTGGGGGCCGGACAATTTCACCGACACCATCTGGCGCATGCTTTCCTGCGCCCGCATTCCCCCCGAGGCCTTCATCCACCGCTTTCCCCGGGGAATGGAAAGCCTGGTGAGCATCCGGGACACCTTCCGCACCCCCGCCGGACGGCGTTACGGCCCCCAGTTCATCGACCTGGGCCTCGCCATCGGATGGGAACTCTACGACCAGATCCGCCATGAAGGGTAAAACGATGGATTTCATCCGCCTGCCGAAAGAGACCCTCCTGCTCAATCCCCTCAGGCAGATGCAGCAGCGCCGCGTGGCCAGCGAAATCCGCCTAGACCCGCTCACCGGGCGCAGCTCGCGCATCTGCCATTTCATGCAGCTCCAGTGGGAAAAACCCGATCTGGCCGCTCTGGCGGCCCGCAGCGCCGCCCACTGCCCCTTTTGCCCCGAGCGGGTCACGGCCATCACCCCCTGCTTTCCGCCGGAGATTCTCCCCGCCGGCCGCCTGGTGGCCGGCGACCAGACGCTGTTTCCCAACCTGGCCCCCTACGAGACGATTAGCGCGGTCGCGGTCCTGGGCAAGGACCACTTCACGCCCATGACAGACCTGACCCCGGCGCGCATCGCCGCCGGATTCGAACTCTGTCTGAACTTCTTTCGCACCCTGGAACGGATCCGGCACCCGGAATCGGTCTACCATCTGATCAACTGGAACTATATGCCCCCTTCGGGCAGCTCCGTCGTCCATCCCCACCTGCAGGTCTTTGCCGGAAGCTTCGCGCCGCAACTGCTGCGCGAGGAGCTGGCGGCGGCGCGCACCTACCGCCAGCGCCAGGGGACCAACTACTGGGACGATCTGGTGGCCGCCGAGCGCGCCGAAGCCGGCCGCTACCTGGGACGCATCGGGCGCACCGAATGGCTGTGCGCCTTTGCCCCCATGGGGGTCGTTGGCGACGTGCTGGCGGTGGTGGAAGGGGTGGACCGGACCCTTGCCCTGACGGTTCGGGACCTGCAGGACCTGGCCCTGGGCCTGACCCGGGTCATGGCGGCCTACGACGAAATGGGCCTGTACAGTTTCAACATGAACTTTTTCAGCGCTGCAGCCGAGGACACGGATTATCGCTTCCATCTGGTCTTTTCGCCGCGCACCTATTTCAACCCGGCCCTGGGCACTCCGGACGTGGGCGCCCTCCAGTACCTCTACCGGGAAGGGGTCTGCATGGCCTTTCCCGAGGAGATCGCCCGGCGGCTCCAGGCGCGTTTCGACGCCGGTTGCGCATGACCGCCCCGTTCCCATCCCCCGGCACCCTCTACGTGGTGGCCACTCCCATCGGCCACCCGGAGGACATCACCCTGCGCGCCCTGCGGGTGCTGGCCGCGGTGGATCTCATCGCCGCCGAGGACACCCGCGAAACAGGCCAACTGCTGGCCCACCACGGGATTCAGGGGCATCTGACCGCCTATCACGAGCACAACGAGGCGCGCAAAACCCCCGAGCTGATCGCCCGGATCCAGGCCGGGATCTCGGTGGCCGTGGTGTCGGACGCCGGCACCCCTTCGGTTTCGGATCCGGGGTTTCGCCTGGTGCGCGCGGCCCTGGCCGCCGGCCTGCCGGTGGTGCCGGTACCGGGGGCCTCGGCGGCCATCACGGCCCTGAGCGTGGCGGGGCTGGCCACCGACGCCTTCGTCTTTCTGGGGTTCCCGCCGCGCAAGGGCGCGGCCCGGCGCCGCCTTCTGGAGAGGCTGGCGCCCCTGAGCGAAACCTTGATCTTTTACGAATCCCCCCGGCGCATCACCGCCCTGATCGCGGACCTGATCGCGGTCTGCGGGGATCGTCAGGCCGTCCTGGGCCGGGAAATGACCAAAACCTACGAAGAGTTTCTGCGCGGCTCCCTGGGTCATCTGCACCGCCTGCTGAGCCAGCGGCCCGCCGTGCACGGCGAGGTCACGCTGCTGGTGGCCGGGGCCGGCGAAGCCCCGGAAGCGAACGCCGACGAACTGCGCGCCATCCTCGCAAAGGCCCTCGCCGACGAGGCCGCCGCCTTTTCCCAGGTCGTCCAGGACACGGCCCGCCGCCTTGCATTGCCCCGCCGCCGGGTGTATCAACTGGCTCTGGAGATCAAACACCGCAGGGCTGGCGACTGACGCCATCCCCTTGCCGCTTCAACCTCGGGAGGACGCTTCATGGATCGGCTCGACGCCATTTTCAACCCCACCTCGGTGGCCGTGGTGGGCGCCTCCACCACCCCGGGCAAGGTAGGCCACGACATCTTCGTCAACGTTCTCAGGGGCGGCTTTACCGGCACCCTCTACCCGGTCAACCCCTCGGCCCGCAGCGTGGCCAGCGTGCGGGCCTATCCGGCCATCGGCGAAATCCCCGACAGCGTGGATCTGGCCATGATCATCGTGCCGCCCCGCACCGCCCTGAAGACCGTCGAGGACGCCATCGCCAAGGGCATCAAGGGGATCGTGATCGTTTCGGCCGGGTTCCGGGAAGTCGGCGGCGAGGGGCTGGAGATCGAAAACCGCCTGGTGGCCATGTGCCGCGAAGCCGGGGTGCGCCTGGTGGGCCCCAACTGCCTGGGGGTGATCAACCCCAATCCGCTGGTGCGCCTCAACGCCAGTTTTTCGGCCCGCATGCCCAAGCCGGGCAACATCTCCTTCATCTCCCAGAGCGGGGCCCTGTGCACCGCGGTGCTGGATTTCGCCGCCGACCGGCAGTTCGGTTTTTCCAAGTTCATCTCCATCGGCAACAAGGCCGACGTGGATGAACTGGATCTGCTGCGCTACCTGCACGCCGATCCGGACACCGAAGTGATCATGCTCTACGTCGAGGAACTGCGCCGCAGCGGCCGGGAGCTCATCGGGACCATCAAGGAGATCACCTCCGGGGACCGGCCCAAGCCCGTGCTGGCCATCAAGTCCGGCCGCACCGGCGCCGGGGCGGCCGCCGCGGCCTCCCACACCGGCTCCCTGGCCGGCAGCGAAGCCCTCTACGATGCCCTGTTTCGCCAGTGCGGGATCATCCGCGTCGAGTCCATTGATGAACTCTTCGATTTCGGCTCGGCCTTCGCCTACAAGAACGAAAGCGCCCTGGGCAAGCTGCGGCGCAAGGTGCCCGACGGCAACCGGGTCGCCATCGTGACCAACGCCGGCGGTCCGGGGATCGTGGCCACCGACATGACCGTTTCCACCGGGCTGCGCCTGGCCGAGTTCTCCCGGGAAACCGTCGAGGCCCTGGCCAGCCACCTGCCGGCGGCGGCCAACCTGCACAACCCGGTGGACGTGATCGGCGATGCGGCCCAGGACCGCTATGAAAACGCGCTGTCGGCAGTCATCCGCGACGAAAACGTGGACGGGGCCCTGGTGATCCTGACCCCCCAGTCCATGACCAACGTCCTGGGCACGGCCGAGGCCATCGCCCACATCGCCCGGCGCAGCCACAAGCCGATCATCTGCTGCTTCATGGGCGTGGTAGACGTCTCGCCGGGGGTCAAGTACCTCCAGGAGCGCGGCATCCCGGTCTACCGCTTTCCGGAGAACGCCGCCAAGGCCTTCGGGGCGCTCTACCGCTACAGCCAGTGGCTCAACCGCCAGATCCTGGCCCCCTTCTCCCTGCGCCACGACACGGCCCGGGCCGCGGCCATCATCGAAGGCTGCCTGGAACGCGGCCAGACCTACCTCGGAGAGCTGGACGGCCTGGCGCTGCTGGCCTGCTACGGGTTTGCCACCCTGCCCACCGAGCTGGCCACCAGTGCCCAAGAGGCGGTGACCCTGGCGGAAAAGATCGGCCCGCCGGTGGTGATGAAGATCGTCTCGCCCCAGATCGTGCACAAGAGCGACGCCGGCGGGGTGAAGGTGGGGCTGACCACGGCCGAGACGGTGGCCGCCGCCTATGACGAGATCCTGGCCAACGCCCGCCAATTCGACCCGGCCGCGCGCCTCGACGGGGTTCTGGTGCAGCAGATGGCCCCGGCCGGGGTGGAGGCCATCCTGGGTCTGTCGCGCTATCCGGTCTTCGGTCCCCTGCTCATGTTCGGCCTGGGCGGGATCTTCGTGGAGGTGTTCAAGGACGTGGTCTTCCGCCTGGCCCCGGTGACGCGCAACTCGGCGCGGCGCATGGTGCGCAGCATCCGCGGCTTCGAGCTGCTCGAGGGGGTCCGCGGCCGGCCCCGGGCCGACATCGAGAACCTGGAACGCATGATGGTAAGCCTTTCCGACATGGCCCTGGCCCATCCTCAGATCAAGGAACTGGACATCAACCCCTTGCGCCTCCATCCCCAGGGCCAGGGCCACACGGTGGCCGACTGCCGCATCATCCTCGACCCCGAGCCCGGCCAGAGCAACGCGTGACTCACTACGTGGTGATCCTGCCGGTGCCCCCCGGGGCCGTCAACCGCTTCGGGCGCGGCCAACATCGGCAACTGCAGGACCTGGCCCGCCAGGCGGTGCGCCGCTCGGCCCGGCGAGCCGGCCACCCCCTCGAACGCCTCGACCAGGAACCCGGCGGCCGGCCCCTCCCCTGGAACGGGGTTCACTGGTCCTTGAGCCACAAGACGCGCTACGTGGCCGGGATCGCGGCCCCGGTGCCGGTGGGCATCGACCTTGAGCGGGTGCGCCCCATGAGCGAGGCCATGTACTGCCGGGTGGGACGACCCGAAGACTGGCGGCGGCTGGGGGGGATGTCGCCGGCGGCCTTCTTTCGCCTCTGGACCGCCAAGGAAGCGGTGCTCAAGGCCGTGGGCGTCGGGTTGCGGGACCTGGATCGCTGCCGGCTGGCGGAAGCCGGGGCGCACCGGCTGGTGCTGATCCACGGCGCCACCCGCTGGCAGGTCGAGCAGCTGGCGTTCCGCCATCATCTGGCCGCCGTGGCGGCCGTGGCGGCCTGCCCGGTGATCTGGGACCTGCCGGCCCCGGCGCCCCCGTGCCAGTGCCCCTCGCCCGCCGCTGAATCTCAGGCGCCGGCGGGCCGCCGCGGGCCGTGACCGTTGCCCACCAGGGCCCGGGCCGTGAAAAAGGATATGACGGCACAGACCAGGGGGGCCAGGTAGAGAAAGACCGAAGCCAGGCGCATCACCTCGTTCTGCACGGCCTTGACACTGCTCATGGGCATGGCCACCCGGACCACCAGTTGCACCTCGGGGGCCAGCACCGCCGCGTAGAGCATGTCCCGCCCCAGGGTCGGACTCGAGCGCACGGCGGTTCCCCGGCCCTCGGCCAGGGCCGTCTGGATCTCGCTGCGGTCCCGGTGGCTGTCCATCTGGCCGGCCGCCTCGTGGGAGTCGGCGATCACGGCGCCGGCGGCATCCACGAGGGTCATCCGCCATCCGGCCGTCTCACGGTAGCTGCGGCAGAAGCGCTCCAGGGCCTGGACGTCGGCGCGCTGCGGCAGATGGGCGACGGCCAGACGCGCCATCGCCAGACCGTCTTCTTCCAGGTGGTTCTGGAGCCGGCGCTTGATCTGCGCATCGAGAAAGAACCCGGCCAGGGTCATGCAGACGACCAGGGCCACGGTGTAGATGATGTACAGCTTCCAGATGCGGCTGAGACGGATCATGGGCTGCTCCTTGTTTCCGTGGCGCCTCCGGCCCGAAACCATGCGGGGCGGCGCGTGCCCGGCGGATCGGCCCGGGGCACGCGTGCGGGATCGAAAGGGGATCTCACCCCTGCAGACGCTGCAGAAGCGTCCGGAACGCGTCTCGATAAAATTCCAGGGCCGTCGATAGGGCATCCAGGAGGCCGTAATCCTGCAACAGGGCCAAGGCCCGCTCCATCCCCAGGGGAGCAACGCTCCGGGACAGCCAGAAGATGGCCACGGCCATGAGGCCGGCCCCCAGCGGCGTGGTGATCCACCCCAGGGCGATCTTGAACAGCATGCGGGCGCTGATGGTGCGCAGGTCGCCCACCAGGCCCACCCCCACCACGGCCCCCACCACCGCCTGGGAAGAGGAGACCGGAACGCCGAGCTGGGTAAAAAGGTGCAGCGTCAGGGCCTGGGCCAGCACCACCACCAGGGCCGAAAACGGATCCAGCGGGACGATCCCCTTGCCCACGGTCATCATCACCCGCCGACTGTAGGTCAACACCCCCAGGGCGATGCTGAGCCCGCCCACCGTGGCCGCCGCCTGGGCCGAGAGCAGTCCGGCCCCCACATAGACCCCGGTCACGTTGGCCACATTGTTGCTGCCCAGGGAATAGGCCCCGTAGCAGCCGGACACCAAGATGCCCACCAGGTAGATGAAGTTGCGCTGGGTGATGCGGCGCACGGTGCGGTCCAGGATCCAGGCAAAGGCGCGGTGCAGCAGATACCCCAGCGCCAGGCCGCAGACGGGGGTGAAGACCCAACAGGCCACGATGCGGTAAAGACGGGAAAAATCGGCCGTTCCGGACAGGATCCCCACCCCCAGGATCGCCCCCACGATGGCCTGGCTGGCCGAAGCGGGCAGGGCCAGGACGGTCAGCAAGGTCATGGTCAGAGCGGCGGCCAGGGCCACGCAGAAGGCCTCCAGGGGGGTGAGGGCGGACAGCTCGCCCAGGGTCTGCATGCACTTGGGCCCCTCGATGATCGCCCCGGCCAGCAAGAAGAGGGCCGTCAGCCAGATGGCCGTGCGGTAGCGCACCGTCCCGGTGGCCACCCCGGTGCCGAAGATATTGGCCGAGTCGTTGGCCCCCAGGGCCCAGCCGAGAAATATGCCGCTGCTGATCTTCCACATGGCCTGAAAAATTCAAGAGTCGCAAGGTCCGAACGGCATCGTCCGCCGGCCGCCGTGATGGGTCCTGCGCCGGCGCCCGGAAGCCGGAAACCTGCGGCCGGGATCCGTCAGCGCATGCTGACGTTGATCACCTCCAGGTGATCGCTGGCGTCCTCGATCTTGTCGCTGATGCCGGTCAGGCCGGTGATGAAGTCGGCCAGCAGCCGGCCCTGCCAGAAATCGGTCACCGGAGTGCCCATCATGTCGCGCACCAGACCGAACTTCAGATCGTCGATTTTTTTTTCGTAAATTCTCAGTCCCAGGGTTTTTTCGCGCAGGTTCCGTCCTTCCAGCATGGCTTCATAGGTGATCTTGAGCAGCTCGCACATGCGCCGGTTCAAAAAGGCCACCCGGATGCACTCGCCCTCCAGCGTCTCGGGCAGGTGGATGCCGCTGTAATGATTGGCCGTCTCCTGTAGGGTGTCGAAGACCTCGTCGACCATGGTGACGAATTTGCACAGATCCGGCCGCAGGTAGGGCAGAAAGGCCCCTTCGTAGGTCATGGCGATGATTTCCCGGCGCAGCACGTCGGCTTCACGCTCCATCTGGGGCACCTTGCGCGCCAGACCGCGGTCCCGAACGGCGATGGCCTGGTGAAAGGTGGCGCAGGCCTCGCAGAGAAGGCCGATGTGATCGCTGATACGGCAGGTCACCTGCTGTTCCTTGCGGCCATGGGAAAACAGTTTATTCAGAAACATGCTCCCCCCTTGCCCGTTTGATCAGCACGGCCCACATGATGTCGAGCAGGGCCACGACCCCCACGATCTGACCGTTGCGGCAAACGAACACCCGGGCGATGTTGTGGTTCTCCATCATCTCCAGGGCATCGGTCAGCCGGGCTTCCTCGTCGATGCACAGCAGGGGCTTGGACGCCAGTTCCTCGGCCTTGACCTTGCTCGGGTCGAGCCCCTTGGCCAGGACCTTGAAGACCACGTCACGGGCCGTGATCACCCCGCGGCCGTTGCGCTCGTCCGGTGACCGGACCACCAGCGAGCGGATGCGCCGGTCGACCATCTTCTCGACGACGTCGTACACCGTGGCGTTGGCATCGATGTGTTCGATCTTGGTCGTCATGAACTCGGTCAGTTTCATGGTCGCCTCCCTTGAGATCGGAAAAATGCCCCGGCCCGGCGGCCGGCGGCGGCTGTCGCTGAGGCGTCATTATATCATTGGGGGCCACCGGCTTGACAATTGAAATCGATGGCCTCCCTGCCGGCGACGGCGCACTCGGGACGGCGCAGGAAGGCGGCCGCCAGTTCGGCCACCGGCCGGGTCATGGCCGGAGCGAAAATCTCGCCGGCCAGGATGTGCCGCCCGGGATGACCGGTCCGGGCGATGCGCCAGCGGCGCTTGAAACCACCCAGGCCTTGATAGAAGCGGCGCATGCGGTCAATGCGCACCACCCGGTCCCCGGCGTGGTAGAACAGCAGCACCGGCACGCGGATGCGGCCCGGGTCGATGCGCGCCACCCGGTGCACCAGGGTGAGCATGGGCAGCACGGCGCGCCAGGGATACGCCAGGGTCCAGACTCTTTCATGGCCGGGGTTGGCGGCCGGGAAACGACGCCAGCCGCGGATCAGGCGAACCGCCAGGGGGTGCAGCCAGGGATGCTGAACGAGACCGGCCAGCGGATGGCGAGGCCCGAAATTGGGTGACATGAGCACCAGGGCGGCGATGTGGGGGGCCAGGTCCGGCTGGGCCGCGGCCCATACGGCCAGGGTGCCGCCGGTGGAGGTGCCAAAAATCGCCACCCGGCGGCCCAGGCGCCGGCCCACCGCCACGGCTTCCCGGGCGTCGGCCATCCACCGGGCGGCGGTGGCCCGGGCCAGGGCCCCGCCGTCCCGCCCGTGCCCCGCCAGGCGGGTATAGAAGAGATTGGCGCCCAGGCGGGCCGCCAGGCGATCGCAGACCGGCGCGATTTCGCCGCGGGAGGCGGAAAAACCGTGGAAATAGACCAGACCGAGGTCGGTGCGAGACCGATTCTGCGGATCGTGCCAGACGATCTTTTGGGCTGTACCGGGGCGAAGCCCTGCGTCCGGCGGCGCGCAATCCACCGCACCGGTTTCCCGGCCGCGGGGTGCCGATGCGGCAAGAGGCCCCCGGCGGGCGCCGTGGGGCCGATCAGGGGTAAAGGGCATCGGTATAGCGCACCGGGGCGTGGTCGGCCAGAAAAACCGGGGGCGCGGCCAGGCGGTCGAGCAGCCGCAGCCATCCGGGCGCCGTGCCCGCGGGCTGGCCGCAAAAGGACCCGTCCGCCGCTTGCGGCCGGGCCCGGAGCGTCCGAACCGTTCCCGCATGGCGGTAGCCGAAGGGGAAGCCCGCCGGCGGCAGAGATCGGAAGAGCGTCGTGTGGGGAAAGAGTGTAGATCTCGGTGGGCGGCGGAACATTAAAAAAAAAATGAGATAGCGGGTAA
>CALJLV010000208.1 GCA_937982505.1 uncultured Desulfobacteraceae bacterium | reverse complement strand
GCTCCAAAGCTAAAGAGCCGCCGCGGGCGAATGCGTTTCGCCAAAAAAACGGATGCGGGACCCGGCCGGGCCCCTATCATAACGCATCGGAGAAAAGAAGCCACTAGCGGGCGAAGTGGCGGGCCAGATCCTGGTCGATGACGTAGATGCACACTTCCTTGGCACCGCGGTGGTCGTAGCGGAAACGGGTCGTCAGGTTGTTCATCAGAAAGGTCACATCGGTCCGGATGCGGTCGTCGAAGCTGCGAAACTCGTCGCTGCCGTAGGCCTTGATCGCCAGGCGGAAGTTCTCGTTGTCCAGAAAGGGGTCCAGGGCCTTTTCCTTCAGGTGGCCGACGTAGCGCTCTCGCAAGGAGGCGAAGAGCTCGGTTTCGGCCGCCGGCCGCCCGGCCACCTGGATCTCCTGGGGCAGGGTGCGGCGGGTGTACTCTTTTTGAACTTCGCGGCGGAAATAGCGCCGCTGGTCTTCCGAGGCGTCCTTGCCCAGCAGGTGGTTCTCGATGCCCTGGAGCAGGGGTTCGTTGACCAGGAGGCGGTCGCCGGTGAAACCGCAGACCACCTGGGTGCCCGCCTCGAAGTTGACGGCGAACATGTAGTTGAGAACGTCGCGGCGGATCTGCTGTTCGTTGTAGTTGTAGATCGATTCCTTGATCTCCTGCAGCACGGTGTAGTTGTACATGCCCATCAGGGAAGCCAGCAGCCCCGGGGGCAGCTGTTCGCCCAGATCCTTGCGTACCCGGGTGAAAAAGGTGTGCAGGGTGTTCATGTTGATGAGGCGGTCCTCCCGGGCGTAGGTCGAGTAGAATTCGTTGAAGATCTTGATGCTGTCCCGGCCGGAAAATCCGCCCCGGCCCTCGTCGGCCGATTCGGCGATGATCCTGCGGCGGCGCTTGGGCGTCAGATTCTTGCGGTCTTCAGCCTCCAGCCACTCGGGGATATGCCCGGTGTAGATCTCCATCTTGAGCAGCAGCAGGTGCTTGTCGCAAAATCGGGTGTACCGTCCGGGTACGGTGATCCACTCGGCCATGGCGGCGCTCTGGGGGGTGAGGCGGGTGGCGATGACCGCCCGGGCGAAGTTATGCAGGGTGCGCGGCAGGAAGTGCTCGTCGATCTGGCGGCCGAAGATGTTGCGGTAGATCTGCACCTCGGTGTTCAGATCCAGGACATAGGGGATGTGGATGTAGGTGATGCGGTCGGAAAAGGAGGGGATGTTCTGGATGTCCTTTTTGTCCTCGGGGTTCATCAGGGCGATGAACAGGGAGGTGACGTTCTCCTCGATGTCCTCGACCTTGTGGACGCCCTCGCTGATGATGTTGTGCAGCTCGATGAGCCGTTCCACGTTGTGGCTCTTGATGTCCATCAGGGCGTAGATGCCGTCGTTGGTCTTGGCATAGCGCGAATAGAGGTAGTGGACCTTGTCGCAGGCCCCCAGGATCCGGTCGATGCCTTTCTGGAGGGTCTCGTCGGTGAGGACCTGCTGCTTGACGGGCCGGTCTCCGGGGTTGAAGACGCTGATCCCCTCGCCCAGGCGGCGGTTGAAGCGGTAGGGCCGCGCGTAGAGCATCTGGAACAGGGCCTGGATGTTGGCCAGACGCCCCATGAGGCTGTCGTACAGGGCACTGCAGATGGTGCAGGCCCGGGCCCGAAACACCCAGTCATACTCCTTGTCGTTGAAGAGCCGTTCCTTGAAGTCCCGATCGGTGATCAGCTCGTCGAGAAAGGCGCGGCGGTGAGCCTTGGGAATGATCAGCAGGGGGTGGTCGTGGCTGGGGCAGGGGATGTCCACCGTGGGGCCGTTGCCGCTCAACGGGTCGCCGTCGCCGGAGATCGGATCGACCCCCTCGGCGGCTCCGGGGAGGGTCCGGCGGTCCAGGCGCCATACCGTCTCGTAGCGCATTCCGGCGTCCGTGTTGGCATAGATTTCGAATTTGTTCAGCAGATTGTTGAGAAAGGTGCTCTTGCCGCAGCCCGGCGGCCCGTCGAAGATATAGACCTTGTTCTGCTGGGCCCCCCGGCGCAGGGCGGCCACATGATTGATCAGGCGATTGGCAAAGAGGCGGTCGGCGAAGAACGGATGATCGGCACCCTCCACGAAGAGCGGGGCGCAGTCGTAGTTGAGAAAGCCGATGGCTTCCGGATCCTCGGGATAGGTCTCGGCGCCGCCCTGGACATAGGCCATCACCATGTCGTGGAAGACCTGGAAGACGTTGCGGATCAGGCCGGCCGGATCATCGGCCAGAAGCCGAAAGAAGCGGTCGATGGGAATCGGGCCGCGCCGATCCTGGATGCCGATGCGCTGATCGAGGTGGGCCAGGGCCTGATCGATGAGGTCCATGAGGCGTTTTCCTCAGAGGTTGGATTTGCTCAAGCGGCGCGCCTTCATGGTATAGCGCACCCGGCGCCAGGTGATGCCCGAGGGCGCGGGGCTCTCCCGGGAGGTCTGGGCCGCGGCCTCGGCCACGAAGATCGGTTCGCTGGTGTCCAGGTGGACCGCATGGCCCCACAGGTACTCCATGCCCAGCAGGACCGCCGGGATGTACTCGGCCACCAGGGGCTTGCCCTCGAAGTGGTGGATCAGAAACAGATCCTTGTCCGGGGCGGTCTCGGGCCCTACGGTGATGTGGGGCGGATGGTAGAGGCTGTCGAGGATCATCTGGCGGTAGTCGGCCAGGCGCCGGCTCTTGACGTAGAACTCCCAGACCATTTTCTGGGAGTTGAGGCGCCGGCCGGCCACGAAAAGCCGGTGCCGATTGACGAAGTCCTGGTCGAGAAAGGTGTTGATGAAGGTAAAGTCGCAATGGTTGGCGCGCACCTGGAAGATGTGCCGGCGCCCCCGGGCCGTGGCCCGGTCGTAGTCTTCGCGCTGGCGGGCGTCGGTGAGCCGCTGGTAGTCGAAGTCCAGCCGGCCGCGGTCGGCACCCTCCTCGATGGCGTAAAAGAGGCGCATGCCCAGGGCGTAGGGATTGATTCCGATGCGGGGCAGGGCCGTGACCCCGGCATTGACCCGGGCAAAATCGATCTCGTGGCCCCGGATGCGTTCATCCTGGAGAAAGAGCGTTTCGTGCCAGTAGCTGGCCCATCCCTCGTTCATGATCTTGGTGCGGATCTGGGGCTGGAAGAAAAGGGCCGTCTGGCGCACGATCTGCACCACTTCCTGCATCCAGTGGTGTTCCTCCCGCTTGAGAACGCTGGAATGGGCGCACAGGTATTCCATCAGGTCCTGGCGTCCGGCGGGTGGATGGTCGCAGTGGCGCCGGTAGAGGGCCGGAAACTCGGGATACTTTTTTTCCACCGCCAGAAAGAAGGCATCTTCGCCGCCGGCCCCATGCTCGCGCCGGGACTGGTTGAAGCGTTCGATTTCCTTGAGGTATTCAGTGGTCGAAACGTTCCGCAGATCCTGGAGAAAGTGGTCGAAATAGTAGTCGATGCGCCGGTCGCGCCGGGAGGGGGCCGGCCGGTGATAGCGGGCCAGGGTTTCATGGTAGCCCACCAGGTTGTCGATGGCGCGGGCGAACTCGATGATGTAGTCGACCCAGCGCCCCTTTTCCGAGCGCAGCTTGGCGATGGCGCGCTTGTCCGAGAGGGCCTGGCCGGCGAAATCGTAGTCCCAGGTGTGGCGGTAGTAGAGGTTGTTCTGAAAAAAGTCGATGTGGGCCAGGACGTGATAGAAGATCATCACGTTGAGCCAGTCGGGATTGTTGTCGTTATAGAAGGAGATCGCCGGACGGGTGTTGATCACCGTCTCGTAGGGGTTGGCCGGGTAGAGCTCGTACTTGCCCTTTTCACGCAGCACCTCCACGTCATGGACCCAGTAGTCGTAGAGGGTGGGGATCATGACCTTGGGCGACAGCTCCAACAGGTCGCGGTTGGTGACGATGTACTCCAGGGTTTCGTCGCCGAAGCGCAGACCGGCATCCCGGGCCCGCACCTTGCACCCTTCCATGATCCGCTTGGTATGCTGGTCGATGAGTTCCATTGCCGGCTTCAAGGTTCAGGGTTCAAGGTTTCAACCTGCTGACCGGCGCGAGATCCCCCCTCGGGTTTCGCGGCGGTTCACGCCCCGGCGGCCGCCGCCGCGGGCTGGGGGTCGAGCCTGCCGCTGATCAGGCGCCGGATGCCCTCGATGAGGCGCGGTTCGTCGGCCTCCTGGGGCATGACATCCAGCCGCAGCAGGTCGGACCGCCGCTTGAGCAGCCCGCTGGCGGTCAGGTAGCGCTCGACCGTGGTTCCGCCGGTTTCGCCGCCGTGCTCCACGATGGTGATCCCCACCCGGCTGGCGTAGCCGAGCATGGTGTCGATGGCCGGTAGGGCCTCGGCGCCCTCGGTATCCCAGTCGTCGCCGTCGGTGCCGTGAAAGACGTAAATGTTGTAGTCGGCGGCCAGGTTTTCGGCCGCCACGATCTCGTTGACCAGGCGAAAGGCCGAGGCCACCTGGGTGCCGCCGGCCACCCGGGTATTATAGTAGGTATAAAAGTCTTGCACCTCGCGGGCCTCGGTGTCGTGGAGGATGAAGCGCGTTTCCACCTGCCGCTCGTACTGAAAGAGGAGCCAGCTGTAGATGAGCACGTGCTGGGTCACCACCAGCTCGGTGGGCCGGCCGGTCATGGACCCCGAGTAGTCGCGCAGGAAGAAGACCACGGCCTGGGATTCGTAGTCCTTTTCGCGCGACAGGATGCGATAGACGCGATCGGCCGGAGCGATGAGAAATCCGGACGGATCGATGTTCGCCGGGTCGGGCAGGCGCCCCAGGTGGATGTTGCTCTCGACGATCTTGCGCAGGGTGGCCTTCTTGTCCAGAAACTGGCCGAAGCCCCGGTGGCGGTCGGTCAACTCGTAGGTGTACTGGGTCAGGGAGCGCTTTTTGCCTTTTTCCTTGAGGTTGGGGAGCTGGAATTTTTCGGTGAGGATCCGTCCCAGGTCGTAGGCGTTGGATTCCACCTCGTGGGCCGCGTCCTGGCCCTGGCCGGGGCCGGCCCCGCCGCCTTCCTGATCCGGACGCACCGGGGCTTCGCCGACGACCTCGCCTTCCTCGCCGGGCCCGGCGCCGCCGCCCCCCGGCCCCTCCTCGTCGGGCCGCTGGAGCGTATCGTGAATCAGCTTTTCCTCGACGGTGGTGGGGACCACCACGACTTTCTGCTTGCCGCGGCGGCCCGGCTTGACCAGGCGTCCCACACGGATCTTGCGGGGAAATCCGTCCTGTTCCCGGCGCCGGTCACGCTCGAGCAGTTCGTCCAGGGACTGGAGGCAGGCCGCGGGCGGAAGGGCGCCGGCGGACATGGCCTGGAGCACCTGCAAGTCTCCGGGGCTATAGAGATCCGCCGGCGGCCGCGGCCGCCGGTCGGCCGCCGGCATCGGCGGCGTCAGGCAATGGGGCCGGTGGTCGCCGATCTCGGCCCGCATCCTTTCGGCGGCGGCCTCACCCAGCGTTCCGCGTTTCACGGCCCGGTCAATGAAGGTCGGATCCCGATCCATTTTCTCCTCATATCCGTTTTGTTCGCCGCGGCCAGCGCACAAGGATCAGTTCTCGTCCTCCTGGGTGCAGAAGTACTCGATGGTCTTTTCGGCGCAGGTCCGGCAGTAGCCCAGCTTGTGGAGCATGGTGTCGATCATCCGGTCGTAGAGCTTCTGGTTTTCCTCGTTGGAGCGGTTGGCCAGGGCCCCGATGAGGCTGCCGGCGCCGGCGATGTCCGACTTGAGGCGCACGTCGGTGACCGCCTTGACCAGCTCCAGGTTGTCCATGAAGTCGTACTCGGGCTCCACTGAGATCTTCTGGCCGTAGATCTTGCGGATGGAGGTGCGGAAGGTTTCGCGCTGTTCCTCGGTCTTGAGCCCCAGGCGCTCCTCGACGCTCTTGACGTAGCGTTCGTCGATCTTCAGGGCCCGCAGCTCCCCGGTCTGGGGGTCCTTGTACTTCCACATGCGGTCGGGCCCCAGGCTTTCCGCGTCGATCCCGATGATCATGTTGACGTAGTTGAGCACGTCCTTGCGGATGGCGTAGGGCTCGTCCATGTAGGCGTTGAAGATCTCGGTCATGATCCGCTCGCGGTACATGCCCCTGGCGATCTTGAGATCCTCGAGGTACTTGGCGCGGTCGTTGGCCTCGGTGACGTAGTCCAGAACGATCCGTTCCAGGGCCCGAAAGACGTCGTAGGCGAACATGCAGCGCCCCTCGTTGGTCTCCGAGCTTTCGATGAGCAGCTGGATGGCCCGACCCAGGTTGCGCTGGCCGAGGCCTTTCTGGCCGAAGCGGTTGATGATCTCCGGGTCCTGGTTCAGGGCGTCGATGACCTCGGCCAGGGTCTTGATGCTCTTTTCGCCGGCCACCTCCCCGGCGGCCAGCTTCATGGTCTCCACCGGGGTGAGCTTTTCCGAGCGCGGCAGGCGCGAGAGGACCACCGCCACCGAGGCGGCGTAGTTCAGATTCGGATCCTGGTGCAGGTCCTCGCGGCTCAAGGTCGTTCGGGCCTCACTGCCGATGGCGTAGCGGGTCAGTTCCTGCTGCAGCTTGTAGTTGGTGTTGTGCGAGACGTAGCAGATGCGGCAGCGGTCCACGATGGGGGCCTCTTCCTTTTCCGACAGGAAGCGGTGAAATTCGTTGTTGTTGCTCGTGGCGATGATCAAGGTGTCGATGGGCCACTTGTACCCGTCGATCTCGATGCAGCGGTTCTGGATCACCCCCAGATAGACCTGGACCAGGTCCTTTTTGTTCTTGTAGATCTCGTCGCAGAAATGAATGCCGCCGCCGGCCACCCGGGCCAGGGCCCCCCGGCGCAGATCGAAGCGGTAGGGGTTGTTGGTGTCGGCGATGTGCAAGAGGCGCTGGATCGATTCTTCGCCCAGCAGGTCCACCGCCGAGGAGGTGATCTTGTCCTTGGCCGGGTACTTGCCGGTGAGGGTGCCCAGGCTTTCGCTCAAGGGCACGGGCAGGATCTCGACGAATTCGAGCATGGCCTCGATGTCGCCGCCGGCATACCCGCGGATATCGTTCCAGATATAGCCGCTGCAGGCGCCCAGGGGGCGGCAGTTCTCGTAGAGGCAGTCGAGCTGGTCCAGGCTCAGGCCGTGGTGGCGCGAGAGGTACGCGCGTACCTGATCGGGTTCCTCGAAGAGGTTCAGGGCCAGGATCATGGGGTCTTCGTAGGTCTGGGACTCGACGGCGCGGATGCGACCGTAATGGCCCAGGCGGTCCAGGTTGACGAAGCGGAAGGTGTACTTGCGGTTGCCCTCGCGGCCGATGAATTCCCGGTAGCGGCTGCAGATGAACTCCACCAGAAAGGTCTTGCCGTTTCCCGGCTCACCCACCAGGACGAAGGCCATCTCCTTGCTGCTGCCCCCCTCGGCGGCGTCCTTGACGTAGTTCACGAAACTGTTGATTTCGTCGTACATGCCCACCACCGGCTTGCGGCCGGTGCGGAAGATGGAAAAGTCGTAGGTGGTCTTGCCGTTGACCACCACCTTTTCGATGTCGCTTTCCAGAATCATGCGGGCCACGGCCTGGAAGGCGTTTTCGAAGCCGCGGCGACCGTCGCGGACCTCTTCGAGATGATGGGCGAGGGATTGGGGCGGGTGGCTGGCCATGGAAACCCCCTTTGGGCTGGATGCGGCACACGGCGACCGGTGGGCGGCAGGACGCCGGCTGTGCCGGTGGAAGGGTCGGGATGTCGCCGGGGCGGCTGAGCAGGAGGGGAAGGGCGCGCGGATCTGGTGGAGAGGCCGTCCGGCGCGCTGCGGCGACGATGGCGTACCCCTAAGGTAGCACCGCCGGCAGGATCCGTAAAGGATCTTGCCGGCGGTATCGGCCAGCCGGGTGATGGAGGCGGTCTGAAAGATTACCGGGGCTTGCGGGTTTCCATGGCCTGGCGCAGCTTTTCACCCAGGCTGCCCATGCGCCCCTCGTCCGCGGGGGGAGGGCTCTGCCAGCCGGACGCTTCGACCGCCTCGTCGGCAGGGGCCAGGGTAAGCTTGCGCTCCTGGGCGTGAATCTCTTCGACCAGAACCTCCAGCGGGTCCCCGGGCCGCAGGCTTTCGAGGCGGGGGCCGGCCGCCGCGGTCATGAGGCGCGATTTGGGCATCAGGCCGGTGATCCCGGGCGCCAACTGGATGAACCAGCCGAAGCGTTCCTTCTTTTCCAGCCGCCCGGTGGTGCGCTGGCCGGGCTTGAAGCGGGTTTCGATGTCGGCCCAGGGATCGCCCTCCACGTCGCGGATGCTCAGCGAAATGCGCCGTTTGTCCGGCTCCACGGCCTTGATGCTGACCGTCACGGCATCGCCCGGAGAGACGATCTCGGTGGGATCCATGACCCGACGGATGTGGCTCATTTCGCTTATGTGGACCAGGCCCTCGACTCCCGGGGCGATTTCCACGAAGGCTCCGAACCGGGCGCAGCGGGTCACCTTGCCGGTCACCTGGTCTCCGGTCTTGAAGGTCTGGGGAACCTTCTGCCAGGGATCGCCGTCCACCTGCTTCATCGACAAGGAGATGCGCACCTGACCCGGCTTCTTGTCCGGCTCCATGGACAGGATCTGGACGCTGACCGGCTGGCCCGTCTGGACGAAGGCCGCGGGGTCCTCCACCCGCGACCAGCTCATCTCCGAGACATGCACCAGTCCATCGACCCCGGGGGCCAACTGGACGAAGGCGCCAAAGGCGGTGGTGCGCACCACCTCTCCTTGGCAGATGGAACCGACCTCCACGGTGGCCATGAAGGCCTCGCGGGCCTTCTGCTGCTCCTTTTCCAGAAGGCGGCGGCGGGACAGGACGATGTTGCGGCCGCCTTTTTCCAGGCGCACCATCAGAAACTGAAGGGTCTGGCCCACGTAGGCCTCTGCCTCCTGGCCGGGGAACAGATCCATCTGGCTCGCGGGGCAGAAGGCCCGGCGCTGGAGCACCTCCACCACGAAGCCGCCCTTGCAGGTTTCGCGCACCTTGCCTTCCACCGGGATCTGGCTGTCCAGGGCCTCCTGGAGCATGTTGAGGCCGCCGACCCCGGCGATGGCCCTGGAGAGGCGGATTTCGCTTTCGTCCAGCGCCACCACGTAGAGCGAGACCGTATCGCCCACGGACACGGTGAGGGCGCCTTCCGGGTCGAGAAATTCAGCCCGGTCCGCCGCCCCGTCGACCTTGGTGCCGGTGTCCACGAAGACCGTTTCTTCCCCGATGGCGATGATGCGGCCGGTCACCCGGTCGCCGACCCGCAGATCGTCGCCCAGATCGGCGGAGTAGCTTTCCAGCAGGGCGGCAAAATCCTCGCCATCCTGGGGCTCCTGGGATTCCCTGTCCATTTCCTGGTCCATCGGATCGTTCATCGGTGCGGTCCTCTTGGTCAACCTTGGTGTGCTGTTTGGGATGGGCGGCTCGGGTTTCCTTATGATCGGCGGGCGGTGTCCGGCAGGCCGGTCCGGTCCTTTTCCGGCTCGCTCTGGCCCGTGGCGAACCGGGCCGTGCGCTGCTCGAGCGCCGCCATCAAGGCCCGGGTGCGCGGACCGGGCCGCCCGTCGGCGATGGTCCGGTCGTCCACCTGGACCACCGGCACCAGTCCCTTGTTGGTGCCGGTGATAAAGACTTCCCGGGCCTGGCAAAGTTCCGTGTAGGAGATGTCGCGAATGGACACCGCGAAGCGCGGCGCCGCCAGGTCGAGAATCACCCGGCGGGTAATTCCGGGCAGGATATCCCTGCCCGGGGTGGCCAGCCCCTGGTCGTCAAAGATGAAAAGATTGCTGGTGGTCCCTTCCTGGACCTGTCCCTGGCGGCTGACGTAGACGGCCTCGATGGCCCCCTTGCGGCGAGCCTCGGCCATGGCGATGGTGGCTGGAATGTAGTTGATGCTTTTGGCCCCGGTGATGGGCCTTTCAAGGACTGTGGTGATGATTTTGGCCCCCTCGGTGTACCAGCGGGACGGCAGTTCCGGCACCCCCGAGACCAGGACCAGGAGTCCCGGCCGGTCGCCGGGGGTCATGAAATCGTCGCTGGGCCCGCCGGTGACCACGATGCGGATGTTGGCTTCGGCAAAGTCGTTGCGCGCCAGGGTCCGGCCCACGATGCCGGTGAGCTGATCCCGGGTCCAGGGGACGGTCAGGCCGATGTGCCGGGCCGAATCCTCCAGGCGGGCGATGTGGGCATCCAGAAAGAAGGGCCGCCCGCCATAGGTGCGCAGGAGCTCGAAAACGGCAAATCCGCGCAGAATGGCCAGGTCGTTGACCGGCAGGCAGGCTTGCTCGGCGGGGACGAATTCGCCGTTGACGTAGTAGATGGCCAAGGAAAACCCTCGAAGACAGCGGCGCGCACCCGGGCGCCGGACACTCGTGCGATGGCTTCTATAGTCTTTTCGCAACGCCGAAACAAGGAAAAAAGAAGGGACGGCGGCCCGGGCCGTCCGGGCAGGTCAAGCCGGAGGCGGGTCGGAGGGATCGGCCGGACGGTGGTCGGACGCCGCATAGGCCTGTCCCATGGCCGCGATCTCCCGGCGCACCGCGGCCGCCAGGGAAGCCGGCGCCAGAACCCGGGCGTGGGCGCCCCAGCGCAGGACCCAGGCCAGGGCTTCCACCCCGGCGGCCATCTCGGCTTCGAAGATCAGCCCGCCGTCCTCGGTTTCCTCGAGGCGCTGGGTGGGGTGCCAGGTGCGTTCGGCCACGTACCCGGCCATCCGGGAAGAGAAGCGGACGCGCACCTTTTCCCGGGGGCCTTGAAAGACGCCCATCCCCCGGCTGACGAAGGCCTCGGGATCGAAATCCTCGGGCGGCCTGAAGGCCTCCTCCAGGATCCTGGCCCGCCGGATGCGATCCACCGCGAAGACCCGCACGTCGCCGCGCAGGCGGCAATGGGCGATCAGATACAGGGCCCCGTCGGCGTACCAGAGCCGGTAGGGGGCCACCTGGCGCCGGGTTTCCTCTCCGCGGTGCATGCTGAAGTAGGTCATCTCCAGCCAGCGCCGGTCCATCAGGGCCTGGTGGACCGGATCGAGAATCGCCTCCAGATCCGCGTAGCGCTTGTGGGGCGGCAGGGCCACGGCCAGGGTGGCCTCCAGGCGCGCCACGTAGCGCCGCAGGGCCGGCGAAAGCAGGGTTCTCAGCTTGGCCGTGAGCGAGGCCATGGCCGTCTGGAAAACCGTTCCTTCCAGCCCCTGGAGCAGGCCGCGGCCCAGACAGAGGGCCATCAGTTCGGTCAGGTCCAGCGGCAGCGGCAGGGGCCGGCGCGCTTCCTCGAGAACCGACCAGCGGTTGCGGTTCCCGTCACGCTCCGTGTAAAGGGGGAACCCCCCGGCCTCCAGGGCCTGCAGATCGCGGTAGACCGACCGCGGGTGTTCGTCCAGGGCCGCGGCGATCTCGGCCACCGTCCGGCCCCGGCGGGTTCCCATCAGATGCTGGATGATCTTCCACTGGCGCCCGAGCTGGTCTCCTCTGCCCACCTGGCTTCTCCTCGCATTTCGGAATGGGCCGTCCGCGACGGTTCGGATCCTTTCCATACCAGATCACGCGTCGCTGGCAAATGGCGGGAAAAGGACTTTGACCGCATCTGTCAAAGCCGGGGGGTATCCTGATGGCATCCCAAGATGTGATGGGTCCCTCCCAACCCCCAGCCAAGGAGGCCAAAATGGAATCCGCCGCTTTGACCAGAGACGTCCGGGACTGCTTCGAGTACTACGGCCATACCGCCGTGACCCATCTGCGCAAGCGGGGCCGGCGCACCGTGTGGCGCGAATGGGTTTTGTTCGACAGCGTGGACGAGGCCCGTGAGTTTTACCACCAGCAGACGGCCGCCTGACCCGCGAGGGAGTCCCGCCCCGGCAGGTCCTGCTGGCCCGTTTTGAAAGGTGAACCGATATTCAGCGCGCTCTTGGACGGGATTCTGGAGTGCGTGGCCATGGCGATGGTCACCCTGGTGGCCGCCCTGGTGACCCTGGCCTGCGGCCTGTAGCCGCAAGGCTGAGGTCGTGCCCTAGGCGATTGGTTTTTAAATCAACAATCGCCAATCAACAATCAAGAGGTGATGGGTCCGTGGCCGGTGCTGCCGAAGCGCCCCGCCGCCCCAGGCCCATCTGGAGATCGACGCGGTCTGGCGAGGAGACTTGCATTTCTCGGCAAATCGGGTCAGAAAAGCCGGCACACCATTGGAAACGTTTCAACAGGAGAGGCCATGGATCCGTGTTCGGCAGGAACGGTCGATTTCGAGGCGGTGCGCGCCGCGGCCCGGCGTCTCGCGGGCAAGGCCCATCGCACACCGGTGATGACGTCCCGGACCCTGGACGCCCGGGCCGGGGCCGAGGTCCATCTCAAGTGCGAAAATTTCCAGCGCATCGGGGCCTTCAAGTTCCGCGGCGCCTACAACGCCATCTGCCGGCTGGGGGGTGAGGAACGCCGCCGGGGGGTGGTGACCTTTTCCTCGGGCAACCACGGCCAGGCCGTGGCCCTGGTGGGCCGCCTGCTGGAGGTCGCCACGACGGTGGTGATGCCCGCGGACGCGCCGGCCATCAAGCGCGACGCCACCGCCGGGTACGGCGCCCGGGTGGTGACCTACGACCCGCGCCGGGACAGCCGCGAGGCGCTGGCCCGCCGGCTGGAGCAGGATCACGGGTATACCGCCATCCCCCCCTTCGACCATCCGGACGTGATCGCCGGTCAGGGCACCGCGGCCCTGGAACTGGTGGAATCCGTCGGCGATCTGGATCTGCTGCTGGTTCCCTGCGGCGGCGGCGGGCTGCTGAGCGGTTCGGCCATCGCCGCCAAGGGGCTGGCCCCCCGGTGCCGGGTCGTCGGCATCGAACCGGAGCTGGCCGACGACGCCACGCGTTCTTTCCGCACCGGGGTGCTGCACACGGTCCACAACCCGCCCACCATCGCCGACGGAACCCGCACCCCGTCCCTGGGAAAGATCACCTTTCCTCTGGTCCAGCGCTTCGTGGACGACATGCGAACCGTCAGTGAAGCCGAGATCGCCGAGGCGGTGCGCTTCTGCTTCGAGCGGCTCAAGATGGTGGTCGAGCCGTCCGGGGTCCTGGGCCTTGCGGCCCTGCTGGGCGGCGCCGTTCAGGCCCGGGGACGGACAGGGGTGATCCTCTCCGGAGGGAACGTGGATGCGGCCCTGATGGCCAGGATCCTGACCGGAACCCTCTGATCCCACCGCGGCCCCTGTCTGGCGGAAACGGCTTTTTCCCGGTTCACGCGTCTTGGGCCGCCGGGGGCGCATCGGCCGCCAGGCGTCTGAGCGTCTCGCCGTCGATCTTCTCTTTTTCCAGCAGGAGCGCCACCGCTTTTTCCAGGACGGCCCGTCGCTGGACCAGGATGTCCCGGGCCACCCGGTACTGGCCGGCGATGATTTCGCGCACCTCGGCGTCGATGGTTTCGGCCGTGGCCTGGCTGTAGTCCGGGGCCCCTTCCGGCAGGGCGGCCAGAAACTGGGGCCGGCGCGGCCCGGCAAAATAGACCTGGCCCAGTTTGGCGCTCATCCCGTACTCGCGCACCATCGAGCGGGCGATGTCCGTGGCCCGGGAAAGATCGTTGTGGGCCCCGGTGGAGATGTCGCCAAAGACGATCTCCTCGGCGGCCCGCCCCCCCAGCAAGGTGGCGATCTTGCTGAGCAGTTCGGTGCGGCGCATGAGGAAGCGGTCCTCGGTGGGCACCTGCATGGTGTAGCCCAGGGCCGCGATGCCCCGGGGCACGATGGTGATCTTCTGCACCGGATCGGTGCCGGGCAGATCCAGCGCCACCAGGGCGTGGCCCAGCTCGTGGTAGGCGACGATCTTCTTTTCTTCGGGGTTGATGAGCCGGTTCTTCTTCTCCAGCCCGGCCACCACCCGCTCCACGGCCTCCTCGAACTCGGCCATGCCCACCCGGTTCCTGTCGCGGCGAACCGCCAGCAGGGCCGCCTCGTTGACCAGGTTGGCCAGATCGGCCCCGCTCATCCCCGAGGTCATGGCGGCGATGCGTTCCACGTCCAGATCTTCGGCCGCCTGGATCTCCTTCAGATGGACCTTGAGGATCGCCTCCCGGCCGGCCTTGTCCGGCCGGTCCACCAGCACCTGGCGATCGAAGCGACCGGGCCGCAGCAGGGCCGGATCGAGGATCTCGGGCCGGTTGGTGGCCGCCATGAGGATCACCCCCACCTGGGGATCGAACCCGTCCATCTCCACCAGCAGCTGGTTGAGGGTCTGCTCGCGTTCGTCGTGGCCCCCCATGGTGGCCACCCCCCGGGCCTTGCCCAGGGCGTCGAGTTCGTCGATGAAAATGATGCAGGGCGCCTTCTGCTTGGCCTGGACAAAAAGGTCGCGCACCCGGGCGGCCCCCAGGCCGACGAACATTTCCACGAACTCCGAGCCGCTCAGGGAAAAGAAGGGCACCTTGCTTTCCCCGGCCACGGCCTTGGCCAGCATGGTCTTGCCCGTTCCGGGGGGGCCCACCAGGAGAATGCCCCGGGGCATCTTGCCCCCCAGACGGGTGAAGCGCTCCGGCTCGCGCAGAAACTGGACCACCTCTACCAGCTCGTTTTTGGCTTCGTCCACCCCGGCCACATCCTCGAAGCGCACATCGAGGTCTTCTTGCATGTAGATTTTGGCCTTGTTCTTGCCCAGACTCATGAACCCGGGCTGCTGGCCCTGCATGCGCCGGATCATGTAGGCCCAGATGCCCACGAAAAGCAGGATCGGCACCACCCAAGAGAGCAGATCGCGAAAAAAGGTCGACTCGATTTCCCCCTTGAAGGCCACCTGGTACTGGGCCAGCATCTGGGAGACCTCCGGATCGACGCGTACGGTGCGAAACAGCCCCCCGCCCTGCTCCCCGTCGGCCAAGCGCCCCTGGATCTGGTTGGCCGAGACGGCCACCTCGCTGACCTTGCCTTCCCCCAGGAGCCGGAGAAACTCGCTGTAAGGGATGGTGCGCACCGCCATGGCTGAAAAGAGGAGGTTGTGCAGCAGCAGCACCCCCCAGATCCCCAGGATCACGTACCAGAGGGAAAACTTGTGATGCTTTTCCATATCTTGTGAACCTCCTTGCGACCCGTCCCGTGATTGTCGGAAAAATCCTAAAGTAACACCGTCGCCCAAGGGGTCAATCGGAATCCGCCTGGCTGGAGAGCGGTATTTGGGACTTGACACCAATTTCGATTAACTTATAGTGCGCAACCCTAATTGTTCGAGAGGCTAAATTTTGTCTAACAAGATTCTGATTTTCCTCAACCAGGAAAGTGCAAACCGCCCCGGGAGCCGAGATGATCCCTGAAGACCCCCAGAGCCAGGCGGCCCTGATCATGGGCATCGGCAAGCTGATCCGCAACCGGACCCTGCGGCTGCAAAGCGTCGGGCAGGGCCGAATCGGCCGCAGGCCCCTGCCCTTCGGCGAGCTGTCCATGGCCCAGACCCTGGCCTTGATGGCCGTCAAGGACCACGAACCGATCTCCATCACCGAATTGGCCGTTCTGCTGGGGGTTTCGCCCCCCTCGGCCTCGGCCATGGTCGAGCGGCTGGTGGAGCGCGGGATCCTGACGCGCGAGACGGATCCCGGGGACCGGCGCCGGGCCTTGGTGCGCCTCTCGCCGCGGGCCGAAGCGGATTCCGATCAGATCCACCACGTGATCCTCCAGGATTTCATCCAGCTTGTGCAGCGCATCGGTCCGGAGATGACGCGCAAGTGGTGCGAGGTGATGCTGGCGGTGCGAGAAGCCATGTTCACCGATCCACGGCCGGCGGACGACCCGGCCGAATGACACAGGGGCCGGCGCAGGCCCCAGGCCGCCTTTTTCAGGAGTGTTGCAATGAAAGAGATCCGGATCCAGATTACCGCCGGCAATGTGCTCAAGCGCATCGTCATCTGCACCGCCGTGCTGCTGGTCGGCATCACCGGCATGGCGGCCCTGGCATCCATGCGCAAGCCGCCGGCGGAAGCCAGGCCCCAGGAACGGGCGCTCCAGGTGGAAGTGGCGCGCGCAGAACCCCGAAACGTGCCGGTCACCATCATCGGGCACGGCGAGGTGCGTGCCAAAAACGAGGTGAGCATCGCTTCCGAGGTCTCGGGACGGATCGACGCGGTGCATCCCGGCCTTGAGGCCGGCGGCCTCGTCACCGCCGGCGAGATGCTCTTTGCCATCGACGCAAGCAATTACCAGGCCGCGGTGGACGAAGCCCGGGCCGCCGTGGCCCAGTTCGAGAGCGCTGTCACCCGGCTTAAGAAGCAGAAGGCCCTGGATGCCGAGCGGCGGGTCACCCTGGAGCGCAGCCGCGACCTGGCCCGGGCCGAGTACCTGCGTCTGCAGACCCTGTTCGAAGCGCACAGCGTGGGCACCCGTTCCAGCGTGGACGGCGCCGAGCGGGCCTTCAACACCGCCGCCGACCAGGCGGACCAGATGGCCCAGGCGGTGGCCCTCTATCCTTTGCAGATCCGGGAAGCGGAAAGCCGTCTGGCCGCCGCCCGCGCCGGTCTGAAGCTGGCCGAGACGAATCTGGCCCGCTGCCGGGTCGCGGCCCCCTTCAGCGCACGGGTCAAGCGGGCCGCGGTGGAGGTCGGCCAGTTCGTCGCCCCGGGCCAGGTTGCCGTTGTCCTGGCCGACGACAGCGTCCTGGAGATTCTGGTGCCCCTGGACAGCCGCGACGCCCGCCAATGGCTCGAGTTCGACGGCCGCGCCGCCAGCCAGAAGTCCGCCTGGTTCAACGGCTTGGCCCCTCAAGCGGTGAAAATCCGCTGGACGGAGGATCGGGAAAACCACGTCTGGGATGGGAAACTGGACCGCGTGGTCGAGTTCGCCCCGGCCACCCGCACCCTCACCGTGGCGGTGCGCGTCACCGCCGAGCAGGCCGTGGGCGCCGGCCCCGATGCCCTGCCGCTGGTGGACGGCATGTTCTGCCGCGTCGAGATTCCGGGCCGGGTGATGCAAGCCGTGGTGCCGGTGCCCCGCTGGGCGGTGAGCTTGAACAACACGGTCTACCTGGCCCGCGAGGGGCGGCTCAAGACCGTGCCGGTATTGGTGGCCCGGGTCGAAGACGGTCGGGCCTTCATCGCCGAAGGGCTGGAGGACGGAGACCTGGTGATCACCACCCGCCTGGTCGACCCGCTGGAAAATTCCCTGCTGCAGATCACCCGGCCCGCAGCGCAAAAGGCGGCCCCATGAGAAACCTCCTGGCGGCCTTTGCCCGCAACACCGTCTTTGCCAACATCGTGCTGGTGCTGATCTTCGCGGCCGGGGCCATCGCCACCCTGTCCATGATCCGCGAGAATTTCCCCGAATTTTCCCTGGACATGATTACCATTTCGGTGCCCTATCCGGGCGCCGACCCGGAAGAGGTCGAGGAGGGGATCAGCCGCAAGATCGAGGAGGCCGTAGAGGGGATCGAAGGGGTCAAGCAGTACACCACGGACAGCCACGAGAACCTCGGCACGGCCGTCATCGAGGTCAAGGAGAGCTACGACCTTCAGGAGGTGCTCGACAAGGTGCGCAGCCGGGTGGATGCGATTTCCACCTTCCCGGTGGACGCCGAACGGCCGGTGATCACCGAGTTGACCCTCAAGGACCCGGTGGTGCTGCTCTACGTCGGCGGGGAAATGAACGAGCGCCGCCTCAAGGAGTGGGCCGAGCAGATCAAGGACGAGTTCCAGGCCCTGGCTCCGATCAGCCAGGTGGAGATCTTCGGGGCAAGGGACTACGAGATCGGCATCGAGGTCTCCGAGGAACGGCTGCGCGAGTATGGCCTGACCTTCTCCCAGGTGGCCGAGGTTGTTCGCCGCAGCAACCTCAATCTGGCCGGCGGCACCATCCGCACCGAGGGCGAGGAGATCCGGGTGCGCACCATGGGCCGCCGTTACACGGGCAAGGAACTGGCCGACATCGTGGTTCTGGCCCGGCCCGACGGCGACCTGGTGCCCCTTGCCCGGCTGGCGGTCATCGACGACGGGTTCACCGAAGACCCGGTGCGCGGCAGCATCAACGGCGAGCGCGCCGTCATGCTCATCGTCTACAAGACCAAGGAGGAAGACGCCCTCGAGATCAGCGCGGCGGTCCAGGCCTTTGTAGACCAGCAACGCCAGGTCCTGCCGGCCGGCGCCAACTTCCAGATCCTCTACGACAACACCGAGATGCTGCGCCAGCGCATCAACCTGCTGGTGAAAAACGGCCTGATCGGATTGGCCATCGTCTTTTTTTCGCTGTGGGTGTTTCTCGACATGCGCCTGTCCTTCTGGGCCGGCATGGGCATTCCCATCTCCGTCGCCGGGGCCCTGGCCATCCTCTGGTGGATCGGCGGCACCCTGAACATGATTTCGCTATTCGGCTTCATCATGGTGCTGGGCATCGTGGTGGACGATGCCATCATCGTGGGCGAGGCCATCTACGTGCACCGCAAGGCGGGCAAGCCGCCCCTGCGCGCCGCGGTGGACGGGGTCAGCGAGGTGGGCATGCCGGTGGTGGCCGCCGTTACCACCACCATCGTGGCCTTTCTGCCCCTGGCCTACGTGGGCGGGATCATGGGCAAGTTCATCCGCATCCTGCCGGTGGTGGTGATCGCCTGCCTGGCCGTGTCGCTCATCGAATGCCTCATCCTCCTGCCGGCCCATCTGAGCACCCTGCCCGATCCCGGTGCCGGCCTGGGGCGGCGCCGGACCCTGGCCGTGCGCATGGAGCGCATGCGCCGCCACATCGCCAACGGCATGGAATGGTTCGTGGCCCGCGTCTACCAGCCGTTCTTGCGCCAGTCGATGCGCTGGCGCTACATCTCCTGCTGCACCGCCGTCAGCCTGCTGCTGCTCACGTTAGGCCTGGTGCGCGGCGGGTTCGTCAAGTTCGAAGTCTTCCCGGACATCGACGGCTTCGTGGCCACGGCCACGCTGGAATTTCCCGACGGCACCCCGGCCGGGGTGACCCAGGAGGCCCTGGGGCGGGTCGAGGCGGCCATGCTGCGGCTCAACGAGCGGACCCGAACGCTTTCCGGGGAGCCGATGCTGGTCGACCGGCTCAGCATCGCCGGGCAGACCCTGCAGGAGATCCCCAAGTCCGGCCCCCATGTGGGATCGGTACAGGCCATCCTGCTTGCCAGCGAGCGGCGCGGGGTCCACGCCAAGGACATCATGGTCGCCTGGGAGGAAGAGATCGGCACCATCCCGGGGCTCCGGGCTCTTACCATCGAGGGGATGAACGCCGGCCCCCCCGGGGCGCCCATCGAGATCTGGATCCAGGGACGCGACATGCCGCAGATCCTGGCCGCCGCCGATGCGCTGATGGCCCGGTTGCAGCGCTTCGAAGGCGTCTTTCAGATCCGCTCGGATTTTTCCCCCGGCAAGGATGAGATCCGCCTGCGCCTGAAACCGGAAGCCCGCACCCTGGGCCTGACGGTGGAGGATCTGGCCCGCCAGGTCAACTCGGCCTACTACGGCAACGAGGCCCTGCGGCTGCAGCGCGGCCGCGAGGACATCCGGGTCAAAGTGCGCTACACCGCCGGCGAGCGGCAGCAGGCCGACAGCCTGGAGAACCTTCGCATCCGCACCGTTGACGGCCGCCAGGTGCCGCTGCGTTCCGTGGCCGAGATCCATCCGGCCCCGGGCTACTCGACCATCACCCGCACCGACGGCCTGCGCCGGGTGGCGGTCAGCGCCGACGTGGACGGCAACAAGGCCAACGCCAACGAGATCTTCGCCGAGCTGGAGGCCAACTTCTTTCCTGAGTTGCGCCAGCGGCACGCGGGGCTCTACATCGCGGCCCAGGGCGAGCAGAAGAAGATGCGCGAATCCTTTTCGAGCCTGTATGTCGGTTTTCCCCTGGCCGTGCTGGGCATCTTCATCATCATCGCCACCATGTTCCGCTCCTACGCCCAGCCTTTCGTGATCATGTTCACCATTCCCTTCGGCTTTATCGGCGCGGTGCTCGGCCACCTGCTGCTCGGCTTCGAACTTTCCATCATGAGCATCTTCGGCATGGTGGCCCTGGCCGGGGTGGTGGTCAACGACGCCATCGTGCTCATCGAGCGGGTCAACGAGAACATCGCCGCAGGGATGCCGTTTTTCGAAGCCCTGAGCACCGGCGGAGCCCGCCGTTTCCGGGCCATCTTTCTGACCACGGTGAGCACCGTGGGAGGCCTGGCGCCCATGATCATGGAGCCGGATCTGCAGGCGCGCTTTCTCGTTCCCATGGCGCTGGCCCTGGCCGCCGGGGTGGCCTTCGCCACCGTCTTGACCCTCGTGCTGGTGCCGAGCCTGCTGGCCATCCTGAACGATCTGCGCCTGCTCGCCCATCGCCTGCGCCGGGGCTGCTGGGTGGCGCGCGAAGA
>CALJLV010000207.1 GCA_937982505.1 uncultured Desulfobacteraceae bacterium | reverse complement strand
AATATACTAAACTCAACCCGCCTGTCAATCCCTTTTTTCAAAAACCGGTTCGGATCGCATCTGGCCGGCATCTGGCTGCCAGGCTATCCCAACGCTTCGATTTTCAAGAGCGATCTTCCGCTCGCGTTTCCGCGTTTCGAAAGAGAAGATCTTCTTACCTCGACCTTCGTCCTGCTGTCAAGCATTTTCAACCGCACCGGCCAAATCCCGGGAAAAGCACCCGCCCCTTTGAATTCCGGACGCCTCATGGCTTTTCCCGGCTGTACGCCGGACCCGGCACCGGGGCTGCGCCATCCGGGCCAGACAAACGAGGCGCTCTTTTACATGCTCGACCTGGGCTTGTCAACCCAGATTTCATCGGCGCCGTTATTTTGTCAGCCGCACCCGGTGAAAATGCTTCTTCCCCGATCGCAGCAGCAGCTCTCCACCGACAAAATCCGCCAGGGTCACCGGCCGGTCGTCGGCCGTGACCCGCTCGTTGTTCACATACGCCCCCCCCTGGCGGATCAATCGACGCGCCGCACCCCCGCTGGAACTCAGACCGGTAAGTTGAAAGAGTTTGAACAAGGGGATCCCCTCACTGATCTCATCGGCGCCCAGGTCGGTGCTCGGCACCCCATCGTCCGCCCCCTTTCCGGCGCTATTGCGCGGAAGGGTCGAGGAGGGCAAAAGATCCGCCGGCAGACGGCGCGACCCGAACATGCTGCTGGCCGCGGCCATGGCTTCCATTGCCAGCTGACGCCCATGAACAATCTGAGTGGTCTCGAAGGCCAGGACGGTCTTGGCCAGGTTCAAGTCCGCATCCCTCAACTGCGCGACTTCGCGAATTTCACCCATGGGCAAGAAGGTGTACAGCGCCAGAAAGCGCGGTACATCCGCGTCATCGCAGTTGACCCAGTACTGATAATACGCGTAGGGGCTGGTACGCTGGGCGTCGAGCCAGACAGCCCCCGCCGCGGTCTTTCCCATCTTTGCCCCGCCGGCGGTGGTGATCAGCGGGAAGGTAATCCCGAAAACCGTCTGCTGCCGCATCTTGCGCACCAGGTCGATCCCGGCGACGATGTTTCCCCACTGGTCCGAGCCTCCCATCTGCAGCCGGCACGCATGGCGATCATGGAGTTCGAGAAAATCGTAGGCCTGCAAGAGCATGTAGTTGAATTCGATAAAACTCAGGCCCTCGTCGGAATCGAGTCGCATTCGGTAGCTTTCCGCGCGGATCATCCGGTTGACGGAGAAATGACGTCCAATATCCCGCAGAAATGCAATATACCCCAGACCTGCAAGCCATTCGGCATTGTTGACCAGCAGCGCACGCTGGGAACTAAAGTCGATGAAACGCGCCAACTGGCGTTTCAGGGCTTCGGCATTGGCGTCGACCGTCTCGCGGGTGAGCATCTGGCGCATCTCGGTCTTACCCGAGGGGTCTCCCACCAGCCCGGTACCGCCGCCCACCAGAGCGATGGGCCGGTGACCGCAACGCTGCATGTACGCCAGCGCCATGACCGGTATCAGGTGCCCGATATGAAGACTGCTGCCGGTGGGATCAAACCCGATATAGCAGGTGCACGGCCCTTGGGAGAGCCACTCGCGAAGTTCCGCCTCGTGGGTCTTCGCCTCGACGAATCCGCGTTCGTCCAAGACATCCAGAACATGCGTCATACCGTCCCACCTTCCTACTTGTTGGCGTATTCCACCGCCCGGGTTTCGCGGATCACCGTCACCTTGATCTGCCCGGGAAAGGTCAGATTCTCTTCGATCTTCTTGGCGATATCCCGACTGAGAAGGACCGCATCCTCGTCGCTGATCTGATCGCTCTCCACCAGCACCCGGAGCTCGCGCCCCGCCTGGATGGCATAGGTGTTGGAAACTCCGGCAAAACTGTTGGCGATGCCCTCCAGGTCCTCCAAGCGCTTGATGTAGTTTTCCAGCATCTCCTTGCGGGCGCCGGGCCGCGCCCCGGATAGCCCGTCGGCCGCCTGGACAAGATAGGCATAGACGGTATTGGGCGGGACGTCTTCATGGTGGGCGGCGATGGCATGGACCACCTTGGGGGCCTCTCCGAACTTCTTGGCCAGCTTGGAACCGATCAGGGCGTGGGGGCCTTCCACCTCATGATCGGCAGCCTTTCCCAGGTCGTGGAGCAGCCCCATGCGGCGGGCCAGCTTCTGATTGAGTCCCAGTTCGGCAGCCATCACGCCCGCCAGAAAGCCCACCTCGATGGAGTGTTGAAGCACATTCTGGGCATAACTGGTGCGGTATTTAAGCCGGCCGAGGTACATGATCAGCTCGGGATGAATTCCGTGAACCCCGAGATCGAAAGCGGCCTGTTCGCCGGCTTCCTTGATGGTCTTGTCGACTTCGACAGTCACCTTTTTGACCACGTCCTCGATCCGGGCCGGGTGAATCCGCCCATCGGCGATGAGTTTCATCAAGGACAGACGCGCCACCTCGCGCCGCACCGGATTAAAGCCCGAAAGAATCACCGCCTCGGGAGTGTCGTCGATGATCAGGTCGATGCCCGTAGCCGCCTCCAGTGCCCGGATGTTGCGCCCTTCACGCCCGATGATGCGGCCTTTCATCTCATCGCTGGGCAGCGGTACCACCGACACCGTTCTTTCGGCGACGAAATCGCCAGCATAGCGCTGAATCGCCATGGCAATGATTTTTTTGGCGCGCTTGTCGGCCTCTTCGCGCGACTCGGTCTCGATGCGCTTGATCAGCTTGGCGCCTTCGTAGCGGGCATCGTTTTCCATGGCGCGAATCAGCAAATCCTTGGCCTGCTCGGCGCTGAGCCCGGAAATCGTCTCCAGCTGCTGCTTCTGGGCCGCGATCAGTTCCTGATAATGAAGCTCATCTTGAACGATCTTCTCTTCTCTTTTAACGATCCCCTTTTCTCGCTGATTCAGCTCGGTTTCACGCTGTTCGATCTGCTCGCTGCGCCGATCGATATGCTCTTCCTTCTGTGCCAGCCGCCGGTCTCGTTGTTCAAGCCCGGACCGGATCTCTTTGGATTCGGACTCGAAATCGCTCTTCATGCGAAAGAGGCGGTCCTTGGCTTCCAACTCCGCCTCGCGTACCAGGGTCTCGGCTCGCCGCTGGGCGTCCTCAACAATCCGCAGCGCCTGGGCGTCGGCAGCCTTGACCTTCTGGGTCGCGATGCGCCCCTTGACCCAGAAAGCCACCCCAAAACCGGCGGCAATGCCCGCCACAAGCCATACCAATTCGATACTTGTCATGATGGTTCCTCCAGGGCCCGAAGCCCCCGTTTATCGTTTCGCCGGCGCAGGATTACCGCGATCCAGCAGCGGGCGCTGGCGTTGTCATGGCGCTACGGTAGGGCGACTGAACCGGTGTGAGGCTGACGGTGGAAATGACCGGTCCTTGCTTGAACCGGGAGGGGCAAGGAACGATGGATGGGTCAGCGGCGGTGGATCGACCGCCGCAGCACCCGGGCAAGGCAGGAGGAAGCCCCCGCCAAGTGCCGTGTTGGGAGGCTTTTTGAACCAGATGGCTCAAGTGGGATGCCTTGTGGCTTCTTTAGGCTTTTCTGCGGCTGCAGAACCTGCACACCGAAACCAGGTAAGGCTCCCGGGAAATGCATGTTGGGTCAAAAACGCGTCTTCCAATCACAAACACGGCAGGGGCGATGGCACATCCGTCGCTGATGCCGTTCGGACCGTCCGCGCGAACGGTCTCTGGCATCCATGCGATCAGGGAACACGGCCCGGAAAGGGCTGGCCCTCCTCCGTTCGAGCGCCGGCCCGTTCCCACTTTTCAAGAGCATTGTCCAGGACGCTGACAATCCGATTGGCGCGCTGTTTCAGACCCTGCTGGCCGGATTCTCGAGAAAACTTCAACTCATAATTTTCATTGGCCAAATTCAGGGCCGCGAGGATCATGACCGTCAGCCTGTTCATTTCCGAAGTCGTTCCGCCCGACCGGCCGGCGATCCGCTCAACTTCATCCATCAGCATCGTCGCCACGGTTTCGGCCTGTTGCGCGCCGAAATCGGTCCTGAAGGTGAACGTCTGACCGAAGAGATGTATTTTGATCAGCTGATCCAACGGTCTCCGGAATTTGCAAGGGCCTGCGAACCGTTAGCGTGATTTACTGAGGCTGGTCCGCGAACCCTTCCAACTTGGCCAGCAGTGTGTCGATCCGTGACCGGATGGTTCGCCGTTCGGCCTCATATTGGCTCTCTGCCTCCACCCTGGTGTGAAGCTCCTTTTCCAGCCTTTCGACTTTGCTTTTCAGGTCCGTGTTTTCAACTTCAAGGGCCTGGCAGATCCCGATCAGTTGCCCGACCCGCTGTTCAATATCGTCAAACCGATCCAATACCGCTTTTTCATCCACCGTCACACCTCACCAGTTTAGGCTTCTATTATCGGTATACTACCGTTATGTCAAGCGGTTTTACCCATTGGCGGCATCGCTGCCGTAACCGCCGCAAGCTGCTCGACCGTGTTGACCCCGGATACCTCCAGGGCGGCATCGGCAGTCATGACGCCCAGCCGCCGATGGGTAGCCCCTGCAATGGCGACGATATCCGTCAGATAGTATTCTTTCTGAACATTGTCAGGGCGTATCCGCCCCAGGGCGTAGTCCAGGAATTCCCTGGCGACGCAATAGATCCCGCTGTTCACAAGCTTGATGGACCGCTGGATCAGGCTGGCGTCGGCCTCTTCGACGATCCCCTGCAACCGGCCATGCGCGTCCGTCAGGATGCGCCCGTAGCCTTCCGGCTGAGCCATCTCCACTGCCAGCAGGGTCAGATCGTTTGCGTCGCGGCAATGCCGGTCGATCAATCTTTCAATGGTGGTTGCCCTGAGCAGGGGCACGTCCCCGCAAAGGATGACGACCTGGGCCGTCTGCGGTGCCAAGGCCCCCATGGCGCAGCGAACGGCATGCCCGGTGCCCCGCTGTTCGGCCTGGAGGGCGAAAGAAACCGGATAAAAAGCGCTCACCGCAGCCTTGACGGCCTCGGCCTGGTGTCCCACCACCACCACCACCCGTTCCACCCCGGCCACCTGCACGGCGGTATCGACCACGTAGCGGATCATGGGGCTATCGTGAATCAGATGCAGTACCTTGGCACGATCCGATTTCATGCGGGTCCCCAGCCCCGCCGCCAGTATGATGATGGAGACAGATCGTTCCATCGGTTTGAAGCTCCCTGAACGCGGTCCTGACAGGCTGATGGACCGTTGGGTCGACAACACGAAGGGCAGATCAAACACGGAGTATGATCTGCCCTCTGGGTGGCGGCCCGGCCGTCCGCCCGAATTTCGCGGACGGCCAGAAAGTCTGCCTGATTGCCTTTTATCGACTCCGGTTTTCAACCAATTTGAGACGATACAGGGCTCTTTCCAGTGCCGCCCTGGCCCTGGCGTAATCGATTTCCGCCTGTCCACTGGCCAGTCTCTTCTGGGCTCGGTCCAGAGCACTGCGGGCGCGCTCGGCGTCGATATCGCGGCGCCTTTCGGCTGATTCGGCCAGAACGGTGACCTTGGTGGGCAGCGCCTCGGCAAAACCGCCTGACACGAAGATAAAACGTTCCGCGCCGGAGCTGTCCCGGTAGCGCAAGGTGCCGGTTTTCAGAGAGGTCATAAAGGGGGTATGTCCGACAAGGACACCGAATTCCCCTTCGCTGCCCGGCGCCATGACGATCTGGACTTCCTCATTGACCACTTCCCGCTCCGGGGTCACGACTTCCAGTCGAATGTTGCCTGCCATCTTGATCCCTTCCGCCGACTAGGCTTCGGCTGCCATTTCCTTCGCGACTTCAAGCACTTCTTCGATCCCGCCCTTCATGTAGAAGGCCTGCTCGGGAACATCGTCGTGCTTGCCCTCGCAGATTTCCTTGAAGGCCCGCACCGTGTCTTCCACCTTGACGTACTTTCCGGGCTTGCCGGTAAAAGCCTCGGCCACATGGAACGGCTGGCTCAGAAAACGCTGGATCTTGCGCGCCCGCTGGACGGTAAGCTTGTCCTCGTCCGAAAGCTCTTCCATGCCCAGAATGGCGATAATGTCCTGCAGTTCCTTGTACTTTTGCAGCATTTGCTGCACGGTGCGCGCCGTCTGGTAGTGATCCTGGCCCAGAACCTGCGGGTCGAGAATACGCGACGTGGAATCGAGCGGATCGACCGCCGGGTAGATCCCGAGTTCCGCGATCTGGCGGCTGAGCACCACGGTGCCGTCCAGGTGGGCGAAGGTCGTGGCCGGCGCCGGGTCGGTGAGGTCGTCGGCGGGCACGTAGACGCACTGCACCGCAGTGATCGATCCTTTGGTGGTCGAGGTAATCCGCTCCTGCAGTTCGCCCAGGTCGACCGCCAGGGTCGGTTGATAACCGACGGCCGAGGGCATGCGGCCGAGCAGGGCCGAAACTTCGGAACCGGCCTGGGTGAAACGGAAAATGTTGTCGATGAAGATCAGCACGTCCTGACCTTCTTCGTCACGGAAATACTCGGCGGCCGTCAGGGCCGAGAGGGCCACGCGCGCACGGGCACCGGGCGGTTCCGTCATCTGTCCGTAGACCAGCGCCGCTTTGGGCAGAACGCCCGAATCCTTCATCTCGTGGTAGAGGTCGTTCCCCTCGCGGGTACGCTCGCCCACGCCTGCAAAAACCGAGATGCCGCCGTGCTGCATGGCGATGTTGTGCACCATTTCCATCATGATGACGGTCTTGCCCACGCCGGCGCCGCCGAACATCCCCATCTTGCCACCGCGGGGGAACGGCACGAGCAGATCGATGACCTTAACGCCGGTTTCAAGAACCCGCACATCGACATCCTGCTCGGTAAAAGCGGGCGCCTGGCGGTGAATCGGCATCATCTTCTCCTGGCTGACCGGCCCCAAGCCGTCCACCGGGCGTCCGACCACGTTGAGCACCCGTCCCAGACCGGCTTGGCCCACCGGCATCATGATCTGATTGCCGGTATCCTTGACCGGCATACCGCGCACCAAGCCATCGGTGACGTCCATGGCGATGCAACGCACCACATTGTCGCCCAAGTGCTGGGCCACCTCGATGACCAGGTTATCGGCCTCATCGCTGATGGCCGAGTTGCTGATCAGAAGCGCCGTATAGATGGTGGGCAGCTTGCCCTGTTCGAACTCCACGTCGACGACCGGCCCCATGACTTGTATGACTTTACCGATGTTCTCTGCCATCGAAGAACCTCCTGTAACCTGTGTGCGAAATAAGCGTATCGGGTTTAGCCCTTGAGCGCTTCCGCGCCGCCGACGATATCCATCAGTTCGGCCGTGATGGCGGCCTGGCGAGCCTTGTTGTAGGCCAGTGTGAGCCGCTCGATAATATCATTGCAAGCCTTGGTGGCATTCTCCATGGCCATCATGCGGGCCGCGTGCTCACTGGTCGAGGTCTCGAGCAGGGCTTTGAAGAGCTGAACATAAACATTGCGCGGCAGCAAGGTGCCGAGCAACTGCGCGGGACTCGGCTCGCAGATGTGTTCGGCCATGTACGGGGAGTCGGCATCACCGGCATCCGCCTCGGCTTCCGCCTGCAATGCCGGAATCGGCAACAGCTGCTGCACCAGCGGCTTCTGGCGCGCCATGGACTCGAACAGGGAATAGACCACGTACACTTTATCGTAGGTCCCGTCCAGAAAGCGGTCCACCAACTGCCTTCCGGTCTTGGCCGCACTTGAAAAGGGGATGCGGGTGCCCACGACGCCCAAATGTTCTTCGACCCGTTCGTAGTCGAGCTTGCGGGCCCAATCCCGGCCTTTCTTGCCGAAATGCGTAAACGAAACCTTGGCCCCATCCTGAATCGTTTTCTTTGCCAGCGCTTCGGCCTTTTCGATCAGGTTGAGGTTGAAGCCGCCGCACAGGCCGCGGTCGGAGGTGCACAGGACCACATGCACGTGGTGCACCTCGTCGTGGGGCACGAGCAGCGGATTGGCCTCCCCGCCGGCCTTTCCGGCCAGGGAGCCGAGCACCTCTGCGAACTTGTCCGCATAGGGCCGAAAGGCATCGGTGGCCTGCTGGCAGCCACGCAGCCGTGACGTGGCCACCATATTCATGGCTTTGGTGATCTGCTTGGTTTTTTTGACCGCGGAGATCTTGAGCTGAACGTCTTTGAGTGTCGCCATCCTGATTCGCCCTTCTGGCTAAGGTTGAACCTTCCTTTGACCTTGGCCGTCCACCGTCCTACTACTTGATGGTGTCCTTGAACTCTTCGTCGTAGGCGGTGAGTGCCTCGTTGGCGAGTTTTTCCAAGGCCTCGGTAAACTTCTGTTCTTCCTTGAGCCCCTTGAACAGTTGCGGGTAACGCTCCTCGACAAACTTGTATAGGCCGGCTTCATACTTGGCGACAACATCCAAAGGATACTTGTCTAGGTACCCGCGGGTTCCGGCAAACAGGATGGTAACCTGCTTTTCCATCGGCAGCGGCTGATATTGGGGCTGTTTCAAAATTTGGACCAAACGTTCACCGCGCGTCAATTGTCGCTGGGTGGCAGCGTCCAAATCGCTACCAAAGGCTGCAAATGCTTCGAGCTCTCGGAATTGGGCCATTTCCAAGCGCAGTGTGCCGGCGACCTGTTTCATGGCTTTGACTTGGGCGGATCCACCGACGCGTGAAACCGAAAGCCCG
>CALJLV010000206.1 GCA_937982505.1 uncultured Desulfobacteraceae bacterium | reverse complement strand
AAGTGCCTGCTAACGCATTGATATTACTGAATCCAATCGAATTGTGGTTTCATAGAACAGCACACGTCGCCGTGTTGCCGTCGCGGATGCGCCTTTGGTGGGAAAAATTCGCGAAAACCTCCGGCCAATCCACTCTTTTGACCTTCGCTCGATGCTTATCCGTCGAGCGCCGCTGCCACCATCCTGCCCAGGCGCCGTACCGCCCCTTCGGCCTCCGGAGACCAGAAGGCCGCGTTGAGGCGGATAAAATCGTGATACCGATCCGCCGCCGAGAACAGGTGGCCGGGCATGATGGCGATGCCCGCCGCCAGGGCCCGGCGATACAGGTCGTAGGCGTCGATCCCCTTGGGGAGCTGGATCCAGAGCAGATACCCCCCGCTGGGACGGGTGACCCGGGTGCCGGAGGGGAAATGGCGCAGCACGGCCGCGCGCATGGCGGCCGTGCTGTCGGCGTAGAAGCGCCGGATGCGCCGCAAATGGCGCGGATAACCGCTGCCGGCCATGAATTCGGCGATGGCCAGCTGAGGCAGGGTGGGCACGGCCAGGCTCAGGGTATATTTGTCCCACTCGATGCCGTCGCGAAAACGCCCCGCCGCAACCCAACCCACCCGCAGCCCCGGGCCGAGGGTCTTGGAAAACGAGCTGCACAGGAGCACCAAACCCTTCTGGTCGAAGGCCTTGACCGCGGTCGGCCGGTGGGCGTCGAAGTGAATCTCGCCGTAGATGTCGTTCTCGACCAGGGGGATATCCCGCTGGGCCAGCAGAGCCACCAGCGCCTGCTGGGCAGCCTCGGGGATTCGGCTGCCCAGGGGATTGTTGTGGTTGGCGATTACCAGGCAGGCCTTGATGGGCATGGCATCGGTGGCGAAGCGCAGCGCCTCGAGGCTGATCCCGTCGCGGGGATGGGTGGGGATCTCCACGGCCCTCAACCCGAGGGTCTCGAGGGTTTGAAGGGTATCGAAACAGATGGGCGACTCGATGGCCACGGCATCCCCCGGGCGGCAGACCGCCCGCAGCGACAGGCTGACGGCCTCGGTGCAGCCGGAAGTGATGACGATGTCGGCGCTGTTGAGACGGCAGCCGGCCCGGGCGGCCTGGCGGGCGATTTCGGTGCGCAGGGCACGGCATCCCGGCGGCAGTTCGTAGGCCCAACTGCCGTGGCCCAGCCGGCGTCCGACGGCGGCCATGATTCGGTTGAGCACTCCGGTGGCGGTGCATGCCGGGTGGGGATGGGCGTATCCCAGGGGAACCAGGCCCGGGGTGCGGGCATCCTGCAAGGCCACCCGGGTCACCAACTGGCGGATGCTCACCTGGGCCGCGTCCACCGCGGGGGTTGAGGGCTCCGGCTCCAGCTCGGTGCGCAGGGCCCCTTCCGCCACGAAAAAGCCCGAGCGCGGTCGGGGCGTCACCAGACCGCGGGCCTCGAGCAGGTAGTAGGCTTGGAGAACCGTCGCGACGCTCATGGCTTTTTCGCGGCTCAGCTCCCGCACCGAAGGCAGCGGGGCGCCGCGCCGGTAGGTGCCGGCACGGATCAGCCCCGCCAGTTCGGCGGCCAGCGCTTCGTATTTGTTCGTTCGCCCCATTTACGCCTCCCCATGGCTCGTCTTTTCCGAAGAACGGTACAGTTCGCGCCACAATTGGCGTAACAGATTTTAAAAAAGCGTTCTGTTATCATAACAAAAACCATTTTCTGTTGCTGTACTGATTTTTCCGGAGAGATTATCTTCCCATTCAAAAAGCGGCGACCCAACGCATCAGACGGATACAAACGGTCAGACGAATCAGGGAGGAAAAGCCCATGCATACCGATACCCATTTGGCCCACGCGTCCATTGCGCAGACGATGAACCGGGTATTCCATCCGAATGCCTATCCCCAGGAGACCCGGGATCTGAAGATGGCGGCCCACGAGATGCACGTCATCGATGCCGGACGCCGGCGGCGGGACGTGATCCGCTGCCTGCAAGGCCGGCTGTGGGTGACCCAGGAAGGCGACTGGCGGGACCATCTGCTGCGGGCCGGCGAGGTCTTTCTTGCCGCCAAGGCCGGGCGCATTCTCATCTCGGCCCTGGACGACGCCCGGGTGCAAGTGGCCTCGACCCGCAACGCGCGCTGCTGAATTTTCCCGCCGTTTTCTATCCCACCGGACGGTATTGGGCAATCTGGCGCGAAATGGCCGCCAGGTTGCCCTCGGCATCCCACAATTCGCCGTCCTCTTCCAGCAGGCCGCAGGTGATGAAGCGGGTCCGGAAGATGCCTTTTAACCACGTGGTTGCGGGAATCTGGCGCAGGTTCAGCGACAGCTCGAGGGTCGGGACCCAGGCCACCATTCCCTGGCTGGCGAGCACCGCGGGAGGAAAGGCGTCGGCGGCCAGGATCAGGCTGTAAAGGTCCCAGGGACGCGGCTGGCGAAACCGGATCCACCCTTTTTGTTCCGAGACCGGGGTCAGCCGGTGGTCGACCATCCAACCGGCGCAGGCCGGGTCGAGGCGCACCTCCAGGTTTTCGAAGAGGGTATATCCGGGCAGGGCCGGAATCGGGACGCTGTCTGCGATGGCCGCCACCTCGGGCGGACCGGTCTCGGTGCGGTTGATGGTGCAGACGGTGTTCTGGTTGGCGAAAGTGCCGAAGGCCCGAATCCGCTCGCCGCCCTCTTGGATCAGGGACGCCTGAAACCGGCTGAACTGGGTCGACGCGGTCAACGGCTCGACCGACACGGTCACCGCTCCGGGGCTGCAGCGCGCCAGATAGTTGGCCGTCAGGATCGGCGTGCCCTGGCGCCCGCCGCCGGCCAGCATGGCCCGGGCCAGGATCGCCATCAGGTAGCCGCCGTTGGGGGTTCCGTTGATGGACCAGTGGTCGTGGATGCGGCCGGCGAAGCGGCCATCCCCGGTCTGGCGGACGGAGATGTGGGTGTCGAAGAGGTTCATGGGGTTTAAGTCGCAAGTCTCAAGGGTTCATTCTATTGCGCGCCCGTAAGGCTGATCGCGCATGCGTGGCGGTTTTTTTTCGGAGGCGGGGTTGACGGCTGGCGGCGTTATCGCATCTTGCCCGGCCGGCACCGCGTCGAGAACGCGCACCGTGACATCGGCCACGATGTCTTTGACCCGTTGCCTGTAGGCCAGCACGTGGGGGGCGGTCAGGTGGGTTCGGAAGGCGATCATGTCGGCCCAGCACTCGACCACCGTGATGCGGTCGGCATCGCGGTGCTGGTTGGCCAGATCCGTGGCCAGGTCCCGGGTTGGCACGTAGGCGAGGCACCCCTGTTCGGCCCGCACCTGCGGAACGAAACTCCGGTAAACGGCCAACAGATCGTCCATACGGCCCGGGTACACCCGGATGTCGGCGATGACGTGGATCATATGCATAGCTCCATGCGGCGTCTCGTTTTTACACCCCGCCCAGCCGGCGAAGCAGTAGTTCCCGTGTTTTTTCGACCATCCGCGGTTCGGCGGCGATTTGGTCGGCGGAAAACCAGCGCGCCTCGGCCGCATCGTCGGCCGGGGTCGGTTCCCCGGTCAGGTATTCGGCCAAAAGATCGACGATCACGTAGTGAAAGCGCACCCGCCCGTCCGGGTCGCGGCGGATGGTCTCGAAGGTCAGCACGACCTCGCCGGCGCGCACCGTGAGGCCGGTTTCCTCCAGGATCTCGCGTTCGGCGGCTTGCCGCAGGGTTTCACCCAGGCGTACGCTGCCGCCCGGGATAGCCCAGAGGCCTTGGGCCGGGGCCTTGGCGCGGCGCACGAGCAGCACCCGGTCCTGGTGGACGACGACGGCCCCCACAGCCAGGCGGGGCAGGTCGGGATATTCGATCGCGGTGTTCATGGTCGATGGTGCATGGAAAGGAAACTCGAAAATCGTCTATGCTAAAAAAAAGGCCCCGGCGATGAGGTCATAGGATTGACCAGGCGCGAGACGCGCGTATTGTTCTTGGCGCCTCTAATCCGCTCCCATCGGGCCATTGCTTCGGGGAGTGTGATGGTGGCGTTTTTCATGCCGCGAATATAGTGTGGCAGGGATTTCGTGTCAATCCGTCATGATTCCCCGATCGGCCTCGACACTTTCCCCTTTTCCGTACCCTCCGTCCCTGCTAAAAATAGGCATTTCAGCAGCCCGAGCCGGCCGGCGGCGGTCATCGGAGGGAAAGAATGACGGCGTTTTTGAAGAAATTCGAACGGCTGGTGATTTATGCCCTGATTGCGATGATGGTCGTGGTGGTGACCCTGTCCACCGCCGAACTGGGCTGGATCGTGGTCAGGGACATCCTGCGCCCGCCGGTGATGCTCCTGCAGATCCAGGATCTGCTGGAAATTTTCGGCTTCTTTCTGCTGATCCTCATCGGCATCGAACTGCTGGAAACCATCAAGGCCTATCTCCACGAGAACATCGTGCACGTGGAGATCGTCCTCGAGGTGGCCCTGATCGCCATTGCCCGCAAGGTGATCATCCTGGACATCGAAAAGTACGACTGGGGCGCGCTGCTCGCCATGGCGGCGTTGATCGTGGCGCTGGCGGTGGCCTTTTTCGCGGCCAAGTACCGGCGGCGCGAGTGCGCCGCCCCGCCGCAGTAGCGGTGTCTTGCCGCCGGTTCCGGGTGCACTTCCCCCGTGCGGCTGCGCCCGGTCCATCACAGCGCTGATTCCCGGCCCGCCGCGAGACGCGCCAGGGCTTCGGCGGCCAGGTCAGCCACCGCCACCTGTTCCAACTGCCAGCGTCGATAGAGTTCGACGGGTTGTGCGTCCCGCCTGAGGTCCATGATGGCGGCGGCCAGGGCCCGGTCCCCGATCCGGCCTGCGGCCCACGCCGCCAGGCCCCGATGGTGGGCGTCGGCGGATTGCAGGAAGTGGGTCAGGGCCGGCACCGCGTCGGCTGCCAGGGCCGGATGAACCCCGGCCAGGCGCCCCACGGCCCACAGGGCCCCGCGCTGGAGGATGGGATGCTCCAGAAAGTTGCCCTCCGGCCGGATGTAGGAGACCAGGATGCGGTGGAACTCGAGGGCCAGGGGGCGGCTGCGGGCCAGGGTCTCGCCCATGGCCTCGGGGGCGCCCCAGCCGATGCCGCCGGACTCGTCGTTGAGATGCCACATGAGGCGGCGCATCGTCACCCGGGCCGATTCCATGCGGGTTCGCGCCATTCGCGCCACCACGTCGCCGAATGCCGATACGGCCCGCCAGCGGACGATAGGCCGGGGATGGTAGAAGAAGGCGATCAGGGGATTGACGGCCTGTTCGGGGGCCATCCGCCGCACCGCGGCCAGGAGGGCGTCCGGTGGCGCCTCGTCCAGGAGGGGGGCCAATTCCCGCTTGAGGCGCCGAAAAGTGCCGCCGGACCGGGACTCAGAAGGTGACCAGTTCACAACCGGCCTGACGGTAGGCGGCCATGGACGGATGGCCGTTCATGTCGTCGCGCAGGGTCAGCCCCAGACCGCGGGCCGTCTCCAGACCTCCGGTCTTGGCGGCGCAGGCCTTGCAAACCCCATCCACCAGGCCGCTCGCCAGGGTTTTCTTCCAGAGCTTGTGGAGCGGGTGGTCCTCTGCTTCCAGTTGCGGCAGCAGGCCGGTGGCGGCCCCCTCGATCACCAGGCGCACCTCGTGTCCGCGCCGGTCCATGTCCAGGGCGTTGAGCAGGACGTGGATGAAGCACATGGGATCGCCGTTGAAGACGAACAGCGCATACGGGGTCATGGGATTTTTCTCCGGAAAAAAGACGGCAGTCCGAATAGGCGGGCTGGCGTCGGGCGTTTTTTATGTTTCCTCCCAGCGGATACAATCTTCCGGGCAGTTCTTGATCGCCTCATCCACGTCCGCTGCGGGATAGGTGTCCAGTTCGGCGATATCGACAAAACCCGCGTCGCTCATGAAGAAGACCTGGGGACAGACCGCGATGCACCCTTCGCAGCGGTTGCAGTCCGCCAGATCCACCACGGGCCGGGGCGCCATTCAGTCCTCGGCTTTCAGTCTGGCCAAAAGCTGACGGGCCACGGCGCGACCCAAGGCCACGCAGTTTTGGCGGCCGTCGCCGTCCGGCACGTAGGGCAGGCGCACGCCGGGTTCCACCAGATCGAATCCCATGGCCTCCAGCTCCTGGGCCACCAGCTTGACTGCCTCGCCGCTCCATCCGTAGGAACCGAAGGCGGCCGCGACCTTGTTTCTGGGCTTGAGCCCTTTCATGTAGGTGAGCACGTCGGCCACGGTGGGAAACATCTGATTGTTGAGGGTCGGGGAGCCGAAGACGATGGCCCCGGCGTCCAGGGCCTCGGTCATGATCTGGCTGCGGTGCGAGGAGCGGATGTGAATCGGCACCGCCGGCACCCCTTCGTCCGCCAGCCCCTCGATCACCGCCTCGGCCATCATCTCTGTGCTGTGCCACATGGTGTCGTAGACCACGATGGCTTTTTTGGTCGGCCGCTGTTGGGCCCACTCGGCATAGGCCTGAACGATCTTGAGCGGATCGGCGCGCCACAGAATACCATGGTCCGGGCAGATCATCTTGAAGGTCAGCCCCATGGCGCTGACCTCCTCGATGAGCTTGAGGATCTTGGGCGCGTAGAGCATCAGGATATTGGCGAAATATTTCTTGGCATGGGGCCAGACCGCCTCGCCCACCTGGTCGTCGAACTTGAAGGGGCTGGCGTAGTGCTGGCCGAAGGCATCGCTGGAAAAGAGGATGCGGTCCTCCTTGAGATAGGTGAACATGCTGTCAGGCCAGTGGAGCATGCGGGTTTCCAGGAAAGACAAGGTGCGTTGGCCGAGGCTCAGCGCGCCTCCGTTTTCCACCGGCTGGTAGTTCCAGGCCTGGGGAAAATGGCGGGCCAGGTTCTTGTGGCCCATCTTGGAGCAGTACAGGGGCTTGTTTTCACCGATGCGGTGCAGGACCCGCGGCAAAGATCCCGAGTGGTCCATTTCGGTGTGGTTGCTGATCACCAGATCGATTCTTTTCGGATCGACGACCCGGGCGATGTTGTCGATGAGCTGGTCGGCAAAGGGCTTTTTGACCGTATCGATCAGGGCGATTTTTTCGTCGACGATGAGAAAGCTGTTGTACGTGGTGCCCTGATCGGTGGAGTAGCCGTGAAAGTCGCGGATGTTCCAATCATGGACGCCGACATCGTAGACGCCTTCGGCGATTTCGATGGGTTTCATCGTTTTTCCTCTGGTTGAAGCGCGCCGCCCCTCTCGGGTAGCGCCGCCGTGGTGTGAAGTCCTGTTCCGGACCTTGTCCGGACTGCCCGTAGCGGCCCTTTCCGCGAGCCATCGGCCGGGGCCGGTACGTCCCGGAAAGGGGCGGCGGCCGGATCGGTCGGCCGCCGCTGGAACCATCAGGCTTCCTTTTCGAAGTCGTCCTTGGAGGCGCCGCAGATGGGGCACTCCCAGTCATCGGGCAGATCCTCGAACCGGGTGCCCGGGGCCACTCCGTTGTCCGGGTCGCCCTGGGCCGGGTCGTAGACATACCCGCAGATGGTGCACACGTAACGCTCCATGCCTTCCTCCTTTGTGGGTGTGGTGGTTGCCGTCTTCAAGGGGACTGCTGCAAAAAACGGATGACATCGGCTTCGATGGAGCGGCAAAAAACCTCCAGCCCGGCATCGCTCCCGTCCCCGGGCGGGGGAAGAGACCAGTGGCGGGTCGGCGGTGGCGCCCCGGCCGGGGCCTGGCCGAAGGCAATGACCCGCTCCAGCGCAGGCGGTGCCTGGTCAAGCGGCTGGGGGTGATAGTAGCCCAGATCGATGCCGGTCTGGGCCATGACCCGTTCCAGCCGGGCCCGCAGGGTGTCATCCACCGGCGCCGGGCCGGCATAGACGTCCCATTCTTTTCCGGCCAGGTATCGCATCCAGGCGGCGGCCACCAGAGCGGCGCCGGTGCCCGTGTCGTCGCTGAATCCCACCGCAGGCCGTCCGGCCAGGGGACTGAGGAGGCCTTCGGCCAGCTCATGGACTTCCTGGGACGCGGTCGGGTGGCGGGCCATGTCGCCGGGGTGCTCGATGCCGCGGTAGGTGAGACTGCCGGCATCCCGGGCCCCGATGGCGTCGAAGAAATAGCGCGCCGTCAGATGAAGCCCGTCAAAAAGCTGGGGCCCCCGGGAGGCGGCCACGGCCAGGAGCACCCCCGCGCGGGAGGCCGCCCCGGGATCGGCCAGGCGCAGCCGGTACTTGCGCGACCAGAGGGTCTGGCAGCGGTCGATGAAGCTCTTGAGCTGGGCCGTGAGGCCGTAAAAATAGACGGGCGAGGCGGCCACCACCACGTCCGCTTCCCGCAGCAGGGGGAAGAATTCCTGGGCCATGATGTCCTGGCTGACGCACAGGCCCTGTTTTTCGCAGGCCCCGCAGCCGCGGCAGGCCGCGATGGGTTCTCGGCCCGGGCAAATCACCCGGGTGCGCGCCCCCATGCGTGCGGCCTGGGCCATGAAGCGGTCGAGCAAAAAGGCGGTGTTTCCCTTGCGGCGAGGGCTTCCCTGGAGGCCTACCACGAGCATGGCGACTCCGATCTATTTCTGATGGCAGGCGGTGCAGGTCACCGGCCCGGACCTGCCCCCGGCTTTGCGCTCGGCGCGATGGCATTTGACGCACAGCTTGTTCATCACGTCCGACTGGGCCTTGAGGGTCCCGGCGGCCTTGAGCCGTTCGATGCTCCCCGGCTCCTGGGCAAAGACGGTGTGACAGACCGTGCAGTCGCCAAGGGCCGCCTGGTGCCGATGGTGGGGAAAGGGGACCGGGCCCTGCCGCCCGCCTTCCAGGACCATTTCGGCAGCCCCCTGGCGGGGTTCGGCCGCCATCGGAACAGCGTCGGTCCACAGCGCCACCACCGCGGCCACCAGGAGGACGGCCATGGCCGAGAATCTCATCTTCAGGCCTGGCCATCGAGGGTGCACTGGGTGAAATCGATAGGCTTCCCGCAACCCTTGCAGGTGTGGGGCCGATCGAACTCGTCCGAAAAGATTTCTACGGTCTGGCTGCACTCCGGGCACTTGCAGACAAAGGATTTGAGGTTTTTGTGCTGTTCGAAACCGGGGCAATGCTTCGGCGTGGACATGGCAGCCTCCTTGTTCGGGAAAAGATGGGGAGCCCGGTGTGCCGGGCTCCGATGTTTACTGGTCGATCGCCTTGGCAATCTGCCGGCCGTAATCCTGGGCCATCTGCAGACCGCCGCCGAGTTTGCTCGATTTGAGACGCAACGGTCCGCTGACCATTTCCATGCGAAAGATGTGGCGCATGGTATCGAAGATGCGGTCTGGCGATTCGCCGCTCCAGCCGAAAGCGCCGAAAGCGCCGCCGACCTTGCCGGCCAGATCGGCCTTTTCGGCCAGGAAGAGAAACGTCTTCATGCTCTGGAGCATGTCGCCGTGGTAGGTTGGCGCCCCGAATACCAGGGCATCGTAACCGCTCAAGGCCGTTTCGGATTTGATGTCGTTAGCGTTGGCAACGGTCGCCTGGGCGCCGCCGAAACGCACGCCTTCGGCGATCAGTTCGGCGATGCGTTGGGTTTCACCGCTACGTGTGGCATAGACGATCAGGACACTGGCCATCCTCGGAAGTCTCCACAGCGCCGCACAACACGGACCGGGCGCCGGACGGTTTCAGGGTTACTTGATACGCGGATCCGCCTTCTCGTACTGGCAGTCCGGCGTGTAGCAGGTGTTGTCCACGAATTCGCAGGTCTGCTTGCAGGACGGGCATTTTTCCGGAGGCGACTGGGCCTCCAGGGTGTAGCCGCAGTTCTGGCATTTCCAGCTTGGCATGCGAGCCTCCCGGCATGGCGCCCGGTTCCCCGCCTGCGGCGGAAAACCGGGCATCGAAGGGTTCAACGCGTCGCGCTGACCTGCCGAACGAACAGGGCGACGGGTTCTTTTCAGGCCTTCCAGAGACCGTGCAGGTTGCAGTACTCGCGTGCCGTGACGCTGGTCGCTTCGATCTGGAAGACCGCTTCGGGGGTTTCGCCCGGATTGAGAAACTGGCGGTAGACCTTGCCGTCGGCGATCAGTTCGACCCATTCGATCCAGTGCTTGGCGTCCATGGGATGGGCCACGCTGCCGACCTTGACCTTGAAGCCGCCGTCGATCTTTTCGATGACCGGGACATGTTTCTCCTTGGCCGCGTCCACCGTGTTTTCGGTCATCTTGACCATCGGTTTGCCGCAGCAGACCAGTTCGCCGGCGCCGCCGTGAAGGACTTCCACAATGTTACCGCACAATTCACACTTGTACACCTCGAGTCTTTCAGCCATCGAATGCCTCCTTTGGGGAAATGGATGGATTTGTCGATCGAATCCGGATGCCCTGCTCCGGACGGGTTACCAGTTTTCGCCCAGCAGTTCGAAATGCGCCTGGGGGTGGGCACAGGCCGGGCACATTTCCGGCGCGCTGTTGCCCTGGTGGAGGTAACCGCAGTTACGGCAGCGCCAGACCACGGCCTGCTCGCGCCGAAACACCCGGCCGGCTCCGATGTTGGCGGCCAGATCGTTGTAGCGCTTCTCGTGCTGGCGCTCGGCCACGCAGATCGCCTCGAACACCATGGCAATGGCGGCGAAGCCTTCCTCGCGTGCGATCCGGGCGAATTCGGGGTACAGATCGGTGTGCTCTTCATGTTCCCCGGCTGCCGCGGCCTTGAGGTTTTCCAGGGTCGTGCCCATGACGCCGGCCGGATAGGACGCCTGAATCTCCACCATTCCGCCTTCAAGGAACTTGAAGAAGCGTTTGGCGTGCTCTTTTTCCTGATTGGCCGTCTCCTCGAAGATGTCGGCAATCTGGACATAGCCTTCCTTGCGGGCTGCGCCGGCAAAATAGGTGTAGCGGTTGCGGGCCTGGGACTCGCCGGCAAAGGCCGCCAGCAGATTCTTCTCGGTACGGGTTCCTTTCACGCTGGACACAGTTTCCTCCTTCGATCTGGGTTGTGGGGATCGGCTGGCGATCCACCGGATGGATTTGGACAATCAGGGCGCTCAGCTCACGATCCGTTCGGGGGTCTAGCGGCTGGAGCTCATCCCCTGGTGCGGCGCGTCCTGCGCCGGTGGTGTTCCATTTCCCGTTGCGCCAAGTGCCGGATCTGAAACCCGGCGTCCCGCATGACCCCGTAGAGAATGCCGCATCCGGTGTCCTCGCGCTGGTCGTCGCCCCTAAGGGAAAGGGCGATCATCTGTTCGGCCAGGTCCAGCGTCTCTTGCAGGTTATGGTCGCAAGGTTTCAAGGGCAAGACTTTCGGCATGTTAAATATCTTGGGCCGCTGTGGGCAGCCCCTCGGCCATCCTGTCCCGTCATTCATATCAAGTTGTATGCCAACTGTCTAAAAGTGTTTTGGGTTTGGTTCATCCTCCTGGAATGAGACGACTAAATCTTGATGGCGGTGCTGGCTGGGCACCCCTTGGATTGTCTCAAATGAGACATGTCGGTGCCGGTCCCTCGGGGGGATTGTGAGACATGTCCCTGATCACGGGGCCTGCGGCCGGGGTTGTCCCCGCTAGACCGTCAAGGTCTGGCCCGTTTCGGGCACGTCTACCTTGAAGCCCAGTCCGCGCAGATGTTCGGCCAGGGCCAGGCTCTGGTCTTCTTCGCCGTGCACCAGGGCGATGCGTTGAATGTCCAGACCGGAGTTGTTGAGAAAGCGCACCATTTCGTCGCGATCTCCGTGGGCGCTGAATCCGCCCAGGCGCACGACACGCGCCCGAAGCGGGTATGTCTTGTTGAGGAAGCGAACGATGGGGGCTTGCCCCCGTCGCCCGTCGGCCGCGTAGGCTTCCCCCAGTTCCAGGATGCGCCGGCCCAGGGTGTGCTGGGCCATGTAGCCCACGATGAGAATGGTGTTCTTGGGGTTGTGGATCTTGTAGCGCAGGTGGTGCAGGATCCGTCCGGCCTCACACATGCCCGAAGAGGCGATGACGATGTGGGGATTGTCTTCACGCATCAGCGCCATGGAGTCCTCCACGGCCGTAACGAAATTCACCTGCTTGAAATCGAATGGATTTTTCCCCTGGCGCAGAAAAGCGCGGTGGGTCTGCGGATCGTAGACTTCCGGATGCTCGGCGTAGACCTTTGTCATGCGGGTGGCCAGGGGACTGTCCACGTAGATCGGCAGCCGCGGCACCTCGCCGCCGGCATAAAGGCTGTGCAGGGCGTAGAGAAGCTCCTGGGTGCGGCCGAAGGCAAAGGAGGGGATCAAAAGGGTCCCCCCGCGTCCATGGGTTTCCAGCAGGATGCGGCGCAGCTGGTCGGGCAGCCCCTGGACCGGTTCGTGCAGTCGATCCCCGTAGGTGCTCTCCATGACCAACAGGTCGACGTGCCGGTGCTGGGGTTCGAATTCCCGGCACGGATCGTTGAGAATGGCGGTGCCGTAGCGGCCGATGTCGCCGGTATAGGCCAGCGTGATCGTGCGTCCCTGATGGCTGGCCTGGAGAATGCTCACCGCCGACCCGAGAATGTGTCCGGCATCGTAGAAGGTGCAGGTGATGCCCCGGCCCACGGTCACCGGGAATCCATAGGGATATCCGTCGAAAAAGCCGAGGGCCTGCTCGGCGTCCTGCTGGGTATAGAGGGGCTCGACGGCATCCAGGTGGTACTCGGCCATCAGTTCGCCGATGCGTTCACGGTTCAGGCGGTGCGCGCCCTTTTTGAGCATCTGCGTCAGCTCCTGTCGCTGAAAGCGGGGGATGGAGGCGCCGTTGCGGTCCTGGCGCGGGTTGCCCAGCAGATTGCGGATGCTCTTGTAATTGAGGTAATCGGCGTCCGATTCCTGGATGTGGCCCGAATCCGGCAGCAGGTAGCTGCAGGCGTCCATGGTCGGCCGGGTGCAGATCACGCGGCCGGTGAAGGCCTGGCGGGTCAGGACCGGGATGCGGCCCGAATGGTCGATATGGGCGTGGGACAGCACCACGCTGGTGATTTTGTCCGGGGCCACGGGAAGATGGCGGTTTTTGGCGGCGGTTTCCTGGCGTCGGCCCTGGAACAGGCCGCAGTCGAGCAGGATGCGGTCCCGGCCGTGGGTCACCAGGTGTAGCGAACCGGTGACTTCCCTGACCGCGCCGTGAAAAGTGATGTCCATGGAAGATTCCTTTGCGGTGAAGGCTGAAAATCTGCAGCAAGCGCTGAAAGCGGTTGGAGAATCCTACCAGGGTGGCGCGGCGGCGTCAATTCGGGCCCCTGGCGCGAGGCACGCCTCGAGGCGGGCCAAATCTTCCCGGCTGGACGGGCAGCGTCCGGCGGCGGGGCGCACGTCCCCAGGCGCAACACGGATCCAAGGGCATGGCCAACAGAGGGGGGAAGTCGATCCGGAGACGTTTGCCGCCGCCAAAGAGGGCGGGTCGGGGCGACCCGTTGCCGAAGGGGAGAGATCTCGCGGTTCTTCTCGCCTGCGATGCGTCGCCGGGCAGGCACGGCTGGAGGCTGCCGAAACCGCCGGCGGTGGTTCAGGTCGCCGGCGGCCCGGCAGGAGTCGAGAGATACCGGGGGGTAGGGTTTCAGTTCAGGCCGTGCCGCCCTGGGCGGATTCGACCAGCGGGCGCACCAGGGCCGGGGTCCCCCCTGGCATGCCGGAGGCGCCGGCGCCCAGGCTGCCGTGGGTGGCGCCGGCAAAGTCCGGATAGGCATTGCCACCGTGCTCGGCGCCATCCAGCCCCTCGATCTCCTCTTCGACCGAGACGCGCAGGCCGACGGTTTTGTGGAGGATCACAAACAGGGCCAGAGCCGTGCCGAAGGTCCATACGAAGCAGGCGCCGATCCCCAGCAGCTGCACACCGATGATCTTGGCCGATGTACCGCCCATGTTGAAGATGCCCGCGGCCAGGGTGCCCCAGGCGCCGCAGACGCCGTGCACGGATACGGCCCCTACCGGGTCGTCCACGCGGATCTTGTCAAAGAAGAGCACCGCCAAAAAGACCAGCACGCCGGCGGCGGCGCCGATGAGGATCGCACTGCCTGGCGCCACGTTGGCGCATCCGGCCGTGATGGCCACCAGGCCGGCCAGCACCCCGTTGAGGCTCATGCCCACCTCGGGCTTGCCGAAACGGATCCAGGAGACGACCATGGCCGCGATGGCCCCGGCGGCGGCCGACAGGTTGGTATTGACGAAAATCATGGCGATGCTTTTGTCGGCCGTGGTGGTCGAGCCCGGGTTGAAGCCGAACCAGCCCAGCCAGAGGATGAACACTCCCAGGGCGGCCAGGGGGATGTTGTGGCCCAGGATCGGGCGTACCGCGCCATCCCGGGCATATTTGCCAAGCCGCGGGCCCAGGACGATGGCTCCGGCCAGGGCCGCCCAGCCGCCCACCGAGTGGACCACGGTGGATCCGGCAAAGTCGATGAACCCAAGGCCCTCCAGCCACCCGGAGCCGTTGAAAAGCCCGCCCCAGGCCCAGCTGCCGAAGATCGGATAGATCACGGCGCTGATCACGACACTGTAGAGGATGTAGCCGATGAACCTGGTGCGTTCGGCCATGGCGCCTGAAACGATGGTGGCGGCCGTGGCGGCGAAGACCACCTGGAACATCCAGAACGCCAGGACCCAGGGGTCCCCGCCCGGTGTGAAATCGGAGAGGAAAAAGCCGCTGGTGCCGAACCATCCGGTGCTCGAGGCGCCGAACATCAGCCCGAAGCCCACGGCCCAGAAAGCGATGGTGCCCATTGAAAAATCCATCAGGTTCTTCATCATGATGTTGACGGCGTTTTTGGCCCGGGTGAATCCGGCCTCCACCATGGCGAAGCCGGCTTGCATGAAAAAGACCAGGCAGGCCGCGATCAGGGTCCACAGGTAGTTGGCGTGGGTCTGGACCAGGTCGATGGCCGCTTTGTTGGAAAGCGCCGTCGGGGCGGCATCATCGGTCCAGCCGGCCATGGGAAAAGCGAGAAACGCAGCGATGGTAAACAGAATGGTTTTCATCATGGTGCGACTCCTTGGGATGCAGGCATGCGTCCTTGTCATGGCCAGCGACTTCAAACGGCGGCCGTTCCGGTTTCCCCCGTGCGGATGCGGGTGACCCCTTCCATGGGCAGCATGAAAATTTTGCCGTCGCCGATCTTGTGGGTGCAGGCGGTCTCCTGGATGACCGCCACCACCCGGTCGGCCATGGCGTCCTCCACCACGATGTCGATCTTGACCTTGGGAATGAAGCCCACCTCGTACTCGGCTCCCCGGTAAACTTCCCTGTGCCCCTTCTGGCGGCCGAACCCGCGGGCTTCGTAAATCGTCATGCCGCTGATGCCGATGGCATTGAGGGCATCTTTGACCTCATCGAGCTTGAACGGTTTGATGATGGCTTCGATCTTTTTCATGGCGTTTCTCCTCGTGTGAGTTGATGGACCCTCGCGGCGATATTCCGAAAATCGCTGGATCGTTTTGAGGTTTGGATGCGCAATCCGTGTGCCAGCGGCTTCTGGAATCTACAAGCCTATGAATTTATGAAATATACAGATTTTGTTAGATGATCGGCGAGGCGGAATTAAAATTACATTAATGTATTACAAATATCAGTTTATATCATTAATGCAATTTTAGGGAGGCTGGAATGGGGGCGCTGCGTCTATCGCGGGATCCGGGGGCCGAGGCCGAAAACTGGGGGACGGTTCCCGGCGCGCCCGGCAAGACCGGCGGAAGGATTTTCGGGATGGCCCGTCCCCGGCACCGGGGTGCCGGGCGGATCCGCTGGCCGCGGGCTTTGGCGGCCGCCTCTGCGGTCCGCCCTGCGGGACGGGCCATCGTTTGATTGACGCGGCGGTTCAGGCTTCTTAGAATGCGCCGTGGACCGTAAACAGGCGCAAGGCCGGAGGGCACCCCTTGGCACCGGAGCGCAAATAGCCGGTGTAACCTTCCGGCGGCCGTCGTCTCCTGACCGATCACCAGTCCCGTGCGGCCACTGCGCCATATCGGCCGAGGCGTACGCGCTGTACGCGCCGGTGCGCTTCAAACGTCAACCCGAGGATCCGGATTGCCCATGGCACTGCAGCGAATCATCCTGTGGACCGCGGCCCTGGTGCTTTTGGGCGCGGCGACCGTCGGCTGCTCGGAACAGCGCGTCGGCGACGTCTCCGGGGACCCAGGCCCCCAGGTCATCGTCCGCCTGGAAGGCGCGCGCGCCTTTGACAAGGCCCTGGCCGATGCCGGGGACGCTCTGGTGGTGGTCGACTTCTACGCCGATTGGTGTGGACCGTGCCGCGAATTGAACCCCGTGCTGGAGGAGATCGCCCGCAAACACGCCGATAAGGCGACCTTCTATAAGGTCAACGTGGACCGGAACCGCGATCTGGCCCGGGCCCATCGCGTCAGCGGGATCCCCCACGTGATGTTCATCCGGCGCGGCGAGGCGGTTCACAGCATCATCGGGGTGCAGCCTTCCGATGCCTATCTGCGGGCCATCGGACGGTTTGCCGGGCCCTGAACGGATCCGCGACCCTTGGCGGTTTTCAGTCTCTGAGCCTTTCCCGGCCCAGGACCGCTTCGACTGCCCCGCGGTAGGCCGAAAGATCCCGCGCCCGGCGGATGCGGCCCCAGACCGCCTCGGCGTCGACATAGGCACGCGCCAGATAGCGCCAGAAACCTTTCATCCGATCGACCAGATGCCCCGGTCCACTGAGCCTCTGGCGATAAGCCGCCAGCAGTGCCTCGTGGAAGCCGCCCAGGCGGGCGGCCCGATCCGCCGGCAAGGGCAGTGCCCGGATGCGGGACGGCAAAAAAGGGTCGGCCAGTACGCCGCGGCCGAGCATGTAAGCCGCCACCTGGGGGAATCGCTGCGCCCTGTGGGCCAAATCCTCCACGGTGCAGATGTCGCCGTTGTAGACCACCGGATGCCGGGTGGCCTTGAGGCACCCGGCGAAGGCCTCCAGATCCACGCAGCCGGCATACATCTGGGCCGCGGTGCGTGGATGGATGATGAGGGCCTCGAGGGGATACCGGTCCAAAACGGGCAGCAGGACGCGGATCTCACCGGACCCGCGCCGCCCCAGGCGCATCTTGATGGAAAGCTTCAGGGGCAGGGATGGGATGACCTCATCGAGAAACGCCGCGATCCGCTCGGGATGGTCGAGCAGGCCGCTGCCGCGCATCTTGCGGGTCACCATGGGGAAAGGGCAGCCCAGGTTCCAGTTGATCCGCTCATGGCCCATTTGGGCCAACCGGGCGCTCATGGCGACGAAGGATCGGGCGTCGTTGCCCAGGATCTGGGGGACCACCGGCAGGGCGCGATTGCGCTCCGGCTGAAGGTCGGCCAGAAGCTTGTCCGACGGGCCGGCGCCGGTGGCCACCACGAAAGGGGCGACGGCCTCGTCCAGACCCTGAAAATGGGCGGCATACACCGAGCGGAACACCGCGTCGGTCAATCCCCTGAGGGGTGCCAGAATGAGCCGGGTCAGGTGCGCCATCGCACCAGTCCCCAGTGGAGGCTGGCCCAACCCACCAGCGTCAGGACAGTGGCGGCGTGGCTGACACCGCTGATGCCGCCGGCCTGCCACAGCGGCATGCCCATCACGGCTCCGCAGAGCCGGCCCAGGCCGGCGGCGGCGAAAAATCCCGACATCATGGTGGCCCGCTGGTTGGGCACCAGTTCCGTGGCCAGGCTCAGGCAGGCCACGATGGTGAATTCCAGGGCGGTGAAGATCCAGAAAAGGCCGATCAGGGCGCCGCTCAACTGAGTGCCCCACAACGGAAGCAGGGCATAGGCGGCCGTCAGCCCGGCCAAGCCGATACCGGCGCTGCGCTTCAGGCCGATCCGGTCGGCGGCCGCCGCCGTGAGAAATTCGCCCAGCAGTTCGGCCGATCCAATGGCTACGGCCGTGGCGCCCAGGGCGGCGACCCCCAGTCCGAAGGCGGTCTCGAACCAGACCCCATAGACAATGAACAGAGCGAGATCGGAAGAGCACACGTCTGAACTCCAGTCACGTCAGTCAATCT
>CALJLV010000205.1 GCA_937982505.1 uncultured Desulfobacteraceae bacterium | reverse complement strand
TGTGGGAGATCGACACTACCGTGGTGGAGCTCTGCGACCAGATCATGCCCGGCTTCGTCAGCCCGGGCTTTGCCCGTATGGCGCAGCGCCACATGGAGGAAAAGGGGGTCCGTTTCCGCCTGGGCGAGAAGGTGACCGCCATGGAGGGCAAGGACGGCGCCGTGTGCCGGGTGGTGACCGATCGGCAGACCCTGGAGGCCGATCTGGTGATTCTGGCCGTCGGCGTGGTACCCAACACCGCCCTGGCCAGAGAGGCCGGCCTGGAGGTCGGTCCGGCCGGGATCGTGGTCAACGACCGCATGCAGACCTCGGATGCGGACATCTACGCCGGTGGAGACTGCGCTCAGGTGGTCAACCTGGTCAGCGGTCGGCCGGCCTTTTTCCCCCTGGGCTCCATGGCCAACCGCCAGGGGCGGGTCATCGGCACCAACCTGGCGGGGGGGGACGCGCGCTTTGCAGGCGCCGTGGGCAGTTTCGTGGTCAAAGTCTTCGACCACAGCCTGGCCGGCGCCGGGTTGACGGTGCAGAACGCGCGCCGTTGGGGTCTGGATGCCGTCAGCATCCAGATCGCCCAGCTCGACCGGGCCCATTTCTACCCCACCAAGGAAATGATGTACCTCGAACTGGTGGTGGAGCGAACCACCCGCCGGGTCCTGGGCATCCAGGGATTCGGCAGCAGCGGGGACGCCATGGTGGGGCGGATCAACGCGGTGGCCGGGATTCTGGGCCAGGGGGTCACGGTGGATGCCGTCAGCAACCTCGAACTGGCCTATTCGCCGCCATTTTCCTCGGCCATGGATATCCTCAACGCCCTTGGCAACGCCGCCGACAACCTGCTGGCCGGCCGCTACCAGGGGTTGAGCCCCCAGGAGTTCGAAGCCGTCTGGAACGGACGCCACAACGGGGGCAACTGCCTGATTCTCGACTGCCGGGCCCGTGAAGACGGCAGGGCCTTTGCCGAAAAATACCCGGACTTCTGGCTCAACATCCCCCAGGACGAACTGCGCGGGCGCATCGACGAACTGCCCACGGACAAAGACCTGATTCTGGTCTGCAACACCGGGGTTCGCTCCTACGAGGCCCAGCTCAACCTGCGCCAGCTGGGGCGCCAGAATCACCGCACCCTCGAGGGAGGCGTGGTCAGCCTGAAAAAGAGCGGCGTCGAGGTGTGAGCCGCCGCTTTCAGGCCAGGTTCTGTCGCAGCCAGGCGCCAACGAAGGCGGCCAGCCGGTCCAGCTGGGCGGAGGTGACGCGGGGTATCCCGTGGCTGAGTTCCGCGATGCGCGCGGCCTCCATCCCGAGGGTTTTTTCGAGCATGAAGGCGTCCACCTCGCCGTCATCCAGGAGCAGGCCGCAACCTCCGGCAACGCCCAGAAACCGATCGGCGTGGAAGATGGGGACCACAAACTTGACCATTCCGGCATCGCATTCGCCGACGACCGGGTTGCCCGTCCTGGCGGCCTCGGCCGCCAAGTTCATGTGTGCAACGGCGCAGATGTAGCTCTGGCCCCGGTCATCGGCCTTGATGGCCGGGCAGAGGCGGTTGGCCCAGCGCTTGGTCCCCGAAATCCGAATTCCGTCCGCATCGAAAACGCAGGACTGCAATCCCGAATGCGCATGCATCTCGTCTTCCAGGGCCTGCCATCGCTGCAAGGTAAGAAGGTCCGTGAGCGTCATCGCCCCTCCGTCCTGCCGGCGCGGCACCAGAGCGGGTGGCCGTGCCGGCCGCTAACCCGTTGAAGTTCACATGGCGGCGTCCGGGATATGAAGAGGTGCCGCCTGAACGCCGCGTCCACCCCGTTGCACCGGAAAAAGGAAGCCGCCGTCCATGAGATCCCGATCCGTTTCGTCCCTGATCGCCGCCGCTGCCGTGCTCCTGTGGAGCGCATGGGCCTCTTCCGCTACGCCCTCCGCCGCTGCGGCAGACGATGCGGTTTCACGGGCCATCCACGCCTGGCTGGAGGCGGCCGAAGCGTCCCAGGGGGTATGGGTCGGCTGCGAACCGATTCATGCCGGCCAGGACCTGGTGGATTTCTATCGCCAGCGCCATTTCCAGCCGCTGTGGGTATCCGTCGAAGGGCCGGCCCCCTCGGCCCGGGAGCTGGTTTCGGCCATCGGCCGGGTGGAGCGTCACGGCCTTCTGCCCCGGGACTACCATTTCGCCTGCCTGTCGGCGTGGCTGTCGTCTTCCGACGCGCAGCGGGCGGCGGAAATGGACGCCAGGGAGTTGGCCGGAATGGATATCGTCCTCTCGGACGCCTTTGCCAATCTGGCGACCCATCTGGCTTCCGGGAAAGTCGATCCGCAGACCATCTATCCCCAGTGGATCTCGGCAAATAAAAAGACGGAGATCTTTCGCTGGCTGGCCGAGATCCGCACGTCGGCCGATGTGCGCCGCATCCTGGCCGACCTGGCTCCAGCCAGCGGGGGCTACCGCGCCGCCATGGCCGAGGCGGAGCGGCTGCGGGGGATCATCGCCGGGGAAGGATGGCCCCAGGTGGATCCGGGCGAAACCCTGCGCCCGGGCGACCGGTCACCCCGCGTCCTCCAGATTCGTGCGCGGCTGGCGGCGGAGGAGGCTCCGGCATCGGCCGGCGGTCCGGTCCCGGAGCCCGCCTTTTACGATCCGAATCTGGTCCAGGCGGTGATGCGCTTCCAGCAGCGCGAAGGGCTGACCCCGGACGGGGCCGTCGGCCGCCAGACCCTGGCCGCCCTGAACCGCCCTGTCCAGGACCGGCTGCGCTGCGTGCTGGTGAACCTGGAGCGCTGGCGCTGGATCCCGCGGGATCTGGGCCGGCGGCACATCATCGTCAACGCGGCCGCCTTTTCCCTTGAGGCCTTTCGGGATGGGCGTCCGGTCCTGGAGATGCCGGTAATTGTCGGGGAAGCCTACACCAAGACGCCGGTTTTCAGCGAAAACATGACCCACCTGGTGATCAATCCTTACTGGAACGTGCCCCCGGGCGTTCTGGCGCGCAAGATCCTGCCCAAGATCAAAAAGGATCCGGGCTACCTGGCGGCCCACCACTTCGAGTTGATCGGCGGCTGGAAGGCGTCCGCCAAGCCGCTGGACCCCGCTCAGATCGACTGGTCCCGGGTCCATGCCGGTAATTTCCCCGGGCGCCTGCGGCAGCGTCCCGGCCCCTGGAATTCGCTCGGCCGCATCAAGTTCATCCTGCCCAACGATTTCAGCGTCTATCTGCACGACACCCCGGAACGCCATCTGTTCCGGCGCACGGCCAGGGCCTTCAGCAGCGGATGCATCCGGGTGGAAAGGCCCCTGGACCTGGCGGCCTTCGTGCTGGAATCGGATCCGCTCTGGAATCGGGAACGTCTGGCACAGACCATCGCCGGAGGCAGGCCCACCACCGTGATGGTCAAGGATCCGGTGACGGTCCACCTGCTCTACTGGACCTTCTGGGTCGATGCCCAGGGCGTCGTCCAGTATCGGCGGGACATCTACGACCGGGACGCAATCCTGTGGCAAGCCCTCAGCGCCGTTCCCGGGGCCGCTGCCCCGGCGCCGGGGGGCGGACCTCCCGAGGCCGATCCCAACGTGGCCCTGGAACCCGGGGGCTGAAAACCGCTTGCCTACCAGCAGCGAACCGGCCCCAGGTCCACATGGATGAACTGGGCATAGGCGCCGACCCCTCCCTGGGCCAGGCGCGTGGCGGTCTGGCGGATCCTGTCCAGATCGATCCCCTTGATGCAAATGTCGGCGGCCTTGCCCTGGAGATGGTAGCTTTGCTTGGCCACCCCTCTGCCTCTGGCCCGCAGCAGCCGGTTGTAGTCCGGCGAACGGTACCCCGAAATCAGCATCAGCGGCCGCTTGCCCGCCCCGAGGCGGGTGTGGAGGCGATCGAGAAGCAGGTAGAGGGCCGGATCGATGGGTCTGGTGGCGCCGTTGTGATGGCAGCGGAAAAGGTGGTCCAGGCGCGCCAGGGCGTCGCGCATGAAACGCCCGTTCTTGTCCAGGTATCGGATCCGCAGCGTTTCATGGGTGTGGAGATGGGTGATCAGGATCCGGCCGGAAAGATCCTCGGCCGACGGGCGCGCCTGCGCGACGGCGGCCGACATCCAGGGCACCAGCAGTGCCGCCGTGCCGCCCAGCAGGGCGTGTTTGAGCAGGGACCTTCGCGATAGGGACGTATCCGAGATTCGTTTCATGGGCGCTGGAATTGAGAGATAGGGCTAAACTGCGGGCCTTCCTAACGCGGATCGCAGAAAATTACAACCCTTCAGATGCGCCATCCGGCATCTGTTCGCCAGGGCCAGCCCTGGGGCGGTGGCGCCACGATTTCAACCCGTTGCGCTTGGGTCGGGTGCTCGAAACCCAGAAAGCGGGCGTACAGGGCGATGGCGCCCCCGGGCAGAGCCGTTGGGGCGCCGTATTTGAGGTCTCCGAGAATCGGACATCCCACGGCCGCTAGCTGAACCCGGATCTGATGGCCGCGTCCGGTCTGCAGGGCCACCTCGATAAGGCTGGCTCCGGCCCGCTGTCCGATGACCCGGTAGTCGAGGACCGCCTCCCGGGCGCCGGTGGCCGTGGGGGGGGCCACCCGGCTGCGGCGTTGCCGGGAGATTTTCCGGAGGTGGTGTGTCAGACGCCCCTGGGCGGGCTCCGGAATCCCGGCCACCACCGCGTGGTAGATCTTTTGCACCCTTCCGTCGCGCAAGGCCGCCGAGATGCGGGCCGCGGCCTTGGAGGTCCGGGCCAGCACCAGGGCTCCGGCCACGGGCCGGTCCAGCCGGTGCACCAGGCCCAGGTAGACGTTGCCCGGCTTGGCATACCTTTGCTTGAGGTAGGCCCTGGCCATTTCAAGGATCGTCGGATCCCCGCTGGCATCCCCCTGGCAGAGCAGTCCGGCCGGCTTGTTGACGGCCAGCAGATGGTTGTCCTCGTAGAGGATCTCCAGGGGCGCTTCAGTCATGGAGCGGGACTGGGGAAAAGGGCGCATCGGGCGTCCGGCAGGCGGAGAGCTGCCCGGCCTCGCACCGCAGGCCAGGGTCGACAACCCGCCAGGGGCCAGGCAATGCGTTGCCCCTTTATTTCTACTCGGCCCCGCCGCCCCGGCGGGCCACGAAACCCATGGTGTTCAGGCCGGTGGCCGAGGATGTGCCGGCGATCTTGGCCAGATACACGGCCCCGAGGCGCTCGATGTGGCCGGCGACATTGTCGAAGTAGTTGTAATGGACCTGTTCCTCGTCGATCACCGCCTCGAAGATCTTGGCCGTGACGCTGTCGCCCACCTCGCGGCAGACGTTGAGAAACTGGTTGTAGGCGACGATGGCCTTGTCCTCCTCGACCGCGTCGAAGGGGAAGATCGCCTCCACCGCCTGCCCCTTTTCCACCGGTCCGGCCTTGTCGATGGTCGGCTCGCCGCCCAGCTCCTTGATCCGTTCGGCGAACATCTCGGCGTGGCGCATCTCGTCGATGGCGATGAGCTTGACCTTGGCCGCCAGCTCCCCGAAATCCATGTCGTCCAGATTGTAGTGCTGGTTCATGTATTGGTGGATGGCCTGCAGCTCCATGGCGCGGGCCTGGTTGAGCACGGCGATGACCTTCTCCTTGGGCGAGGCGGCAGCTTTCTTGGCCATGAGGCACCTCCTTGGGGGATGCTGGGGTTAGTTTGCGGCGGTCTGCAGAGGCGCATGAATCCTGCAGCGGACAAACGCCTGCACCATGCCATGGAGAGCGGGCCAGGTCAAGACAGGTCCTGCCATTCCCAGACGCGTCCGGCCGGATGGACGCCTTGTCCTTTTTCAAGAGGCGCGCCGCAGGCTTTCGTACAGGACGATACCGGCGGCGGTGGACAGGTTGAGGCTGCGGATCTGGTCACTGATGGGGATACGGAAGGTGCGCGCCGGATAGCGGTCGAGGACGGCCGGGGGCAGCCCCCGGGTCTCGGCGCCGAAGACGAGAAACAGGCGCCCGAGCCGCGGCATCTGCCAGAAGAGGCGCCGGCCGCTCTTGGTGAGCAGGATGATTTCCGTTTCGTCAGCTTGGAGGGCGCCGCAAAAAACGTCGAAGTCCGGCCAGACCCGAAGGTCCACCCGGGGCCAGTAGTCGAGACCGGCGCGTCTGACATGCCGGTCGTCCAGGGAAAAGCCCAGCGGTTCGATCAGGTGCAACCTGGCCCCGGCGCCCAGGCAGGTGCGACCGATGTTGCCCGTGTTCCAGTGTACTTCCGGCTGAACCAGGACGACGTGGCGTTCACACGCGGGCATTTTACCGTTTCCAGGTGAAAGTTTTGGAGAAATGCCGCCACGAGGGCTATCGGTCCGGGATGGACATCCGGCCAGCATTCCGCGGCGTCAACCGGAGGACAATGGCGCTCTTCTTACGCGCCGATGATCTTCACCAGCACGCGTTTTCGTCTTCGGCCGTCGAATTCCCCATAGAAGATCCGCTCCCAGGTGCCGAAGTCGAGGCGGCCGGCGGTGACGGCCACCACCACCTCACGGCCCATGATCTGGCGCTTCATGTGGGCGTCGGCGTTATCCTCGCCCACGTTGTGGCGGTACTGGGACACCGGTTCATGGGGAGCGAGCTTCTCCAGCCAGACCTCGTAGTCGTGGTGCAGCCCGGACTCGTCGTCGTTGATAAAGACCGAGGCCGTGATGTGCATGGCATTGACCAGCACGAGCCCTTCACGGATCCCGCTCTCGTCGATGCACCGCTGGACCTGGTCGGTGATGTTGACGAAGGCGCGCCGGGTGGGAATCTCGAACCCAAGTTCCTTGCGGTAGCTTTTCATGGCGGGGCTCCTTTCCGGGGATAGCGGCTTGTCAAGCCGATCAAAGGACGCCGATGCGGTCCCTGCCGGCCTCCAGGAGGATCCGGGCGATGCGGCCCGGGCCGAGGCGGCCGCGGATGCGGGCCAGGGCAAAAGCGGCCGCCACCATGTGGCGGGGCACCTTCGGCCGTTGAGCGGCCGGTTTGGACACCAGGCTCAGGGCCCCCGGCGCGCAGGCCGCAACGCACAAACCGCAGCCGATGCAGCGCGCCGGGTCGAAGCGGATCTTGCCCTTTTCGGCCGTCAAGGCCTGCATGGGGCAGCGTTTCAGACAGGCGCCGCAGGCGGTGCAGGCCGCCGTATCCCAGCGGGCGACGTAGCCCGAGCCGGTCAGCTCGGACGGGCAGGGATCCCGGCGCACCGTGCGCAGCACCCCGCAGCAGCAGGGGCAGCAGATGCAGATGTTGCCCGGATGCCGGGAGTTTCCCGGTTGGAGGACCATGGCCCGCTCCTCGGCCAGCTGCAGAAGATCCAGGGCCTCGCGCCGGTCGATGACCCGGCCGATGCCCATGTACGCGTAATACGCGGCCCCGGCGTCGAAGATCAGGCAGGTCTCCTCGGGGCGGTCGCAGCCCTGGCCCGCCAGGGTCCGCTCCCGGCGGCAGATGCACGGCGCCAGCAGATAGCGGCGGCGGTCGCGGACGATGGCCTCGGCCTGGTCGTAGCGCAGCACCGGATTGGCGTTATCGAGGCTTCGGCCGATGGGGATGGTCCGGAGCTGGGGCGCCTGTTTCCAGGTGTCGCGCTCGAAGAGCGTCGGGATGTAGGCCTCCATGTGCGCCACCAGCTCGGGGGTCAGACGGTTGACGCTGAACTCCCAGATGCCGATCACGTACTGGTTGGCCAGGTAGAGCGGCGGCTGGCCGTTTTTGCCGGGCAGGCACAGGGCGAGCCCCCGGCGGGCCATTTCGTCCAGGCGCCGGCCGGCCTCGTTTGCCGGGATGCCGGCCCGCCGGGCCACGGCCCGCGGCGGGGCCGGGATTACGGACAGATGCAGGGCCAGCTCGGCCTGATCCGGCCGGAAGAGCAGCTCCAGAATGCGGATTTCGACGCCGTCGGGCGACGGCGGAAAACCGCCGGGCAGGTTGTCCAGGTGGCGGGCGAGACGCTGGTAGACGGTTCGCGGCATGCTGGGTGTCCATGGGGCCCCAGGGCCCGGCGCAAGGCGATTCCGCCGTGCGGGCAAGTTGCGCAGAGCCGGCAGCAGTGGCGGATTCAGACCTCGGCCCCGCTTTCGAGGAGCGTTTCGAAAATCGGCGGTACGGCGGCGCTCTCCACGGTGATCGGCCGCCCGGCGCCGGGCGGGGTGAAGGTCAGCGAGCGGGCGTGAAGTCCGATGCGTGCGAAACCGAAGCGCCGTTCCAGATCCTCCGCCGCCCGCGGCGGCCCGTAGCGCCGATCACCGGCCACCGGGTGGCCCGAAAGGGCCGCGTGGCGCCGGATCTGGTGCTGGCGGCCGGTGTGGGGCCGGCAGCGGATCAGGGTAACATCCCGGCCCTGCTCCAGGATTTCGACCTCGGTGCGGCAGTCGACCCGGGGCGGCCGGCCCGCCGGATCGCGCCGACCCGCGGCCCCGGCAGACAGGGGCCAATTCCAGCTCAGGCCGTCCCTACCGTCTCCCAGGCATCCGTGAACCAGCACCAGGTAGGTTTTGCCGGTCTCGCGCCCGGCATACTGGGCAGAAAGAGCGGCGAACACCTCGGGGCGCCAGGCGCAGAGGATCAGTCCGTCGGCCTCCTTGTCCAATCGGCCGACGGCGTGAAAGCCCCAGGCGGGATCGAAGTCGACGCGGCGCCGCAGAACCGGGTCTTTGGCCACCCGGTCTGCCAAAAGCGCCCGCAGATCGGTCCCCGGGTCGTTGTGGACGCTGATCCCGGCGGGCTTTTCCGCCACCAGCCAGCCGTCGCCCGCCTCGGCGATGCGCAGGGCACGGCCCGAGGAGGCCGCCGTCATCGAGCGGGCGGGCTTGGTCGGCGCTGTTCTTGTGGCGTATCCCATCATCCGAGGATCCGAACCGTATACCTTGCGAATAACCGTTGCCGGCCATGAGAAACGAAATCCAGCAAACCCAAGAAGTTTATCCAAGGTCTGAACCGGCTGTCAATCGTCGGCGTCGCCGAAAAACGGGGGGCATGTAGGCGGCCACCCGTCCCTGCCCCACCCGGTGGGCGAACCCGATCAGCGCCACGGCTACCGCCAGCAGTGGGTGGGCCGGGGCAGGGCGTACAGATACCAGACCGGATAGTTCATCTCAGTCCGCCTTAGACGGGCCGAAAGGTCAGTCGGGATGGGTTGGCGGGGTCGCATCCGGGGGGGCGGTCCCGGGGCCTGGACAACGGCATTGACAATCCCAGGGCTCCTGGTAAAATCTTCAGTATCCGACCATCTCCAGACACCAGCCGCGCCCCAGTTGCCGCACGCCGCATCTTCCGCAGAAGGGGCATGAAATCGGAAGCCATCCGCATCCACCGGTCGAGCCGGTCCGCCGCCAAAGGGGGTGATGCCAGAAGAGGCAGGGTATTGCGTGGTTGACGAAAGCGAAATTCCCCCAACACGGCAGGAAGGAGGCCTTTCATGATCTACCAGCAGAACCAACTGGGCAAATACAAGGGCGCCGAGGTCATCTGCGAGTACATGCTCAAGGAAAAGATCCCCTACCTGATCGGCTATGCCGGCCATGGCGCCATCGGCCTGCTGGACGCCTTTTACGACAAGCAGGATCAGATCAAAATCGTCTGGCCGCGGATCGAAACGGCCGCGGGCTTTATGGCCGACGCCTATTTCCGTGTCACCGGCGTGCCTCTGCCGGTCTATGTCTCCACAGGCCCCGGCCCGGCTCTTTCGACCTGCGCCGTGGCCAATGCCTACTACGATTCTTCGGCATTCCTGCTGATCACCGGGCAGGTGACCCTGGACCAGTTCGACAGCGGCGCCCTCCAGGAGCCGTACCGCCAGCACCCGGCCGATTTTCCCTCCGTGATCCGCCCTTACACCAAGTTCAGCTACCAGGCCTCGACGGTGCACCAGATCGCCCATTTTCTCCCAAAGGCATTCAAGATGATGCAGACCGGAAGACCGGGCCCGGTCCACCTGGACGTGCCCTACGACCTGTATCAGACCGAGGGTGAAACGGTGGTGCCGGATCCCGCGGACTGGGCCGACGCCATTGCCTGGCGCAGCGGCGCCGACCCGGCGACCCTGTCGGCGCTGCTGAAAAAGCTCCGGGATGCCAGGCGCCCCCTGATCCTGGCCGGCGGCGGGGTCAACATCTCCGGCGCCCGGGACGAACTGCTTCAATTCGCCGAACTGATGAACATCCCGGTCTACACCTCCCTGATGGGCAAGGGCGCCATGGCCGACAGCCACCCGCTGCACCTGGGGGTTTGCGGCTGCTGGGGCCACTACCCCGCCGTGGAGGCCGCCCGCAACGCCGATGTGATCCTGGCCCTGGGTTGCCGCTTCTCGGATCTGCACACCGCCTCCTGGCAGCCCGGATTCGCCTACAACATCCCGGCCACGCGGTTGCTTCAGGTGGACATCGATCCGAGCGAAATCGCGCGCAACTACCCGGTGGACATGGGGATCGTGGGCGACATCAAGACTGTTCTGAAGCAGCTGATCGAAAAGGCGGCCCAGGAGCCCGGAAAGGGCGATTATGCGGTCTGGTTCCAGGAACTGGCCGGCTACCGCAAGGAGTGGAACGACTTCGTCGAACCTTACAAGACCAACGATGCGCATCCCATCGATCCGCGGCGGATGATTTTCGACATCCGCAAGGTGGCCCCCAAGGATGCCATCATGTTCTCGGACGTGGGCAACAACCAGCCCTGGATCGAAGAGTTCTGGAGCTCCGAGGTGCCGGGCAGCCATTACACCGCCGGTGGTTTTGCCGCCATGGGGTTCGGGGTTTGCGGGGTCCTGGGTGCCAAACTGGCCCGGCCGGAAGTCACCTGCCTCAACGTCTGCGGAGACGGCGGCTTCATGATGATGCCCCATGCGGTGGCCACCGCCGTCCAGTACAACCTGCCGGCGGTGTGGATCATCATGAACAACTACTGCATCGGCGCCATCCGCGATCTGCAGCGGTTCTACTTCGGCGGGCGGCAGATCGGCACCAGTTTCGAGGTCTACGAAGGGACCCGGTACTACGACGGGCAGCTCTGGAATCCCGATTTTGCCGCCATGGCCAGGTCCATGGGGGGCGAGGGCGTCAAGGTCGAGAAGGCCTCGGAGGTGGCGCCGGCCGTGGAAGCGGCCATCCAAAGCCGGAAACCCACGGTCATCGACGTGATCATCAACCGGGATACCCCGGTTCCGCTGACCAGCACCTGGCAGATGCCGCCCATTCCGCCGGCCCTGCCCACCTTCGGCAAGATCAAGATCCGGTAGCCGCCCGGGTCAAGAGGCAAACCGCATCACCCGCGGGCGGCGGTCCGCCGGAGGCTGTGCCCCAAGGCCTGCGGCCGGGCCGCCACCATGGCGGCGCGCCAGACCTCCGCATCCCGAAAGGGTCCTCATGCCCCTGATCGATCGCTTGACCGGCCATCTGGCAGACGCAGGCAATCCCTATCCGGCGCTGAATCTTCTGGAGGCGTCGCTGGCCTGGAGCCGGACCCACGCCCGCAGCCCACTGCCGGCGGAGCTGATCAGCGACCTGGAGGCGATGTTCGGTGCCCGGGTGGTTCAGGCAGAGGCCCAGACCCTTGTCGACATGGGCGCGCTTCAGGCCGCCGCTGCCGGTTTCGGCCTGCATCCGCAAGCGTGCGAGCCGGTCTTGCGGATAGTGGACGCTTACCGCGAGCAGATGCGGCTGGCGCTGGATGGACCCGACGCCACCGCCGGAGAGTTCGCCCTCAGACTGGCTGGCTATCTGGCCAAGCAGGTCCCCGGAGTCGAGGTCTTCGCGTCCCGCCGTTGCCGCCGTGGCGCGGTGCATGAATTCGCATGGCAGGGCGCGCGCTACCGGCTGCAAACGGCGATTTCCTTTGTCTGGCTGCCCGCCGTGGTGGCGGAGCTGGTCGAAGAGAAGGTCTATCTGGCGCTGCTCGGCCCGTTCTCGGCCCAGCGCTGGCAGATCCTGCACAAGTACTACGTCCACCCGCAATTCCGCCGTCTGACGGCCTGCTTCGATCCCTGGACCCGGCAGAAGATGAATGTCAGCCGGGGAGGGCTCTTTGTCTACCTCGACTGGTTCTTTCGGGACGCCTACGGCTTGAAATTCAAGATCCCGCCGGATTTTTCCCTGGCCCTGCAGCATCTGGGCCTGCTGCGCTTCAACGACGAACGCTGACTCGCGGGAGGCGGGACCTCCCCAGATCCGTGAGGGGCCGCCTCCTACCCTTTTGCCCGGGGGTGGTTATTTTGAACGCCGGTCCACCATGAACCGGCGCCCGGAGGGTCCCTGTCTCCGGCTCGCCCTGACCCTTCAGGTCTGCAGGAGGTGTATCATGAAAATCGCCCATCTGATGCTGGCCTTGGTGGGAGTCGTGCTGTTGAGCCACCACCAGGCCGCCGGCCTGGAATCAAAGGAGACTGCCATGCAAACGCCCATGCCCGCCGCCACCGCCTCGGCCGTGTTCGCCGGAGGCTGCTTCTGGTGCACGGAATCGGATTTCGAAAAGGTCGATGGCGTCATCGAAGTCATCTCAGGCTATACCGGGGGTGAACGTCCAGACCCCACTTACGAACAGGTCTCCTCCGGCGCTACGGGGCACCTGGAGGCCGTCCGGGTGGTCTACGATCCGTCCCGGGTGGACTACGAACGGCTGCTGGAGGTCTTCTGGCGCCACATCGATCCCACCGATGCCGGCGGCCAGTTTGTGGACCGCGGCCCGCAGTACCGCAGCGCCGTCTTTTACGCCGACGAGGTCCAGAAACACCTGGCCGAAACTTCCCGCGAGCGCCTGTCGGCCTCCGGTCCCTTCCAGAAGCCCATTGTCACCGAAATTTTGCCCCTGGGCGTCTTCTACCCGGCCGAGGAATACCATCAGGACTATGCCCGCAAGAACCCGTTTCGCTACCGCTACTACCGCGGTGCCTCGGGCCGCGACCGGTTTCTGGAGCAGGCCTGGGACGCCATGGCGGCAAAAATCGCCGCCGCCCCGGCGCGGGGCGCCGGGGCCGTCTACGCGCGTCCGTCCGACGAGGCCCTGCGCCGGCGCCTGGATCCGGCTCAGTACCGGGTCGTGCGGGAAAACGGTACCGAGCCCCCGTTCCGGAACGCCTTCTGGGATCACCACGAACCGGGCATCTACGTGGATGTCGCCAGCGGCGAGCCGCTTTTCAGCTCAACGGACAAGTTCGATTCGGGAACCGGGTGGCCCAGCTTCACCCGCCCCCTGGAACAGGATCACATCGTGGAAAAGGCGGACCACAGCTTGTGGATGACCCGCACCGAGGTGCGCAGCCGCTACGCAGACAGCCACCTGGGGCACGTGTTCGAGGACGGTCCTCCGCCCACCGGCCGGCGCTACTGCATCAACAGCGCGGCGCTGCGCTTCGTTGCGGCCGCGGATCTGGAAAAGGAAGGCTACGGCGCCTACCGCCGGCTCTTCGAATGAGCGGCATGGGCAGCGGCGCCGGGAAAGGCGCGGCGATCCGGCCTGGGGCTCCCGGGGGGGACGGGCGGCGCCGCTATCCGTCCACCACGAACCTCTGGACAATGTCGAACAGGGCCTGCGGGTCTGCCGGCCTTTCGAGGTAGGCGTTGACGATCTGGTCTTGGGGGGTGCCCGGATTTGCGGGCGGGGGGGCCATGAGGACCCCGATGCAGCGGGGCGCTTTGGCCTTGGCGGCGGCGATCAGGTCCCGGCCGGACATGCGCGGCAGGACCGGGTCGCACAGGATGATATCCGCGGGGCCCTGCATGTCCAGGTGGTCCAGGGCCTGGCGGTCGTCCGCGGCGCTCATGACCTTTCGGTTGACCGAGAATTCGAGCACATCGATGATGATGTCGCGGAGTCCAGGATCGAGACAGACCACCAGGATCTTGACATTTTCTCGCATTGCCAGCCTCAGGCGACCTTCAGGAACGCCATCTGGGTGAGGGCCTTGCCGCCGCGCAGATGCCGGCCGACCACATCGGCGCTGTAGTCCAGGGACGCCAGGTCGCTGGATGCCGGGGGCATCTGGACGAATGCCCGGGCCAGGGCGAGGACGTGTGCCTTCAGCGGCGGGGCGCAGGCCTCCTCCGCGTCGAACACCTTCTGGAGGGGTGCCTGGTTGAGGATGTCGAGGGCGTTTCGGACGATGGCCCTTTGGCGGTAGGCGCCGCAGGGATATCCTTTCAGGTAGGCCTTGGCGGCGATGCTGAGCAGTTTCAAACGGGCCAGAAAGATGGCCTCGTCCAGCGGTGTGGGCTTTTGGGTCTGCGCTGCCGGCCCGGTGGCGGCTGTCGGCACGGGCAGGTCAAGGCCCCAATGGCGCAGCAGGGTTTCCAGCCGGCGGGTCTGGTCGGCGGAAAGGCCGGTGAACTGGATGCCGCACCTTCTCCAGATCACCGGTTCGGGTTCTTCCGGTTCGACCTCGAAATCGAAAACGATCCGGAACGGAACGGCGTCGATGCTCATCTCCTCCGGGTCGGCCAGGATATCGATGTGATCGCCTTGCTTGGGCCGTTCATCCAGCAAGATATACTCGAATGCGGCACCCTCCAGGCCGATGTCCACCAGAAAAGCGGTGGCCTGGTGGGTGGAGGAGGAAACGCGCAGCAGCGCTCCCTCCGGGGCGGGATAGCGGGCGGATTGCCGTTGATCGGCACTGAGGGGCGGCTGCATGGGCGAAATCCTTTGTTTTTCACCCTATCCTTGCTCTTCGGAATCTGTCAAGGGCCGCGGTTTGCGGCCTCGGCAAAGCCCGGTCGACGTCGGGGTTCACCTCATCGCGTGTCAGGCAGGCAGTTCGGGGGGATGGTCAGCGCTTCCCGCCACGTCGCCGGAATCCCGTGAAACGCTAGCCCGACTTCGTATTGCCCGTCATGCCGGCTGGGGGCGCCCGCGTGGCGGGTCCCGTTTGATGCCATCCGTCCTGCGGCATGTTGACGCCGGATGGCGGGTGTGCTTTTCGGCACCGCCGACCTTGGCGGGTCCCCTGAACCTCACCCAAAGAGGCTTGCCAAGACAAGAAGGTCCGTGCTATTTCGCAATCGAATAAATTAACCCGCCGAATTTGATGAACCGTCTTTTTTCCCTGTATGGACCGAGCAGGATCCATTGTCAGGGGCCGGCGCGGGCCGGTCCGCACCTTTAACCGATGAATGGAGAGGAGAAAAGGACCATGAGACGTTTGAGCGCTGGACTGGCCATGGTGGCGATGTTGGTATTGATCGGTTCCGCCTCGGCGGGGACCCTGGATGATGTCAAGGCCAAAGGGTTCATTCAGGTCGGGGTCAACGGCGAGCTTTTCGGCTTCGGCAAACCCGATGAAAAAGGCGTCTGGCGGGGCCTGGACGTGGACACGGCGCGGGCCATCGCCGCCGCCGTCTTCGGCGATGCGGAAAAGGTCAAATACACCCCGTTGACCGCCGTTACCCGTTTTACCGCCCTGCAGTCCGGGGAAGTCGACGTACTCTGCCGCAACGCCACGCGCATCCTGACCCGCGAAACCTCTCTGGGGCTCAACTTCGCCCAGGTCAACTACTACGACGGCCAGGGCTTTCTGGTGCCCAAATCCCTGGGCGTCAAGAGCGCCAAGGAGCTGAACGGGGCCGCGGTCTGCGTGCTGCCCGGCACCACCACCGAGCTGAACGTGGCCGACTATTTCCGATCCACCGGGATGCAGATGAAGCCGGTGGTCATCGAAAACACCTCTGAACTGGCCAAAGCCTTCTTCGCCGGCCGCTGCGACTGCCTGACCTCGGATGTCTCCCAGTTGGCCGGTACCCGGGCCGTAGCCCCCAATCCGGACGATTACGTCATCCTGCCCGAAGTCATCTCCAAGGAACCTCTGGCGCCGGCCGTGCGCCACGGTGACGATCAGTGGTACGACATCGTCAACTTCTCCGTCCTGGCCATGATCGAGGCCGAGGAACTGGGCATCACCTCCCAGAACGTGGACGAGATGCTCAAGAGCGCCGATCCCAAGGTGCAGCGTTTCCTCGGGGTCAGCCCCGGCAACGGCAAATCCCTGGGGCTGGATGAAAAGTACGCCTACCACGTCGTCAAACTGGTGGGCAACTACGGTGAGGTGTTCGAACGCAACGTGGGCAAGGATACCCCCTTGAAGATGGATCGCGGCCTCAATGCCCTGTGGACCAACGGCGGGTTGATGTACTCGCCACCTTTCAAATAGCCAAGGTTCCGTCACCTTTACGTTGGGATTCCCGCCGCCGTGCACGCCGCCTCGAGGGCGTGCGCGGCGGCGCGCAACCTCGAGCGACGAACGGATGCAAACCGTCGACACCGGGGCAACCCGGACCCCTCTGTTGAACGATCCGGCCAAACGGTCCCTGATCTATCAGGTGGGGGTGCTCCTGGCGGTGGGGGCCCTGGCCTACTACCTGGTTTCCAACACGTTGGACAACCTCGAACGCCAGGCCATCGCCACCGGGTTCGGGTTTCTCGAAAAGGAAAGCGCGTTCGAGATCGGCGAATCACTCATCGCCTACTCGGCGGCCGACTCCTATGCCCGCGCCCTTTGGGTGGGCGTGCTCAACACCCTCAAGGTGTCCTTCGTCGGCATCCTGCTGACCGTCCTGCTCGGCACCCTCATCGGCATTGCCCGGCTCTCCACCAACTGGCTCGTGTCCCGGATAGCGGCCATCTACATCGAGGTGTTCCAGGATATCCCCATCCTGCTGCAGCTTTTTTTCTGGTATGCGTTTTTTTACGAGATGCTGCCCGCGCCGCGCCAGGCCCTCAACCCTGTCGCCGGCCTCTTTTTGTGCAACCGCGGCCTGATTTTTGCCGTTCCCGCCGAACACCCGGACTGGGGCTGGGCGGGGTGGGCCTTTCTGGCCGCCTGCGGCGCGGTTTACCTGCTGCGGCGCTGGGCGCTGCAGCGCCTGTTCAAGACCGGCAAAACCGTTCCGCTCTTTTGGATCGCGGTGGGGCTGCTGTCGGGCCTGCCATTGCTGGCGTGGCTGCTGGGCGGCGCGCCGACGGCCATGGATGTTCCTGAGCTGCGCGGCTTCAACTTCCAGGGCGGGGTGAGCGTCAGTCCGGAGTTTGCGGCCCTGCTGCTGGGGCTGGTGCTCTATACGGCCGCCTTTGTGGCCGAGATCGTGCGCGCCGGAATTCAGTCGGTCAACCGGGGACAGACCGAGGCGGCCAAATCGATCGGCCTCAAGCCGGGCCAGGTGTTGAGTCTGGTCGTCCTGCCCCAGGCACTGCGGGTGATCATCCCGCCGTTGACCAGCCAGATGCTCAATCTGACCAAAAACAGCTCCCTGGCGGTGGCCATCGGCTATCCCGACTTCGTTTCGGTCGCCAACACGACCATCAACCAAACCGGCCAGGCGATCGAGGGCGTTGCGCTGATCATGGCCGTCTACCTTTGCCTCAGCCTGCTGACCTCGGCCCTCATGAACTGGTACAATAAAAAGATGGCATTGGTCGAACGATGACCGTCCACGTCTACGACAGCCGCACAGCGGAGATCAAACCACCGGTGACCTCGGTGGGGGTGCTGGGCTGGATCCGGAAAAACCTCTTCGACGGCTGGTTCAACTCGGTTCTGACGGTCCTGGTGCTGGCACTGCTGGTGAAAATGGTCCCGCCCTTCGTCCGCTGGGCGTTGCTGGACAGCCACTGGCTGCCTTCGGGCAGCGGCTGCCAGGACGCCCAGGGCGCTTGCTGGTCCATCGTCACGGCCAACCTGCGTTTTATCATTTTCGGCTTTTATCCCCACGACCTGCAGTGGCGCCCGTTGCTGGCCATGATCATCCTGGTGGCGCTGCTGTTTTACAGCCGCAACCGCAAACACTGGCGCTACGCCCTGGGGTGGAGCTGGCTGGCGGGCCTGGCCGTCATGGGGCTCCTGCTGCGCGGCGGCTTTTTCGGGATGGCGGTGGTGGAAAGTACCCAATGGGGCGGCTTGCCGCTGACCCTGCTGCTGGCGGTTTTCGGTTTGACCGGGGCCTACCCGCTGGGGGTCCTGCTGGCCCTGGGGCGCGCGTCGCGCATGCGGGCGGTCAAGACCCTGTGCATCCTTTACATCGAGATGATCCGCGGCGTGCCGCTGATCAGCCTGCTCTTCATGTCCTCGGTGGTCTTTCCCCTCTTTTTGCCCGAAGGGGTGACGGTCAACAAGATTTTGCGGGCCCAGGCGGCCATCATCCTGTTTACGGCGGCCTATATCGCCGAAGTGGTGCGCGGCGGTCTGCAGGCCATTGCCCGAGGCCAGTACGAGGCGGCCGAATCGCTGGGACTGAACTATTACCAGACCATGCGTCTCATCGTACTGCCCCAGGCCCTGAAAATCGTTATTCCGCCGTCGGTGAGCATTCTGATTTCGGCCTTCAAGGACACCTCCCTGGTGGTGATCATCGCCCTTTACGATCTGTTAAAAACCACCAAATCGGTTCTGGCCGATCCCCGGTGGATGGGCTTTTCGGCGGAAGCCTATATCTTCCTGGCGCTGATCTATTTTTGCTGCTGCTATTTCATGTCCAACTACAGCCGCCGCCTGGAGCGGGAGCTGGATACCGGCTTGTGATCCGTGCGCTTTCCGCGCCGCGCAATGACCTGAGAAAGGCCCCCATGTCTGACAATCCCCCCGAAAGCGGCCACCCCGAGGCCCCCATCATCGAAATCGCCGGCATGCACAAATGGTTCGGCGATTTTCACGTGCTCCAGGATATTCATCTGAAGGTCGCCCGGGGCGAACGCATCGTGATCTGCGGTCCTTCCGGATCGGGCAAATCGACCCTCATCCGCTGCATCAACCGCCTGGAGATGCACCAGCGGGGCCGGATCATCGTCGATGGCATCGAGCTGACCAACGACATCAAGAACATCGAAAAAATCCGGGCCGAAGTGGGGATGGTCTTCCAGCATTTCAACCTTTTTCCGCACCTGACCATCCTGGAAAACCTCACCCTGGGTCCCATCTGGGTGCGCAAGGTCCCCAAGAAGGAGGCCGAAGAGACGGCCATGTACTACCTGGAAAAGGTTCACATCGCCGAGCAGGCCCGAAAATATCCCGGCCAGCTCTCCGGCGGCCAGCAGCAGCGGGTGGCCATCGCCCGCAGCCTGTGCATGAAGCCCAATGTCATGCTCTTCGACGAGCCCACCAGCGCCCTGGATCCGGAGATGGTCAAGGAGGTTTTGGACGTGATGATCAGCCTGGCCCGGGAAGGCATGACCATGCTGGTGGTGACCCATGAGATGGGGTTTGCCAAGAGCGTGGCCCACCGGGTGCTGTTCATGGACTATGGCCGGATCGTGGAAGAGAACACCCCCGCCGAATTTTTCAACCATCCCCAGCATGAGCGCACCAAACTCTTCCTGAGCCAGATTCTGCACTGAGCACCGGACGGCCATTCCCCAAGAACCCGTTGTGCATCCTTCTGGCCGGATGCGCATCGGCCCGAAGGGCCCGGCAGCCTGTCCCAGGGTTGAATTTTTCTCAAAATGGATGCTGAATTAAAGGGCGGACCGTGCCGGGCTCCGGGGCATTCCGGCGCCGGGGCTGCCTGGCCCCGTAAACCACAGTCTCCCATCGAGGGGGAATGGAGCGATGCGATGACGCTGCCAAACCGAAACAATCCCTATGATTTCAACATTTTTTTGCAATGGCGGGAAAACTGCGACTTCTACGCCGACGATCCTTTCGCCCAGGCCGTGGTGCGCCGCTTCTGCGGGCAGATGGCCCAGACGGTGGACGCCGCGGCCCGGGAGGTTTCCCGGAAGGCCTCTTTTCGCTGGCGGCGCATGACCGAGGCCATCGCCTGGCCTGAAAAGCGGCCCCACATGATGCACTACGACGGCCACCACAACCGCATCGACCGCATCGTGCGGCCCCACGAGACCGAGGTGATGGAGCGCGAGATCTTCGGCGAGGCCCTCTTTTCGAACCGGACTCACCCCTGGGTGCGCCTGGCCAAGATGTTCGTCATCTACCAGAACGGCGAGGCCGGCATCGCCTGCCCGCTGATCTGCACCGAGGGGCTGGTGGCGGCCATCGCGCCCTATGCCGGCACCCCGGCGCTGCAGCGCATCCTGCACCACTGCAAGGAGGGGATCGACGGCCAGTTCGCCATCGGGGCCCAGTATCTGTCCGAGATCCAGGGCGGTTCCGACGTTCCGGCCAACGTTCTGGAAGCGGTGGCGGAAGACGGGGTGTGGCGGCTCTACGGCACCAAGTTCTTCTGCTCGGCCACCCATGCCGACTACGCCATGGTCACGGCCAAGCCCCGGGATTCGGAGAAGGTGGGGCTTTTCGTCATGCCGTCCTGGCTGCCGGGGGACCGGGAGCGGGAGCGGCGCAACGGCTTCACCATCGACCGGATCAAGTGGAAGATGGGCACCGGGGAGCTGACCACGGCCGAGATCACCCTGGACGGGGCCGTGGCCTACCCGGTGGGCGCCCTGGAACGGGGCCTGGCCAACGTGGTGGGCATCGTGCTCACCTATTCGCGGCTCACGGTGGGGCTTTCCGGGGCCGCCAGCATGATGCGCGCCTGGCGCGAGGCGGCCAAGTACTGCGATTTTCGCAATGCTTTCGGCTTGCCGCTGGCCCGGTTTCCCATGGTGGCCGGACAGTTGGCCGATATCGAGCACACGGCCAAGCGCACCCTGGCCGGCGCCTTCCGTCTCTACCAGGACGTGCTGGCCCTGCCGGGCGGGTTTGCCGGGGCGCGGGCCGACGAGCCGCTGGAGACGAAAAGGAAGCGCTGGGAGGTGCGCGAGCTGATCATGCTCCAGAAGATCACGGCCAGCTGGGACTGCCCGGACGTGCTGCGCTCCGCCATGAGCCTGTTCGGCGGCCACGGGGTGATGGAGGATTTTTCGGCCCTGCCGCGGCTCTACCGGGATGCCGCGGTCAACGAGCTCTGGGAGGGGCCGCGCAATGTGCTCTTGACCCAGATTCACCGGGACCTGCAGAAGGCGGCCGTCTGGTATCCGCCCGCCAGGTTCGTGGCCAGCGTGCTGGCCGGGGCACCGGCCGATCGGGTGAAGGCGTTTCAGGAGGAGATCGACAGCTTGCTGGCCCATCCCAGTCTGCTGGTATTGAATCCGGAGACCGTGGCGGTCTGCAAGCAATGGGATGATTTCTGCCACCGCCTTTTCCACGCTTACCAGGACGAGGCCCTGGCCAAGGTGCCATAAAACGGTTGAAGAGGCTTGGCGGTTGACGCCGATTTGCGGAGGCCTTCTTCCTTGGCACCCAAGAGATCATCGCCCGGGTCAAGGCCCGCATGGCCACGGGCGATGATCGCCAACCTGCGCGATGTGGCCCGTCTGGACGTCAGATTTTCTGATGGAAAACGACCGCATGGAAAGCGGGTCGACCTGCTGGCGGCGCGGTTCGAGGCGGCAAGGCAACCGCAGGCTTAACAGAACCAGCCGGACCGCCGGGCGCACCATTGCGCCACCGTATCGTAGAGCCAGTCCGCCATCCCGGGGACGAGGTAGAATCGGGGTTGCAGCAAATCGTCCGTTGGCGCGATCATCCCCTCGGCCGCGGCGCGGCGGGAGAGATCGGTGTACGGATAGATGCGCACCCCCACCGTCAGGCGCATTGATTCCAGACCCAGGCCGTCGGCGAAATTAAGGCTTTCGAGAACCGAGGCCCGGTTCTCTCCGGGTCCGCCGAGCATGAGAAAGCCCATGGCCCGGATGTCGGCTTCGGCCAAGAGCCGGGCGGCTCGGCGGATATCCTCGGGAGTGAAGCGCTTGCCGTATCGGTCAAGGATTGCGGCTGAACCGCTTTCAAATCCCAGGCTCACCTCCCGGCACCCGGCCCGGGCCATGGCGTCCACCAGTTCCGGCGCCACCTGGCCGGGGTAGACGATGGCGCGCCACTGCAGGTCAAGACCGGCCTGCTCGATCCGGCGGCAAAGTTCCCGGGCGTAGGTCGGCGGCAGGTTGAAGGTGTTGTCCACGAAAAAGACCCGCCGGAACCCGGCCGCGCGCCAGGTGCGCAGGGCGGCGACGACCGCCTCGGGTGAGCGGCGCCGGATCCGGCGCCCCTCGATGGTGGCCGTCGAGCAGTAGCTGCACCCCAGCGGGCAGCCGCGGCGGGTCTGGAAGGGCAGGTAGCAGGCCGGATTGTCTGCCAGGGCCGGATCGAAAAGCTCCGGGCCGGCGAGCGGGAGCCGATCAAGGTCCGGTTCGTAGACCCGACGGTGCGGCGGCGGCTCGCCGCGTCGGTAGAGCCCCGGCACTTGGGACAGATCCTGCCGGCCGGCATCCAGAAGCGCCAAAAGCTGCACGAATGCCGTCTCGCCTTCCCCCTGGATTCCCATGTCGGCGCCCAGGTACTCGAGGGCCGCGGCTGGAAAGAGGCTGTAGCCGGCTCCGCCCAGGACCACCGGGGCCCGGCTGGCCCGGCGGCAGGCGGCCACCACCGGTACGGCGCCGTCGAGCAGGAACTGGGGTTCGCGGCTTCGCTGATCGTCGATGTTGCGGATGGAAACCCCGATGACCTGCGGATCGAAGTCGGCCACGGCCGCCGCGACGAGGGCGGCGGTTTCGATGCGGCCCATCAGGTCGAGAAACCGTACCTTGTGGCCCGCGGCCCGGGCCGCGGCCGCCACGCTGGCCAGTCCCATGGGCAGGGTGGGCATGTTGAGGGTCTCGGTGTTGGCCGAGATGAGCAGGACGCGCAGGGAGCGGTTTTCACGAGGGAGGGTCATTTCAACTGGCTGTCCTTGCTGCCGCGCCGATTGTAGCCGATGTCGGCCCGTTGGGCGGCCTCCAGGCGCGCCTGGCAGTCCACGCAGAGGCGCACGCCGGGGATGGCGTTTCGGCGGGCCTCGGGAATGGGCTCTTCACAATCGTCGCAATGGGTGGCGCCCCGGCCCCGGGGGAGCCGGCTGCGGGCCAGTTTGACCGCGTCGTCCACGCTGGCGTCGATCTGCTCCTGGACGGACCCGTCGCGGGCCCAACCTACCGCCATTCTGTCCTCCTTTCATCCGGCCTGCCGGTTCGCCCAAACCGGTGCAACAGAAGCCGCCTGAGGCCATTATTCCCGGCGCCGGCGTCATTTGTCCAGCCTGTTGTTCAACCCGGTCGGGGACCCGGCGGGCCGGGAGTTGACTCCTCACGGTTCGGGGCTACCTTGGGGCCTCAGTCGTCAGCGGCAACCCGCTTTTCAAAGGTCGCCCAACGGAAAGGAGACCGCCCATGAACAGCGCATTGAACCGGGTTCTGGACACCATCGGCGCCGAGAACGCCCATCGCCTCGAGCAGACCTCGCGTTTTTACCAGGAGGTGGACATCGGCCGCCAGGCCGAACGCCTGGGTCTGCCGGAGCTGGCCGAACAATACCGCAACACCAAGGCCCTCGTTCTGGTCAGTACGCCCCAGGGTGGGATGACGGTGCGCATCGATGGCCGCACCTTCGTCGATTACGCCCAGCTTGACTCCAAGGTGGTGGTCCCGGGCCGGGTGGCCCGGGAGGCCGGCCGGCCGTTCAGGCCCTACGCCGCCCTGGACAGCATGGTGCTGGAGTTCTAGACGCCGCGGTGCGCCCCGGCAAGGGGAAGCCCTGAGGGCGAGCCGCCGGCGCTGGTTCATCGGCGTTTGCAGCGGCTATCCCTTGGCCGCCAGCCAGTCGCCCAGGCCGTCGCTGAGCATCGCGAACTCGGCCACCGTCAGGGTTTCGGCGCGGCGCCGGGGGTCGATGCCGGCCATCGCCAGCAGCGCTTCGGCCGCGGCGGGATCCAGGGGCAGGGCGCTGCCCGAAAGGGCGTTTTTGAGGGTCTTGCGCCGCTGGCCGAAGGCCGCCTGGACCACCCTGGCAAATAGCGCCTCGTCCCGTACCGGGGTCGGGGGCGCCGTGAAGCGTACTTCCACCACGGTGGAGTCGACCTTGGGCCGGGGAAAGAAATTCTGGGCCCCCACCGTGAAGAGCGGGCGCACCTGGGCGCAGTAGGCCAGGACCACGGTCAGGCGGCCATAGTCCCGCCCGCCGGGACGGGCCGTGATCCGCTCGGCCAGCTCCTTTTGGAACATGAGCACCGCCCGGTCGATGACCGCCCGATGCGCCACCAGATGCACCAGGACCTGGGAGGAGATGTTGTAGGGCAGATTGCCCAGGACCACCATGGGGGCGCCGGGACCGGCGAGGGCGGCCAGGTCCAGATCCAGAATGCTGGCCTCGACAATCTCCACCTGTTCATGTCCGGCGGCGATCAGTTCGGCCCGCAGCAGAGGCACCATCCGGGGGTCCTTCTCCACCGCGATCAGCCGGGCGCACCGGTCGGCCAGCGCCAGGGTCAGGGCGCCCAGGCCCGGGCCGATTTCCAGCAGGGTCTCTTGAGGGCCGGCGGCGGTAGACGCCACGATGCGGTCCACGATCCGCGGCGCGTGAAGAAAGTTCTGCCCCATGGCCTTATTGGGCCTCAGCCCCCAGGCATCCATGACGGCACGTGGGTTTCTCACGGTGCGCCGGTCCTGTGCGGATTGACTTTCATCGGGGTCTTTCTTAGCATGGCTGCCATTTTCGCGGTTTGGCGCCGTCTATATCCGCCGCGGGACCGTCGGGCAGGTTCGCCGGCGGAAAACCGCCTCTCTTCCAGCCCGCTTGCCAAAGGAGTTTCACCCATGACCACCTCATCGCCCATCCAGTCCGGAGACCGCATCGGCGGGTACCGGGTCGAGCGGGTCGAATCCATCGCCGAACTGGACCTCACCCTGGTGGCCCTGGTGCATCCGGCCAGCGGGGCGCGCCATCTGCACCTGGCCAACGCCGACACCGAGAACACCTTCAGCGTGGCCTTCAAGACCGTGCCCGCCGATGCCACCGGCGTGGCGCACATCCTGGAGCACACCGTCCTTTGCGGGTCCCGGCGCTATCCGGTGCGCGATCCCTTCTTTTCCATGCTCAAGCGCAGTCTGAGCACCTTCATGAACGCCTTCACCGCGTCGGACTGGACCATGTACCCCTTTTCGACGCAAAACCGCAAAGACTTTTACAACCTGATGGATGTCTACCTGGACGCGGCCTTCTTTCCGCTCATCGATCCGCTCAGCTTCAAGCAGGAGGGGCACCGCCTGGAGTTCGAGACGGCCGATGACGGCAGCGAGCGGCTGGTCTACAAGGGGGTGGTCTTCAACGAGATGAAGGGGGCCATGAGCTCGCCCGACCAGGTCCTGGGCCGCGGCCTGCTCGGCGCCCTCTATCCGGACACCACCTACCGGCACAATTCGGGCGGGGATCCGGCCGTGATTCCCCGGCTGACCCACGCTGAACTGGTGGCCTTCCACCGGCGCCACTACCACCCGAGCAACGCCTTCTTTTACACCTACGGCAATCTGCCCTTGGCCGATCATCTGGCCTTCATCGAGGAGCGCGTGCTGTCCGCGTTTGCCGCCATCGATCCAGGCACCGAGGTGCCCTGCCAGCCGCGCTGGAGCGCACCGCGCCAGATGGTCCAGCATTATCCCCTGGCCCCCGGGGAGGATCCGGCGCGCAAGCACCAGGCCTGCGTGGCCTGGCTGGCGGCCGATATCCGCGACAGCTTCGAGGTCCTGGTGCTGGAAGTTCTCGAGCAGATCCTGCTGGGCAACGACAGCGCTCCCCTGCGCCGCGCCCTGATGGATTCGGGTCTGGGCACGGCCCTTTCCGACGGCAGCGGCTTCGACGGCGACAACCGGGACACCCTCTTTGCCTGCGGGCTCAAGGAGGTGGCCGCCGACGCGGGACCGGCCGTGGAGGGGATCATCTTCGAAACCCTCTCGGCCCTGGTGCGCGACGGGGTACCGCCTGACCTGGTGGCCTCCGCGGTGCACCAGATCGAGTTCCACCGCAAGGAGGTCACCAACACCCCCTATCCCTACGGCCTCAAGCTGCTGCTGCACCTGGCGGGGGCCTGGCTCCACGGGGCCGATCCGGCCGTCCTGCTGCGCTTCGATGCGGATCTGGCGCGTTTGCACAGCGAGATCGCCACCGGCGGATTCTTCGAGGCGCGCATCCGGCGCCATTTTCTCGACAATCCCCACCGGGTGCGATTCGTGCTGGCCCCGGATCCCCAGATGGGCTCCCGGGAGGCGGCCCGCGAGCGGGCCGAACTGAACGCCCGCCAGGCGGCCCTCAGCCCCGCCGAGGCGGAGGCTATCCGGGCCGACACCGCGGCCCTGGCCCGGCGCCAGGAAATGGTGGAGGATGTCGCCTGCCTGCCCACCTTGGCCTTGAGCGAGATCCCGCCCCGGGTGCCGGTGAGCCATCCCGCGGACCGCTACGGGGTCGCGCCGGCCCTGTGCTACCCCCAGCCTACGGCCGGGATCGTCTACCTGAGCGCCGTGGGCGGGATCGGCCGGGTCCCGGAAAGCCGGCGCCCCCTGATTCCCTTTTTCTGCTATGCCGCTTCGCGAATGGGCACCCGGCGGCGGGACTACGCGGCCATGGCGCGGCGCATCGACACCTACACCGGCGGGGTGGGCCTGGGGGTCCAGGCGCGCACCCGCTTCGACGGCCCGCGCGCCTGTCTGCCCTTTGTCTCCCTGGGGGGCAAGGCCCTGGTCCGCAACCATTGGGTTCTGTTCGAGATTCTGGCCGAGCTGCTGGCCGAGGCGGACTTTTCGGATGTGCCCCAAGATCGGAAGAGCACAAGTCTGAACTCCAGTAAAGTCAGGCAAACTCGTATGCCGTCTTCTGCTTGA